>CAJXVN010000077.1 GCA_913060775.1 uncultured Gammaproteobacteria bacterium | reverse complement strand
GAGAGGTCTCGTGGGCTCGGAGATGTGTATAAGAGACAGCCACATTGCCGAAACGATGGCCATTTGCCGCTATCTCGAATTGCTTCACCCCGACCCGGCCCTGTTCGGAACCCCACCCGTCGAACAGGCAACCATTGAAATGTGGAATCGGCGGATGGAGCTTAACTTGCTGCTCAATGTCGCCCACTGTTTTCAACACAGTCACCCGTTCTTTGCTGACACAAAACCACAGGTGCCTGAATACGCGGCCATCGCCCGCCAGCGGGCCGAAACACATCTTGACCGACTCAACACGCTCCTCGGTAGCCGGCCTTATATCGCTGGAGAAAACTTTAGTGTGGCCGATATAACCACGGTCTGCGCCATTGATTTCGCTCGGGTCGTGAAGATTCGCATTGCTGATTCCGCCGACCACCTTAATCAATGGCATAAACGCGTAAGCGACCGTCCGAGCATCAGCGCATGAACCAACCATAATCAAGATGTTTGTAGCCCGCATTGCCTGTGTCAGATTCGTCCTATCCGGATTACTCATCATCGGTCTGACCCTGCCCATGGCGACCTTAGCGGACACAACACCCCCAGCGCGCCAGCAAGCACTCAAACTGGGCATTTATCCCTACACGGTTACCACCCGCGTTCTGCCAGCATGGCGCCCACTCGCTAAACACCTTCAACAATCGCTCGAACAACCCGTCATGCTGGTCTCTGCCCCTGATACCGGCTCCTTCACCGAACGAGCGGTAAATGGCGATTATTTCCTATATCTGAGCGCACCGCACGTGGCTGCCTGGCTCGACCAGCAGGGATCGGCGAACCGCGTGCGCAAATTGACCATCCCTGCTTACGGCCGATTGTTAACTCTCGAGCAGACTCGCTATCGCACGCTCGAAGACCTCGCCGGAAGAACCGTGGCCACTGTTCGGCAGGGCACCTTTGTCGCCGAATTACTCGATTTTCAGGTCGCAGTGCTAAATAAAACCAAACCTTTCACGATAACCATAGAAGCAAAACCGACCCATGCTGGCGCCCTGCGGGCCCTGTTAAACGGATCAGTCGATGCCGCTTTTATCGCACCAATTCCTCACCCACATCTGCTGGATTTACAAGCTAAGGCCGCAGTGACTGTTCAACGCACCCGATTGTCTTCCAATGGCATGTTCCTGGCCCCGGTGAGCCTGGGAACCGAGCATGCGCAAAGAATGGGCAGGTTGCTAGACACGTTTGAAACCGAAAATTCTGCCACTTCAACTGTCCTGAATACCCTTGTCCCCAGTGTCCCTGGTCAATTCGCACCCATCAATGATGAAGATATCGCCCGCCTGTCACCCCTGGTCAATAACTGGCGAAGGGGGCTAAATTGACCAGAAAACGGACATTTTCATTACGATTCAAACTCGGGGTTGCGGCGCTGGTGGTGGAATTCCTGACCGTGGCCGTACTTACCTGGCAGGGAGTGAACCTCGCTCAAAAACACCTGGCTGAGGAGTATGCAGGCTCCATCGCGGAACTGTTACCGGTGCTGCAATCGGCGCTGGTAACCCCTCTTCTCGAAGAAGATATCATTACTATAAAAGAGGTCCTGTCACCCCTGACTCGTGCTGAAAAAGGGGGTGTTCAGGCGCTCAGAATAAGCAACCAGAATGGCGACGTACTCTGGTCTCTCAACTCGGATCGACTGGAAGAATCCCTTGCCCGGGAAGAGCACCCGCATGAGGAAATTTCTCCTCAGCACTTTTTAAGCCACACCCTTAGTGCCAACGCCAGGGCCCCCTTCAGAATCCAGTTACCACTTTCGCTGGACAGAGAGCCTGTCGGCAGTGTCGAGCTACTATTCGATACTGAGAGTCTGTTTACCTCGCTCGCTGCTCTAACCCGCCATGGCGTTGTGATCGGAGCATTAGCAATCACGCTGGGCAGCCTGGTGTTTGTATTACTTGCCAGGGCCATGACCATCAACCTGGTGAAAATTGAAGGGGCCGCTGACGCTGTCAGTCGAGGCGAGTACCAGACCAGCATTGACATTCACAGCCGAGACGAGCTGGGCACCCTGGCCACGGCCTTTAATCGCATGGCGCGTCAGATCGAAAGCGACTGGCAACAACAGCGTGATCGCGAACAGCAGATGCAGCGACAGCACGAACAGCTAACCGGTGCTGAGACAGTGGCCAATATTGGTAGCTGGAGCCGAGATTTAAAAACGCAGGAGCTGCACTGGTCTCCCGGTTTTTATCAGGTGATGGAAATCGACCCGAATGAACCACCGAGTTATGAAAAATTAGCGGCGCGCCTACCGAGAGAAGCGCGAAAAGTCGCTACTGACGCGCTGGCAGGAAAATCGGCAGCACCCATGATCTTTACAATCACCCGCCCCGGTGGCGGCCATCGTGACATTGAAGTCACGGTGCGGCTCTTCTATGACGACCAGAAGACGCCACGGAGAATCGTCGGGACTATTCGCGACATCACCCAGCAGTTAGCCGCTGCCCGCGCCAGTCGCGAAGGTGAGCAGATGCTGCTCTCGGTTATTAATAATGCCCCTGCACTGGTAGTCCTGAAGGACCGAGAGGGACGCATCCTCCATTCAAATCAGACCCACGCCGCCGTTTTTGGAATGCTACCGGACGAACTCATTGGCCTGACATCCTTTGACTTCCACCCGCAGGCCGAAGCCGAAGAGATCGTTGCCCGAGACGAAGAGGTATTCCGAACTGGACAAAAGTCTGAAATTATCGAAACCCTGTTCAACGGGGTAGAGAACCGCATCTACAACACAACCCGAACACCCCTCACCGATGACTCCGGTGCGGCTTTCGCGCTGGTGTTTTTTGCCTGGGATGTCACCGACCAGGCCCAGAGCGAAGATCAACGCCGAAGCCAGCAAAAAATGGAAGCGCTGGGTCAGT
Source organism: uncultured Gammaproteobacteria bacterium (assembly GCA_913060775.1). Taxonomy (GTDB): domain Bacteria; phylum Pseudomonadota; class Gammaproteobacteria; order Immundisolibacterales; family Immundisolibacteraceae; genus QNFC01. The sequence continues at coordinate 7,853 of CAJXVN010000077.1, read as the reverse complement.
TAACCGGCGGCGTTGCTCACGATTACAACAACATGCTGGCGATCATTCTCGGTTATGCCGAACTGCTGAACGACCGACTAAAGCACGATCCCCAGTCGAGCACCTTCGTCAATGAAATCCTTCACGCCGGCCGCCGAAGTGCGGAAATGACCAAAAAACTGCTTGGATTTGCCAAACAACAACCTAGCACAACCAACGCCACTGAACTGAATAAAGTCGTTGAGAACAACCTCGACGTATTTAAGAAATCGGTTGCGGCTGATGTAGAGATCACACTGGAACTTGCTGAGGACTTATTACCCGTTCAGGTCAGCATCGCCGAGCTTGAGGATGCACTGATTAACCTGGTCGTAAATGCCCGACAGGCCATGCCTACCGGCGGCAACCTGATTATTCGCACCGAAAACCGCTCCATGTCGGCCGGACAGATGCGCGATACCCGCTTGCCACCGGGAAATTATGTCACCCTGGCGATCATCGATACTGGTACGGGAATGGATCAACAAACGATCGACAGAGTATTCGAGCCATTTTTTACAACCAAAGGGGAGCTGGGAACCGGACTGGGATTGAGCCAGGTCTACGGATTCGTGCAAAGAGCCGGTGGGGACATTCAAATCAGCTCTACCCCGGGAAAGGGAAGTCAGTTTACCCTCTACTTCTCTCCATCCGCCGATTCAGACTCAGCCGCGAGCCTCCCTGTCGTCGACCCGTCAGCAGCGCTTGACACCCTGCCAGGCACCGGCCAGATACTGCTGGTCGACGACGAACCCGCCCTGGTCGAGATGAGTTATGAAATCCTCTCTTCTCGGGGCTACGAGGTGACCATGGCCTCCAGCGGTGAAGAGGCGCTGCAGGCCATCTACGACCGCGCCGACAGTCGATTTGACCTGCTGATTAGCGACATCATCATGCCCAACATGGACGGCCAGCGGCTGGCCCAACTAGCCCGTCAACAACAGCCGGGACTCAAGGTCCTGTTTGTCAGCGGCTACAATCAGGCGACCGCAATCAAATTGCGGCCTGGCTATACCGATTTACTGACCAAACCCTTCAGTAGCAATGAACTACTGAATAAAACGCGGCAAATGATTCATGGCACGCCACCCGAACGCCAGGAACCAGCTGCCACTGAGGAAAGTTGATTTCATCCCTAGTAAGAACGCGGCAACCCCATTACTTTTTCACCGATATAGTTGAGCAGCAATTCGCGGCTTACCGGAATCGTCCGCAGCAACCGCACCAGACCGTATAGATCGAGCAGCCCGACCTCACGAGTAAACCCGGCTCCGCCATTCACCTGCAGTGAACAGTCCACCGCCTTGATGGCCGCCTCGGCGGCAAAATACTTGGCCATGTTAGCTTCCGCCCCTGCCGGCGCCCCCTGATCAAAATTAACGGCGGCTTTGTAGGTCATCAGTGCAGCCATTTCAATCTCGGTATGAGCATGGGCCAGTGGATGGGCGAGCCCCTGATGTGAACCAATTGGGGCCCCAAACACTTTACGATCACCGGCGTATTCAACCCCTTTTTTCAGGGCGTAGCGGCCCAGTCCCACTGCCATAGCCGCCACGACTATCCGTTCAGGGTTGAGCACATCAAAAAGTATGCCGAAGCCTCGATCAACCTCACCCACCACCTCATCAGGCCCCAGTTCAACGTCATCAAAAAATATTTCACACTGCTTTTCGGGGATCATCACCGGAATTTCCATCGGCTGAATCGTCACTCCAGGCGCCTTCAGGTCGACCATAAACAGGGTAAAACCATCCGTCTTACGCGCCGCGTCCTTTAGCGGTGTCGTACGGGCAACCACCAGGGCGTAATCGGCCGCATCGGCACCGGTGATATAGCTTTTCTGACCGGACAATTTGAAACCACTACCGTCCGCCCGAGCCAGCGTCGTTATCGCCATCGAATTACTACCAGCATTCGGTTCCGTTATCGCAAAACAGAACACTTTTTCACCACTACAGCCCGCCGGCAGATACCGCTGCTTAAGGGAGTCCGAGCCGTAATGGTCGAGCAGGCTTAGCACCATGGTTGGGCCCACCACCATCATAAACAGAGGCAAGCCGGCACCGCTCATACCCTCCATTAGCAACGTTATTTCGGTCATCCCCAGACCGGCTCCACCGTACTCCTCAGACACCATTACCCCTAGAAAACCATCGGCAGCGATCTGCTGCCAGAGCTCCACCGGGAATGCCTGGGCATCGGATTGTTCACGCCAGTAATCACTTCCAAACGACTGCGCCAGGTTCTGGCCATAGTCGAGAATCATTTGCTGTTCAAAACTAAGTTGAAAATCCATGGTTTTATCCTCTTACCGAACGCTTCAACAGCCCGCGTTAACGGTTATCTAATTTTTTCAGCGAGTTGAACGCCAGGAAATCGCTAACCGAAATCAGGCTCTCGTTTTTCCGCAAAGGCCGTGAGCCCCTCGTCGACATCCGGTGCTGCCATTGCCTGATCCGCTACCTTTACTTCCAGCTCAAGCGCCGAATCAAGCGATAACGGCTCCCCGTCATGGACCAGCCGTTTCATGGTCATCAAACCGCCCCGGCTGCGCCGACCGATGGTATGGCAATACTCCAGAGCCTGAGGATGAAGTTCTGCGTCGGCAACCACATAGTTGACCAGCCCCCAGGATAGCGCCGTCGGCGCATCGATCCAGCGGGCGCTAAACATCAAATCCAGCGCCCGACGCTTGCCAACAATTCGCGGCAACCGTTGACTCCCTCCCCAGCCGGGCACTAGCCCATACTGGGCATGCTGATCACCATATTGAGAATTGTCGGCGGCAAAGACCAGGTCACAGGCGAGCATCAATTCCAGGCCACCGGCCAGGCAATACCCCTGCACCGCCGCAACCACCGGCAGAGGTGAACTTTCCAGACGGCGCAAAACTTTATGACCGTGTTTGATGATCGCGCCGAAATTATCCTCCGCCCGGTAACGCCTCACCTCGTCAAGATCGGCTCCCGTGCAGAAGTGTTTGCCCGTTGCGCAAACCAGCACCGACCGGATGGCGGGATCCGATTCAAACTCATCCATGGCTGACTCGATATAGTCATGCACCCCGGTTGAAAGGCAGTTAAATTTATCGGCGCGGTTAAGTTCGATAACACCGACCGACTCACGCCGTTCAATTAATACCGATGCCTCTTCCCGTTCGCTCACAATTTTTTCTCCAGTTGGCTGTTACCGGCATCGACGATGCCCGGACAGTTAATCATTAATCCTCGCGCTGTTTAGTCGTAAGGTACTGCAACTCGGCCGACGGTTTCCCGAGCAATGATCATTTTCTGAATTTGCGCGGTGCCGTCGCCTATCTGCAATCCGAGTACGTCACGCAGACGCTGTTGATGCGGTAGCTCTTTGGTGTAACCCATGTGCCCGTGAGTGAGCAAACACTGATGAATAGCATCATAGGCGAGCTTTGGACCCCACCATTTGAGCATGGCCGCCTCTTTGGTATGGGGGCGATCCTGATCACGTAGCCAGAGCGTCTTATAAGCGAGTATCTGCGCCGCTGCCAATTGGGTATCGAACTCGGCTAACGGCTGCGTAACCCCCTGATATTTAGCGATTGGATTGCCAAAGGCTTCCCGCTCCGTGGTGTATTGCCAGGTTTCCTCCATTGAAACCATCGCCGGCGCGAGACACTGCAGAGCAATCAACGCCCGGCTATAGTCAAACCCGTGCATAATTTTGCCAAACCCCTTACCCTGCTCTCCCACTAGGTATTTCGCCGATAACTCCACCTGGTCAAAAAAGATAGAGCCCCGTCCCACCGCTCGGGTGCCCAGGTCATCATAGTCGGTGGTGGTAATGCCGGGCAGATCCATCGGCACGAGGAAGGCACTCACGCCCCTGGCCTTTTCCTCGGGCGTGCCCGTGCGAGCAAACAGCAGTAGAAAATCAGACTGGCTGGCACAGGATATCGACGCCTTCTCGCCGGACAAAATATAAGTATCACCCTGCAGTTTCGCCTTTAACTGCAGGTTACCGGCATCGGAACCGCCCCCCGGTTCGGTTAAACCCAGACCCAGAATCAGCTCTCCGGCACAAACACCCGGCACAATTTTGGTGGCCAGTTCCGGCGCTGCCTTAGCCAGCAGGCTGCAATTCAGCGACGCCAGTAATTGCACGTAGGAAACGTTAAAGTCCGCCCGTGCAACCTGCTCAACAATTACCCCAGCGGTCACTGCATCCAGCCCCAGGCCACCTAGTTCTGCCGGAAGCTCGGCCCCAATGAATCCCAGTTCCCCCATCTCTTTTAGTAATGCTCTGTCGACTTTGCCGGTCTCTTCTCTGGCCTGGTAGTCTGGCGCCAGTTTCTCCTCTGCGTAACGACGCACCGCCTCGGCAATCGCTACCTGGTCTTCGGTAAAATCAAAATTCATTGCACATTCCTTTTCTGCAACGCGGAGCATCCGGTCACCCGGCTAAATCACGAACCGGTCTGGCTTGCCACCAGGACATGAAGGTAATCAGGCGGAGCTAAACAAAAAATGGGTATCGGCTAAATCAACGACCCCGATTGACTCCAGGCCAACCGCATCAGGCGGTCTCAAGATAGGCGTCTACTTCCATCTCCAGCATGACATCGGGATCGAAAAACCCTTCCACGTGCAGTAGTGACACCGCCGGGTTAACTGATCCAAAAACCTCAAGATGGGCACGGCCAATATCCCAGAGATGTTCCATGTTGGTGATATAGATTCGAGACCGGACAACGTCCTCAACGCCAGCACCAACGGCTTCCAGCGACGCTCGAATGTTTTTAAGGACCTGAACGGCCTGCCCGTAGGCGTCTCCTTTAGCAACTATCTCCCCGTACAGGCCGTTGCGGGGGGCAGTACCCGATACTGCTACCATGTTGCCGATACGCGAAGCCTGAGAATAACCAAACTTTTCGGCAAATTGCGGCGGTGCCGCCAGCTGTTTTCGAATCATCTTCTCCTCCGGTTTTTCTGGCGCCGGTTAGTCATCCGAGCCAAACAGTTTTTTCTGCAGATTGTTAAACCCTTCACCTAATTTAACACCGACGGCGGTACCTAACCCTGGTCCCAAAATTACACTGCCGACTGCGCCACCAACCAAACTACTTTTGGGGGCCCTTAACCGCGGTTCACTGAGCGTGCCGCTGATATCAATCGGGACACGGGTAACGCCACTGGACTCGTTACCCCCCACTCGCAACTCCCCCGATAGAGAGGCATTTTCGGCAATCTTAAGCTGGCCATCTGCCGCCAGCACTGACGATTTAATGTCCATATTAGTCAGTCCAATTTCACTGCCGAGAATTTTTATGTCGCTGGAGGCCACATCAAACGCGGTACCGGGAGTCAGGGAACTACTCCGGGTCATCAACCCGCTTAGCGCCTTCAAATTAACGCCCGGGAAAAAGCCGTTGTTAATTTGCCAATGCCCATTCATGTCGAGCCCAGCCAGGGCCGTTTCGGTTCCGCCACGCCACTTAAAATGAGCGGCGCCATCCAGCCAGCCGGTCACAAGCGGGAATTGCAGATCACGCATGAGCGGCTCCACCGCCAGTTTATTCAACCGGATATCACCCTCAGCAACGAACCCCTGGTGCCACTGCAACGCCAGATCGCTTTGTATTGTTCCCTGATAACCGCTCGCCGTCAGTCCGCTCAAATCTATCCCTTGCCGATCGAGCCGGAACGGAGATTCAACGGCCGGGAACTGCAACCCAGCGCGCTCAGAATCAAAATCCTTCACCCGCGCAACGCCCGTTATCTGCCAGTGCGACTGATCTTCCTGGCGATTAAACTCAAGACCCCCGCTCGCGCTCAGGTTGCCGGCTAATAAGTCCAGGCCGTAGTTGTCGGCAACGGCCGCTAAATCGAGACCCGTTAGTTCCAGTTCAAACTGCCATTGCGCCGCCTGCTGCAACCCGCCGCTGCCGCTGCCCGCCAACTTGCCGCCAAGTCCATTGGCCTGTAACGAATGCAGGGTTACCACCTGGTTCGATATCTCTGTATTGATAGCGAGTTGTTCCAGATCGAAATTGACACCCGGCACTTCGGCACCTTCTGCCCGCAATGTCAGATTCAGTTGCCCCGCCGCCTCGCCGACCACCGGTTGCCATCGACCCTCAGAGTTAAAGTCATGCAGCACTATGCTGCCGCTGCCCAGGGGCAGCTGCCATCGATCCGCCGTCGCCCTCAGGTCATATCCCTGATCGGCAGGGTCGGCCCGGATCATCATCGTCCCTATCGCGACACGGGCACTGTGTAGCTGCCAATTCTCGGCGAACTCGAGCGTCCCATTGATACTTCCGAATTGGCCCGTCCAGGGATTTATCTGCACCTCCTGAAGTGAAACATGCTCCACTCCTGGCGCGTCCTTATCCCCTTTACTGGCGGGTCGAGCCTGCCACCACTTTTGCCAGCCGGGCAGATCAATTCGCGCTCCAATCAGAGCTAACCGCTGCACTTTTAACTGACCAGGTAATGTTTGCCAGGCTGGCGTCACCTCAAGGGTTTCAATGGTCGCACGGTCCCCGATGGAGACTCCCTCCAAAGCGAGGCCGAGACCTGCTCTCCAGCGCCAGCCAAAACTGGCTATTCGCACTGGCTCGCCTAGCGCCGGCGTTGTAAGCGCCGCCAGCCTCCGGTTGACCGCATCGGCACTTAACCAGTAAGGGGCTGTCGCTACTAACAGCACCGCCACCGCTACCAGAGCCAAAAAGATGGTAGCCGCCGCTTTCATGATTATGAGACCAAAGGATTTCATCACTAACCCGGTTTTAGAGCCGACATACCCTCATCAACCACACCGGGTTGTTCGCCGGTGATCGTCAATTTAAACAAAAAAAGGCTGCAATTTTGCAGCCTTTTTTTGTTCGGGCAACCGAATAGAACCTTACCCTAATCCATCCAGTTGGGCATCACCTCAGTCGCCCAGAGTTCCAGATTGCGCATCATCACGTCGTGTGGAATCGGCCCCGGGTACTGCCACATCAGAAAGTATTCGGGGTTGTGCAATTTCACCATCCGTTCGATCTGGCGGTTCACGTCATCCGGTGTGCCCACGAATTCAAATCCCGAGTCACGCAGGTACTGGTAATCGCCTTTTGGCGGCATTTTTTCAGTGCTGCCTTTTTTACGGAAGGCTTCATTAAAACCGATAGGCGCAAACCACTCAGGCCATACAAATCCATTACCCCGACTGGCGTGGTAATGAGCTTCATCGCCATCTCTCAGCACCAGAGTGTCGCGGAAGATACCGATATTCTGGCCAAAATCGAAATTATGACCCGCTTCAGCGGCCTCTTCCTGGTAAACCCGAAACAAATCCGTCAGGGTCTCTTCACAGGTCGATAGTGCAAAAGGCGTTATGCCTTCGCGGGCACAAAATTTGAACGTGCTTTCGCTAAAAGAAAAGGGTTGAAAAATCGGCGGATGGGGGTCCTGATAGGGTTTTGGGGCAATACCAATTTCCCGGATATAGCCATCTTCATCCATGCCCTGACCGTACTGGGACACCGCGTCATGCCCAAAGTGAAGATCATCCGGGGGAATGCTCCAGTGCTCTGATTTATGGCTAAAGGTGTCCGTGGTCCAGGCTTTTTTCAGAATTTCATAATGCTCGTAGAACAGGGCATTATTTTTCATGTCGATTTCTGATTTATCGGACATGGTTCCACCCACACCGTAAGTCTGGCCTAGCACGTCCGCCCAGCGTTTCTGGTAACCACGGGCAAGCCCCACAAAGGTACGGCCTTTCATCATGTGATCGAGCATGGCGAGGTCTTCAGCCAGCCGCAGGGGCTGTCTCTTATACACATCTGACGCTGCCGACGAAGAGGATAGTGTAGA
>CAJXVN010000076.1 GCA_913060775.1 uncultured Gammaproteobacteria bacterium | reverse complement strand
GGTCTCGTGGGCTCGGAGATGTGTATAAGAGACAGGTAGACAATAGTGCTGTTCAGGTCGACCGCCGGAATACGGTAACAGCTACCGGCCTGATCAACCCCGTGCAGGTTCAGTGTTGGTAGCGGTTTAAAGGCCGCATAGGCGCCCGTGTTAAACCAGCCATCGAGATGCATCGCACAGATTCGGCCGCTATTGGTAACACCCGTGCGCAGCTTGATCTTACTGGCGTGACGGCCGTTGGCCGCCATCAGCTCTTCGGTGTAGGTCATCACGACCTTCACGGGTCGCCCAGCCGCTTTGGAGAGCAGATAAGCCACGGGCGCATCGAAGGGATTACCCTTGCCGCCAAAATCTCCGCCAATGCTGGTCATGTGTACCTGAAAATTTTCCGGCGGCAACTCAAAACACTTCGCCAGCTGCATACGCAACATATAAGGGCTTTTGTTGCTCGACCAGATGTCACAACTGCCGTCCGCCTTCACATCCGCCACCGATGCATTGGGCTCCAGATAACCGTGGTGCTCAAACGGGGTCTCAAACTCATGTTCGAAAACCTGATCTGCCTCGGCCATGGCTGCGTCCATGTCACCGTGTTGCCAGTTCATGTAGGCGCTGAGATTATTTATTTTGGGGCTCGCCGGATGGTGAAACGCACCTTCATAGCTGGGCATATCCTGATGGACTGGACAGGCCCCATCAGCAATCGCTTCGTCGATGGTAAACACCGCGGGTAACTCTTCGTACTCCACCTCAATCAGGTCGAGCGCCCGCTCGGCAATGTCGGTATTCTCGGCAGCAACTGCTGCCACTCGGTCACCAATAAAACGTACTTCACGACCCGCCAGCACGGGTAGATCGCAAATTGCCCGACCGATCAAATGCTCCTTATCCTGACCCGTCATGACGGCGTGTACGCCGGGCAGCGCTTCGGCGGCCGAGGTGTCAATACTTAAAATGCGCGCATGGGCATAAGGGCTGCGCAGGATTTTTCCGCGGAGCATCCCCGGCAGGTCCACATCGGCGCTGTACTGGCTTTTGCCGGTAACTTTGGCCGGCCCATCCAGGCGTGCAGTCGCCTGGCCCACAATTTTGCGTGTCATCTTCGCGGTTCTCCCCTCTCTGGTTGATCTGTTTTCGACGGTGGACAATTATTCGCTGTTTACACTTTCCACTCGCCGACAATGCACACTATCATAAGCTCACTGACAGAAAAATTTTTAACAATCGTCGGTAATAGCCACCAGGGGAGAGAGGAGCACAATGGACGGCAGCGCAGACCAGAACCAGGTCACCATTGAAGTCACTGTCAACGGCGAAAATCGTCAGACCAGCATACGATCGAACCTGCTGCTGGTCGATTTTCTACGTTATGAACTCGGATTAACCGGCACCAAGGAGGGCTGCAGCGTCGGTGTCTGCGGTGCCTGCTCGGTGTTAGTCGACGGCAAAATCACCACTGCCTGTCTGACACTGGCGGCGATGACGGATGGCTGTGAAATCACCACTGCCGAAGGTCTGGCAGACCAGGAACAACTGCTACCCATTCAGCAGAGTTTTATCGATCATGGTGGTTTTCAGTGCGGCATCTGTACGTCCGGGCAGGTCATTGCAGCCAGGGCGTTGCTGGACCAGAACCCCCACCCAACTGAGGACGAGATAAAAGCCTGGATGATGGGCAATCTCTGCCGCTGCACCGGCTACTACGGCATTATCCGCTCAATCCAGAACGCGGCGGGGGAGTAACTCATGGAAAATTTTGAGTTTCACGCGCCCCGCGAACTTGCGGACGTTTATGCGCTCCTCGACGAGCACGAGTACGATGCCAGACTGATCGCCGGTGGCACCAGTCTGGTTACCTTCATGAAACAGCAGCTGGTGCAACCGGATCACCTGATCCACCTGGGCAAGGTCTCTGCCCTGCGTGGCGTGGACATTATCGACGGCGAACTGGTGGTGAAAGCACTCACCACTTACCGTGAACTGGAAACCCATCCCCTGGTCCTTGAACAGGCCCCGCAGATCGCCGAAGTGCTGGGCCACGTGGCCACCATAAGAATTCGTGAATCCGCCACCATCGGTGGTGGGTTAAGTCAGGGCGACTCGGCCCAGGATGGGCCCGGCTTGTGGCTGCTATTAAATGCTCGGGTGGTGCTTTCAAGCAGCAGTGGTCAGCGCGAAGTGGCCATCGGTGATTTTTTTGAAGACTACTTCACCACCGTGACCGAACCAAATGAGCTCCTCACCGAGATTCGCATTCCGCTGCCGCCGGCCAATGCCGGCTTTGCCTATAGTAAATTTTTACCCCGCAGCGAAGATGACTATGCCGCCGTCTCCGCCGCTGCGCTGGTAACCATTAGCAAGGATGGCAAGATTGAATCCGCCAGGCTCACCCTCGGCTCAGTCGCACCCACTCCGATTCGCGCGGACACGGATTCGCTGGTGGGTCAGCCCACGGATACACCGTTGATCGACACAGTGGCAGAAAGTCTGCGGGAGCGGGTCGATCCACTGGACGATGTGCGCGGCAGCGCCGCCTATAAAACGGATATGGCCGTTGTATTCGCCCGCCGCACGTTACAGCTTGCTATTGAGCGCGCCCCCCGCTGACCCATCAGGAATCCCCATGGAATTTGATTTTCGTTTCACCATCCCGGCCGACCAGCAGGTTCTCTGGCAGAAAGTTACCGATATCGAAAGCGTTGCCTTCTGCGTGCCAGGCGTCACCAGTATTGACAAGCTTGATGACGGCCCACCCGTCGAATATGAAGGCGCCCTGAAAATTCGTGTCGGTCCGATGGGGCTGCAGATGAAAGGGCAGGTACTCATACCCACGCTGGATCACGACAGCTGTTCCATGGAACTAATCTGCGAAGGTAAAGACCGCAAGATTCCCGGCACCATTAAAACCGAAACCACCATGAATCTTGAGGCAACCGAATCGGGTGAGCCGGGCACTGACCTGGTAATCCACACTCACGCCACCATAATGGGTAAACTCGGTGAGTTCGGGCAGTCGGTAATCCGCAAAAAAACAGCGGCCGTGCTCGGCGAATTTGTCGACAACCTGGTCGCACAATTAGAAGAAGAGACACCAGCCTGACAAGCTGAACGCCCCACCAATAATCATTAATCGCACATTGAGGAGAAATAGAGGATGGGCACGTACAACGCAATAGAGTTATCTATCGAAGGCGACGTGGCGCGGGTTAATTTTAACCGCCCGGAAAAACGCAACTGCATGAGCCCCGAACTCCACCGCAACATGTATGAAGCGCTGGATGAGATCGAAGCCGCCAAGGTCAAGGTAATCGTCATCACCGGCAACGGCCCCAGTTTTTGCGCCGGTATGGATCTGGAACAGTGCTTTCTAGAGCCCTTCGACAAACCCGAACTCATGGCCGAAATCAATCACTACGCCTTCGGCTGGTTCACCCGTATCAAGAAATCCAAAGCCGTTACTATCGGCAAAGTGAATGGCTACTGCTTCGGCGGTGGCATGGCCCTGGCCGGCGTCCTCGACATCGTGGTGGCCGCCGATGAATCTCTCTGGGGTCTGTCGGAAGTGAACTTTGGCATTTTCCCCGGTGGCGGTACCACCTGGACGGTCTGCAACAACATGAACCGCAAGAAGGGCATTCACTATTCGGTTAGTGGCGAAACCTTTACCGGCAAACAGGCTGAAGAGTTCGGTTATGCCACCTTCGCCGTGCCGCTGGCCGAGCTCGATGCTAAAACCGAGGAGGTGATCGGCAAGCTCACCAACAAGGGCCGGATTGTTCTGGGCAAAACCAAAGAAGTTTACGAAAAAGTGCTCGGCATGGATTTCGAGGAGGCAATCGATTACGAGATGGCCAAGTTCTGGGAACTTTCCCGCGAAACCAATGACGACTGGGTCCGCACTGCACTGGCGTCATTTAAACGCCGTGAATTCAAACCGGGCACTCAGGCCTATACCCTGGTTAACGACGTGTAATTGCGGGGTTGTTGATTAACCTGGAAAGGCCCGGCTAGCAGCCGGGCCTTTTTTTTGAATTAAATAAAGACGGACAGGAAAACAGATGAGAATTTGCATCCTCGGAGCGGGTGGACTTGGCTCCGTTTTTGGAGCCCTGCTGGCCAGGCAGGGGACGGATATCACCCTCATCGCCAGACCCGCCCATGTCGCCGTGATCAACGAAAACGGTTTGCAGTTAACGGGCATTCGCGGCGAGCATACGATTAAACAAAACCTCACCGCCGTCGCCGATGCCCGGGACGCGGAGGGCGAGTTCGATTGCCTGATGCTCGGCGTCAAAAGCACCGATACGACGACGGCCCTGGCCGGGGCAAATTGTCTGCGTGATCGGGTGGCCGTCGCCCTGTCATTCCAGAACAACATCATCAAGGAGACCCAGCTGGGCGACTGGCTCGGCGATGCCAGCAAAGTGATCGGCTTCTCTACCTTTGAAGGCGGGATGCTGGAAGGTCCCGGCCGAGTCAACAACAACATGACCCTGGAGACCAGTAGCTACATCGGCGAACTCGATGGCAGCCCCAGCAATCGAGTAAACACCCTCGCAGACCGCTTTAACCAGGCCGGTATTGCGACCCGGGTTATGGACAATATTCAGCAGGTGATGTGGGAAAAACTCACCCAGATCGCCAACGCCGCCGGCTGGTCGGTGAGCTGTGAGATCGGCAACGCGGACCTCACCTTCGCCGATGCCATGGTGCTGCGCGAGGGGGCCGAGCACTACCTGGCAGTCGCCCGCGAAGTGCTCACGGTCTACAAAGCCATGGGCTACACGCCACAGAACTTCTACGCCCCAGTGTCAAAATTAAAAGAGCTGGATTCACTCGATGACGATGCAGCCATCGCCACCATTACCGCCATCGGTCAGGCCATGCTCGACAGCGGATACCGCAGTCGCACCTCCCTGCACGACGATATTCTGGCTGGCAAAAAAACGGAAATCGATTACATCCTTAAGCCATTTGTGGATAAAGCCGCCGCACTCGGGCTGGCGGTGCCCACCGTGACCGCCTGCTACCGCATCATCAAGGTACTGGATCACTACCTTAAATAGAGCCAGGGCCTGCCAATAAGCGCAAGGCGGATTGAAATTTATACCGGCCGACTATAAGCGGGCTGATCGCTAGCCCTTTTCACGCCAGCGGCTAAACCGGGAATGCACTCCATGCGTGAGCGCCGACGAATACCCTTCAAACCAGTCGACGCCGTACAGAATAGCGACCACCACTAGCGAGAGTTTGACCGCAACAAAGGCATCAATTACCGCAATGCATACGCCAATGGAGGCAAGCGACCAGATGGTCGCCGCCGAGGTGACGCCCACCACCACCCCTTCCCTGGCGAGCATCACCCCTGCCCCCAAAAATCCGACTCCGGTGATCACCTGGCCGATAATCCTCGACGGATCCGTTAATTCCACCGCCACCATCATGGAGGAGGATATAAATACGTAGGTTCCCAGCACGATCAGCGACGAGGTTCTAATACCCACCGGTTTGCCTCTCAGCTGCCGTTCCAGACCGACGATTATTCCGCATAAAACCGCAGCGCCGATTGATACCCAGCTGTAGGGTTCAATGGAAAATAGCGTTTCAAGATTCATTGCCTGTCCTTATGGTTACTAAACCGACCTGAAACACGTCCCATTTAACGGATGGCGCCAGCGGTCAACGCATTATCGAACGCCTGAAGGCTTAATTGATACAGACGATTACCCCCTTCTACCCATCCCGGTTAATCGGCCGCAATTTGACTGCCGCCCTTGGGAATACCGCCACCTGCACGGTCAGTCTGCTCCAGAAAATGCATCGATTCGGGCAACGCCGGCCATTCCGGCATCATCAACCAGAGTCGCAGCATGTGGCGAGCCAGCGCCGGGTCTGCGTGGTCCTCGTAATCCGTGCGAGCGTGCAGTACCCGACGATTATTCAGAAACTGGATATCCCCCGGCTGCAGGTCCATCTTCAGCCCGACCTGCGGCCGCTGTGCAATTTCGTTAAAGTGATCCAGCGCCGCCAGCTGCTGCTCACTCAGGTACTGGCTGTCCCGTCCGGACCAGCCGAGAATCGCTTTCGGCAGGTAAAAACAGACCGGGCCATCGGCCTGATCAACCAGTACCGGCAGACGATGATCAGTTTGAAACCCTCCGGACTCACCGCCGGTGCTGCCGTAATGAAAACCTTCATAAAGCAGGGCCAGGTGCTCGGGGTTTTCCTCAAGCAGAATATTGCGTACTAAAGCCGGGCTAATTATCCAGCTCTCGCCGCCTTTTTTTGCCTTGCGCAGACAGAGTAATGCGACCACATCGACCGGGTCCATGTGCACCTCTATGGGCCCACCAGCGGTGTAGTAGCGGCCAACACCATTGATGTCCTTTACCTGCCCAATGCGATCCCCGAGATGGCTTTGCGACACACCGACGCCCAGGTGGGTACCGATACCCCAGAGAATAATTTCAAACTCTTCGTCGCTGTATTTTTCGATCGGCAGTCCCTTAAGCAGGACAAACCCCCGACCGCAGCCGAGTATCTCGCTCATCTTTTCGAGATCATCCGCCAGGGCGGGCAGGTCAAAATCGTCGGCAGTGATATCGTCCAGGCGCAATTGTTTGCTACGCACCCGGGCAATGGCCTGATCAATATCGGCGATCGCGCCGGCAGAGAAGTGGTAGATCCACTCCCGGTTAGCGGCGTACTCAGTGCCGGACCAGACGGTCGGACCACTAACCGGTTGGCGTTGTGCGGTCATGTTGAGCTCCTCCTCAGAATCTCCCTGTTTTCGCCAAGATTACACCTTTATTTTTTCGGCCCATACCTTTATTAATTGAAACCGCTAGACTGCTATCAAAAAATTCCGGCCCAGAATAATCAGCCCAAAATAATGAGCTCAGAATAGTGGGCTAATGTTTGAGCAGGGCCAACTTCAGGGAGAGGAGCATGGTGAACAACGCAATCGGTGTCATTGGACTCGGCAGCATTGGCGGCAGTATCGCCCGTTGTCTGGTGGAGGACGGGCTGCAGGTGGTGGGGTTTGATCTCGACGCCGGCATGCAGGAGAACGCCAGACAGAAAGGCGTCACCATCACTGACTCTGCGGCGGCCGTCGCCCAGCAAACCGGCATCCTGTTGCTGAGCCTGCCGGACTCCGATGCCGTCGAGCAGGCCTGCCTCGGCACCCATGGAATTTTGACCGCTGGCACTAACAATTTGCTGGTGATTGACGCCACCAGCGGTTACCCCCAGCAAACCCGTAGGATCGGTGAGCAGTTAGCACAAGCCGGTATCACCATGATGGACGCGGCCGTCACCGCCCCTGGCGGCGGCGCCAACATGGTCAACGAACGCAACCTGACTTTCTTCGTCGGTGGTAGCGAAACGGCGGTAGCTCAGGGTCGGGGAGTACTTGACCGCCTCGGCGACAAGCTGTTTCACGTCGGCCCACTGGGCGCCGGACAAACCGTTAAATTGATCAATAACATGGCCGCCGGGGTAGCACTCATTGCAATCCTGGAAGGGCTGCTGGTGGCCTCTAAACACGGCCTCGACCTGAAACAGAATCTCGAAGTCATGCGCGTCGGCACGGGTCATACGGCCTTTGCTCGCTTTCCCCAGCTGTTTGAAGACCGCGCCGATGACGACCAGCGCCCCGGCGCCCACATTGGTCTAATGACCAAGGACCTGGAGTACATGTCACGACTGGCCCGGGAGACCCGTGTGCCCAGCCCGGTAGGCGACCTGGCGGCCCATCAGTTTCGCGCCGCCGCACAAACCCTAGGTCACGATGCCGGCATCATGCAGTTAGCAACGGTGCTGGAAACCTGGTCCGGCGTGGAGCTCGATTTCGACCATCAGGTGATTATTGGTGACCTGGAAGCGTCCGAATCCGAACTGATTCAACAGGTCGGGATCATCGGCCTGGGCAACATTGGTGAAGAAATCTGCAAGATTTTGATCAAAGATGGTCTGGAAGTGATTGGCCACGACATCGATCCTGAAAAAAACCAGCGCATGGCTGACCTCGGCGTAAAAATTCCCGGCAGTGCCCGGGCCGTCGCCGAATCCTCAGGGCTAGTAATTCTGGCATTACCGCAATCAGCCGTGGTTGAGCAGGTGTTATTTGGTGCCGAGGGCGTTGCCGAGGCCACCAACCCGGGTTTGCTGGTGATTGATACGACCAGTGGTTACCCGGACCAGACCCGGGCATTTGCTAAACAGCTCGCAGCCAGTGAGATGACCCTGATGGACGCGGCCATCACCGGGGAACGCGGCGGCTCGTTTGCGATTCCGGATCGCAATCTAACTTTTATCTGCGGCGGCGAGGCCGCCGATGTACGCCGCGCGCGCAATGTTCTCGACCGTTTCTGCAGCCACCTGTTTTTACTCGGCTCGCTGGGTGCCGGACAGATTGCTAAAATGGTCAATAACATGGTTTGTGCGGTTACCGGCGTGGCCTTGATCGAAGGCCTGCTAGTAGGCGCGCGCCATGGCATTGACTATCAGGCCGCTGCCGAAGCCCTCGACCACGGCACCGGCGCCAGTTTCTGGACCCATAACCGGGTGATGCTCAATCCGGAACCGATGAAAGGCGGCTTTTTCGTTGGTCTGATGACCAAGGATCTACGCCAGATGTCGCAGATATCCCATGTCAGCGGCGTACCCAACCTGCTTGGCGAACTGACTTATCATCTTTACCAGCTGTTCTCTCGTGATCTGGGCTACTACGGCGGCATCGCTGAAAAAATTGATGTCATGCAGCGCTGGGCCGGTATCACCCTCGATGGTCGAGAGATGGACGTAGAAACCCTCGAATAAAACTAAACTAAATCTGGGAATCAAGACAACCCGTTATGAAAATAGTCTCTTTTAATATCAATAGCCTACGGGCCCGCCTGCACCAGCTTGAGCAGGTGATACAGCTACACCAGCCGGACCTGATCGGCCTGCAGGAAACCAAGGTTCACGACGACCAGTTTCCCCTGGAAGCGGTGGAGGCCCTCGGCTACCAGGCCCACTTCCACGGCCAGAAAGGCCATTACGGTGTCGCCACCCTGACCCGACAGACACCGCTGGCAGTCACCAAAGGTTTTGCCACCGATGATGAAGATTCACAGCGCCGCCTGATCAGCGTGACGCTGGAGGATAGTAACCACCAGCCAGTCACCGTCATTAACGGCTACTTTCCCCAGGGGGAGAGTCGTAATCACGAGACTAAATTCCCCGCCAAGCAGAAGTTCTACGAGGACCTTCAGCAACACCTGGTCGACAACCACTCCCCCGAACAGCAGGTGGTTGTCATGGGGGACATCAATATTTCGCCCCAGGACAACGACATTGGCATTGGCGAAGAGAATCGCAAGCGCTGGCTACGCAGCGGCAAATGCAGTTTCTTACCCGAAGAGCGTGAGTGGTTTCAGCGCCTGCTCGGCTGGGGCCTGACCGATAGCTACCGGCTCCATCAACCGGAGGTCAATGACCGCTTTAGCTGGTTCGACTACCGCAGCAAAGGCTTTGATGACGACCCCAAACGGGGGCTACGCATCGACACCATACTGGTGACTCAACCGCTGGCCGGGAAATGCAAGGCAGCGGATATCGACTACGCCACTCGGGGAATGGAAAAACCGTCCGACCACTGTCCCATCTGGGCCGAATTCGACTGCTGAATCGCTTGATTTGAATCTACCCCCGCTCACCAACGGCACGCTGCAGCGCCGTTATAAACGCTTTCTCGCCGATATCACCCTTGATGATGGCCGGCAGATAGTCGCCCACTGCCCCAACACCGGTCGCATGACCAGTTGCTGGCAGCCCGGTGCACCGGTACAGGTAAGCCATAGCGATAATCCAAAGCGGAAACTGGCCTGGACCCTGGAGCGGGTCGACATGGGCGGCGGCTGGATCGGCGTGCACACAGGCCGGGTGAATCAGGTGATTGCCGAAGCGATAGCCGAGGGCGCTATTGCTGAGCTAACGGGCTACGCCACCGTCAGCCGGGAAGTGACCTTTAACACGGCGGAACATCGCTCAAGACTGGACTTAAAACTGACCGACGGCGAAGCCGCGGATGGCTGGGTAGAGGTTAAAAATGCCACGCTGCTGGTGGGAGACACGGTGCAGTTCCCGGATGCAGTCACCGACCGCGGTCTGAAACACCTGAACGTGCTTGCCGAGGCGGTGGCCCAGGGAAATCGCGGCGTGCTGGTGTTTGCAGTCAACCGACCCGAGGGCCGCTGTCTATCGGTGGCCGACCAGGTTGACCCGGCCTACGGAAAGCGGCTGCGAGAGGTGGTTGAACGGGGGGTGGAAGTGATCGCCCCACGGCTGGAGCATGGGTCACAATCGATTACCGTCAACGGGGCGATACAGGTGATGCTGAAATAACCGGCTCAGCGGCGCTAGAATAGGGCTTCACCGATCGTCCCTCCCATTCAACACCGGCGCCATGACTGATAACCGCATTTACCTCTACGACAGCACTCTCCGCGATGGCCAGCAGACCCAGGGGGTGGACTTCACCGCCGGGGACAAAATTGCCATTGCCTGCCAGCTCGATCACCTCGGTTTTGATTACGTGGAGGGCGGCTGGCCCGGTGCCAATCCGGCAGACGACAATTTTTTTGGCCAGTTGCCAACCCTCGAAACCGCCCGGTTTACCGCCTTTGGCATGACTCGCCGTCCCAATCGTGCAGCGGCAGACGATGCCGGCCTGCGGTCATTATTGGCGACTCAGGCACCGGGTATTTGTCTGGTCGGCAAAACCTGGGATTTCCACGTCAAGGTTGCCCTGCGCACCACCGAAGCGGAAAACCTGGCGATGATTAGCGACAGTATTGCCCTCTGCGTGGCCGAAGGCAGAGAGGCGATTTTTGACGCCGAACATTTTTTTGATGGTTACCGAGCCAATCCCGATTTTGCTGTTAATTGCCTTAAAACCGCGCTGGATGCGGGTGCCCGCTGGGCGGTGCTATGCGACACCAACGGCGGCACGCTGCCGGACGAAATCAGCGATATTGTTAGCGCTGTCTCTTATA
>CAJXVN010000075.1 GCA_913060775.1 uncultured Gammaproteobacteria bacterium | reverse complement strand
GAGATGTGTATAAGAGACAGGCCCGAGCGGGAGATCGCCCTGGCCGAGTTTTATCAGCAGTGGCGGCATGACCCACTGGTGATCGACAAATGGTTCAGCCTGCAGGCTCAATCGACCCTGCCCGGCACGCTTCAACGGGTCGAAGCCTTACTGGGTCATGCCGATTTCAGTCTTACCAATCCCAACCGGGTGCGGGCGCTGGTGGGCGCGTTTATCAGTGGCAATCTACGCCAGTTTCACGCCGCTGATGGCGCCGGCTACCGATTCCTGGCCGACCAGGTGCTGGCGCTGGATGGCCTCAATCCCCAGGTAGCCGCGCGCATGGTTAACCCTCTGGGTCGTTGGCAGCGCTATGAGCCGGTTCGGCGTGAGCTGATGAAAACCGAGTTGCAACGGATCGTCAGTCAGCCGGGACTGTCCAAAGATGTGTTTGAGATAGTTAGTAAGAGTCTTTAACTGGGCTCTGAAGGAGCTTTTTGATCCCAGGCTACTCACCAGCGTGCATTTCAGGCTTCAATTAGTCCATCGTGGCAACGAACAGCGACAGTAACGGAGAATATGAGATGGGTGGAGTTGCAAAGGAAAACTTGATAGTCGGCGGGTAAGGTTTTTTAGGGCTAATTGTGCTTCGACTGCTTAAATCTGAGGAAAATTATCTCTCTGAAACCTGGCACCTGGCCTAAGATTCTTTATTTGGGGGGGCAGGATAATCGAACAGAAAACTCAACCTGAAAAGCCAGCTAGAAAAATAGGTTCCTTCAAGCCTTTAGGGATAGCGGTTGTTTTAGCGCTGATTATTTATGGGCCAAGACTACTCCCCGAAGACCCGGAGCCAGCGCCGCTGCCACGAGGAAAACCAGTGGAAGTGGCGGAGATTGACGGCATTAAATACGCGATTTATGAAACCCTGGCTGGCTATAAGGTGCAAGTGCCCTATGAGGCGGTTATGGGTGTGACCCGGGATAAAACCACAGGAAAGATTGATTGGATTCGATTGTGGTACTACTGGGTAGGAAACCAGCTGGTACCGGCTGACCGGGGCAGGGCGGGACGGCCTGATAGAGGTAATTTTTCGCAGGAAATAATTAGGCAAAACGATATATATGCACACCTGCATTTCGAAAATCCTGGCGCGATTCCGCAAGATGAGGGTTTCTATCTAAACCGGGCCGAAACAGCTCGGCGTCGCTACGCTCAACTAGGTTCTACGCCATTGGGCAAGGGTGAAGCTTTCCCCTTTCCTGAATATCACCTAATCGCCCACACCTCCTTGAGTTCGAAAAAAACCAATGTGTATGACTGGTTTGAGCTGGATGGACTCAAAGACCCTATGGGTGCAGCTATCGAGTTTGGCTGCGGGATGAAGCGTGAGCGATTTATTAACCAGGATTTTGGTGTGGGGGAATACGAGAATGGCAGACCACGCCATTTAAGTCAGTGCCGAGCCGGCTACCACTTAGCGCCGGACGCTCGGGGTTTCATTGAGATTAAGGCTCTACATTTGAAGAACAGTTTGCAACTGTTTACGGTAATCAACGCCCACTTTAGCCACTTTTTAATCGAGGAATAGCGCTATGCCTTATCAGTTTTCGACGTTGGGTATGGAGTCGTCTGGTCGATTTATGAAATTACGAATTTGGATGGCAGCTTATGCGGCGTGAGCTGATGAAAACCGAGTTGCAACGCATTGTCGGTCAGCCGGGGTTATCCAAAGATGTGTTTGAGATAGTTAGTAAGAGTCTTTAACGGGGTGTAACCTGCGTAGAGTTTCCACTGGCTGGATTCTCAACAAGGGAAGTAAGAAGCAAGTGATAGGCTCCGCTTAACAGCACAACAGCAACAGGAATATTGCTTATGTCCTCAGTAATGAAAGAGGTAAAGGAACTGGTTAACCACCTACCCGATGACACCAGTATCGAAGACGTTCAATACCATCTTTATGTCCTGGGGAAAGTTCAGAAAGGGCGTGATGACATTAGTAATGGTCGTCACTGTTCCACCGAGGAAGCCAAAGAACATTTAAGCCGATGGCTCAAACCGTAATTTGGTCGCAGGAATCGATAGATGATATCGATAGTATTGCCGAATACATCAACCGATTAGAAAAGCCAACCGAGGCAGAACCAAATGAGTGAGGGGGTTGATTCCGGCGCAGGATTGGCTGGGGACAGGGGGGAGGATTTGGCCGATTGGCCGCTAGAGCTAGAGGAGTGGCAGGAGTCACTGGCGGCGGTGCTGCGTGTTCACGATAGCGGCAAGGTCCGTGAGTTGTTGCGGGCGCTGCAGAATCAGGCACTCGACGCGGGTATTGCCCTGGAGGAGGCCACCCTCAACACGCCCTACCGCAATACCATTTCAGTGCGTCAGCAGCCGGCTTATCCCGGCGATATTGCGCTGGAGCAGCGCATTGAGAATATTCAGCGCTGGAACGCCATGGCGATGGTGCTCAAAGCCTACGACTCGGGTAGTGGCGTCGGTGGCCATATCGCCACCTATGCCTCGGCCGCCACCATGCTGGAAGTCGGCTTTAACCATTTTTTTCGCAATCGTAGCGACGACTACGGTGGCGACATCGTCAACATTCAGCCCCATGCCGCCCCCGGGGTCTATGCTCGCGCGTTTCTGGAAGGGCGCCTGGACCAACAGCAGTTATTAAACTTTCGTCGCGAGCTGCAACCGGGTGGCGGCCTATGTTCTTATCCGCACCCGCGGAGTATGCCCAGTTTCTGGCCCTGCCCGACCGCCTCCATGGGGCTGTCGACGGTGACGTCGATTTACCTCGCCAGGTTTGCGCGCTACCTGGAGCATCGGGGACTCAAGCCAGCCAACGGCGGCAAGGTCTGGTGCTTTATTGGTGACGGCGAAAGCGACGAGCCGGAGGTGCTGGGCACCATCAACATCGCCGCCCGGGAACAGCTCGACAACCTGGTGCTGGTGGTTAACTGCAACCTCCAGCGGCTCGATGGCCCGGTGCGCGGCAACGGCAAGATTATTCAGGAGCTGGAGAGTACTTTTCGCGGCGCCCGCTGGGACGTGCACAAAGTAATCTGGGGGTCGGGCTGGGACGAACTCTTCGCCCGTGACGTTAACGGTGTCATGCAGCGGCGCATGGACGAAGTGGTCGATGGCGACTACCAGATGTACTCGGTGCTCTCCGGCGACGAGGTGCGCAAACACTGGATCGGCGATGACCCGGAGCTTGCCGAGTTGATGAAGACCCTGAGCGACGATGAAATTCGCACCATCAAGCGCGGTGGGCATGACCATAAAAAACTCTATGCCGCTTATCAGCAAGCCTCATCCGCCAGCGGCAAACCCACCGTTATCCTGGTTAAAACCCTCAAGGGGTATGGCATGGGGGCCAGCGGCGAAGGCCGCAATATCACCCATCAAAAAAAGAACCTCACCGGTGAGGAGCGTATCGACATTGCCCGCCGCTTTGATATTCCGATCGATGACCAGCAAGCCGAGCGGGCCGATTTTTATCACCCCGGTGACGACACCGAAGAGGTGCGTTACCTACGCCAGCAACGGCTGGGCCTGGGCGGATTTCAGCCCACCCGCCAGGTGGAATGCAAGCGCCTGGCCCCGCCTGGTGAGAAGGCATTTGCCACCGCGCTGGCCGGTACCGAGCGCGCCATCTCCACCACCATGGCCCTGGTGGGGCTGCTGACTAAATTAATGCGTGACCCGGAAGTGGGCCGCTACGTCGTGCCGATTGTCCCCGACGAGGCGCGCACCTTTGGCATGGATAATTTGTTCCGCCAGGTTGGCATCTACTCGCCCCAGGGGCAGCTCTATGAACCGGTAGATGTGGGCACAATTTCGCCCTATAAAGAGAGCGTTGAGGGGCAGATTTTGCAGGAGGGGATCTGCGAAGCCGGCGGCCTCGCTTCCTTTATGGCTGCCGGTACCGCCTACGCCCATTTTGGCGTGCCCACCATTCCTTTCTATATTTTCTACTCCATGTTCGGCTTTCAACGGGTCGGTGACATGATCTGGGCCTGTGGCGACTCGCTCTGCCGTGGGTTTTTAATCGGCGGTACGGCCGGGCGCACCACTCTCAACGGTGAGGGTGTGCAGCATGAAGACGGTCACTCCCACGTGCTCGCCGGCACCGTGCCCAACCTCTGCAGTTATGACCCGGCATTTGCTGGCGAGCTGGCGGTGATCGTCCGCGATGGCATCCGCCGTATGTACAGCGAGCAGGAGGATGTTTTTTACTACCTGACCGTCTATAACGAGAACTACCCTCAGCCAGCCCTGCCCCCCGATGCTGATGCCGGCATTCTGAAAGGCATTTACCTTTTTAAAGCCGGTGATGCGTCAGTAGCCGATGCAGATTCACCGCCAATCCAGCTGCTGGGTAGCGGCAGCATCATGCAGCAGGTGTTAACGGCCCAGCAGCTACTGGCTGACCAGGGTATCGCCGCCGATGTTTATAGCGTCACCAGCTATAGTCTGCTCTACCGCGATGCGGTGGACTGCGAAGCCTGGAACCGCGACCACCTGGGCGATCCCGATCGAGAGCCCTATTTAACCGAGCTGTTAGCAGGTAAAAGCGGGCGATTCATCGCCGTGAGTGACTACATGAAAGTACTGCCTGCCAGCATTGCCCGTTGGGTGCCGGGAGAGTTGATCTGCCTGGGGACCGATGGCTATGGTCTGAGTGAGTCGCGGGAAACCTTGCGTGACCATTTTGGGATTAGTGCGGAGCAGATTGTCACGGCTGCGCTAGCTGGGTAAGTGTTTTGGTGGGGTTTTGGTTGCTAGATATTCATTTCCTTATCATCGGCAACGCTGGGAATTAGTTTTTATTTATCCGGGTGGCAGTGGAAGGACTGCTCAGGTGGTGGCCTTACCCATCACAAAGTGGGCATCTTAAGTCGTCAGGTCACAGGCTAGACTGATTGCATAGGTGCATTTAGTCACCTGACATCGTAATCGGTGAGCTGATTACAGCAGCGATTTAAGAGGCTAAAGCTCTTTAATTTAATAGCAATACCTAATCCTTTCGCAATTTCCCGCCTCCCATGGCCACCTCCTTGAAATGACGGGGGTGATCTATTTCATGGTTGACTCGCCGGTCGGCTAAAATAGTCCGGGTTCGACACTGATTTAACCCGGCTAGTCCTTACTCCTTTTCGTCTAATTACTGGCGCTGCTATCTGGGCGCTGAAGGCGCCTGACCCTTTCTCTATAAAACAGTCTGATCCAATTCCATGAACGAAATTGTATTAATCAACGTCAGTGGAGGTGATCGCCCCGGTTTGGCTTCGGCGCTCACCGGGGTGCTGGCGGAATATGAAGTGCCGATACTGGATATTGGCCAGGCGTCGATTCATTCAGAGCTGTCGCTGGGCATTCTGGTGCAGATTCCAGCGGCGACTGAATCGGCGGCGGTGCTTAAAGATATGCTCTTTAAAGCCCATGAAATGGGGGTGAAGGTTGCTTTTACGCCCATTTCTGACGAGCGCTATGACAAATGGGTGCGGGGCCAGGGAAAAGCGCGCCACATAGTGACACTGCTAGCGCGGCAGCTGCACTCAGCGCATCTGGCGGCTGTCACCCGGGTGGTGGCTGAGCACGGTTTGAATATTGACAAAATTACTCGCCTTAGCGGTCGACTGCCGCTGGATAAAAACCGGGACGATGCCGGGCCTGCGTGCGTGGAGTTTTCGGTTCGCGGTGAGGTAGAGCGGGCCGACCTGCAGACGGATTTTGTCCCGTTGGCCCACGATCTGGGAATTGATATTGCGGTACAGCGGGACGACGTGTTCCGCCGTAACCGCCGCCTGGTTGCCTTTGACATGGACTCGACCCTGATTGAAGTGGAGGTGATCGACGAACTGGCTAAGGCCGCTGGGGTCGGTGAGCGGGTGGCTGAAATTACCGAGCGGGCGATGCGTGGTGAGCTGGACTTTACCGACAGTTTTCGCGAGCGCCTGGCGCTGCTGGAGGGGCTGGACGAATCCGTGCTCTCACGGATTGCGGAGGAGTTGCCAATCACCGAGGGGGCGGAGAAGCTCATTAGCAACCTGCGTGAACTGGGATATAAAACCGCCATTCTATCGGGCGGATTTAATTATTTTGGTCGGTATTTGCAGCGCCGGCTGGGTATTGACCACGTGCATGCTAACGAGCTGGAAATTGTCGATGGCAAGGTCACTGGTCGAGTGACCGGCCAGGTGGTAGACGGTACCCGCAAAGCCCAGTTGCTGGAGCAAATTGCCCAGCAAGAGGGCATTCGCCTGGAGCAGACCATTGCCGTGGGTGACGGCGCGAATGATTTGCCAATGCTAGGTAAGGCCGGGTTGGGAATTGCTTTTCGGGCAAAGCCACTGGTGCGTGACTCGGCTGACCATGCGCTCTCGACCCTGGGGCTGGATGGCATTCTTTACCTGATTGGTTTTCGTGAACGCGAAACTGTTTGAGAATAGCCGTCCAGATAGGGCAACCGGGCACGACCGAGATAGAATCAAGGTTGAAACGATTGTCCCGCAACGAATTTGAGGATCTTGTGTGAACTCTCCGCTTAAAGAATCCAGTGACCTGCAACAGGCCAGACCGTTGCGATTTATTACCGCTGCATCGTTATTCGATGGCCACGACGCGGCCATTAATATTATGCGCCGCATCATGCAGCAGCAGGGGGCTGAGGTGATTCACCTGGGGCACAACCGCGGGGTGGACGAAATCGTACTGGCGGCGCTGCAGGAAGACGTTGACGGTATTGCCATCAGTTCTTACCAGGGTGGCCATATCGAGTACTTCAAGTACATGATTGACCTGCTCAAAGAGGCGGGTGCGGAGCACATTCAGGTATTTGGCGGCGGTGGCGGGGTGATCGTTGCCGAGGAGATTGCCGAGCTACAGGACTACGGCGTTGCGGCTATCTATAGTCCCGAAGATGGCCGTAATTTCGGCCTCGACGGGATGATCGGCGACATGCTGGCGAAGACCGCAACAGCTGTGGACAAAGGTCGTAGCGGCAAGCCGGCAGATTCCCTGCGGATCGGTCAGCAGATTACCCGGTTAGAACTTGACGGTCCCGATGGGGAGCACCCGGGGTCCGGCAGACAGCCGGGAGAGCCACCGGTGATTGGTATTACCGGCCCCGGCGGGGCCGGTAAAAGTAGTCTTACCGATGAGCTGATACAGCGATTTCTGCGGTATTTTCCAGACCTGAAAATAGCCGTACTGGCGGTTGATCCAACTCGCCGGCGCACCGGCGGGGCGCTGCTCGGGGATCGTCTCCGCATGAACAGTCTGCGCGATCAACGCATCTTCATGCGGTCAATTGCCACCCGCCGTAGTCATCTGGCGACCAGTGCGGTGCTTGACCAGGTTATCGATAACCTTTGTGATGACGGTTTCGGTCTGGTTCTGCTGGAGACCGCCGGAATTGGTCAGAGCGATAGCGAGGTAATCGATCTGGTCGATTACTCGATTTACGTGATGACCAGCGAATACGGGGCGGCCAGCCAGCTGGAAAAGATCGACATGCTCGATCTGGCAGACCTGGTGGTGCTGAATAAATTTGAGAAACGTGGCGCCGAGGATGCCCTGCGTGACGTGCGCAAGCAGTGGCAACGCAATCGGCAACTGTTTGATCTCACCGACGATCAGGTGCCGGTGTTTCCGACCATTGCCAGCCAGTTTAATGATATTGGCGTTAATCAGCTGTTTGTGAGCATTTGCCAGGGAATGGCAAATCGACTGGGTCTGGATATCAATACGTGGACCCCCGCGCTGGAGACCAGCAGAGAACTGCCCAGCAGTCAGACACTGATTCCCGCGAAACGCGTGCGATATCTGGCGGAAATTGCGGAGCAGGGCCGCAACATTAATCGCACGGTTGAAATCCAGGCGGGTAAGGTCAGCCGAGCCTGGCATTGTCACCAGAGTTTGCTGCTGCTTGATGATGCGCAGGTGCCTGAGTGGCTCGATTTTTATCCGTCACAGCTGATCGACGAAGGAGAAGATTCGACACTCCAAAAACTGCGTCGAGAGTATCAATCTGCCCTGGGTGAATTGAGCGACGAGAATTTGCAGCTATTACGGGAGTGGCCCGCTCGCCGCGAGGCGGTGGTAGCAGAGACCTATAGCTACCAGGTGCGAGGACGTGAGATTGTAGGTGACAACTATTTTGAGACCCTCAGCCGCCTGAAAATACCGAAAATAGCACCGCCCAAATACAGTGATCCGGGGGATCAGCTGCGCTATCTGGGTCGGGAAAACCTGCCCGGTGCTTATCCCTATACCGGTGGGGTTTATCCCTATCGCCGTCAAAGTGAGGACCCGGTACGAATGTTTGCCGGCGAAGGCACGCCGGAGCGCACTAACCGACGATTTCATTACCTGGCGGGCGACCACGACGCTAACCGGCTTTCGACAGCATTTGATTCGGTAACCCTGTACGGCGAAGACCCTCATCCGCGGCCCGATATCTACGGCAAGGTCGGTAACTCGGGGGTCTCGATTGCGTCACTGGACGATGCGAAGAAGCTCTATTCCGGTTTTGACCTCTGTGATTCGCTGACCTCGGTGTCGTTGACTATCAACGGCCCAGCGCCGATGATTCTGGCGTTTTTCCTCAACACCGCCATTGATCAGCAGGTGGAAAAACACCTGCGGGCTACCGGTGGCTGGGAAGCGGCGGAGAAAACCATTGCCGAGCTGTATAAAAACCACCCGCGACCCACTTATCAGGGTGAGCTGCCAGTCGGCAACGATGGTCTGGGCCTGGGTATGCTGGGGGTTACCGGTGATCAGCTGGTGGACGCTGAGACCTATGCGCGTATTCGTAGCGAGACCCTGGCTCAGGTTCGGGGTACGGTGCAGGCGGATATTCTCAAGGAAGATCAGGCGCAGAACACCTGTATCTTCTCCACCGAATTTGCCATGCGCATGATGGGGGATGTGCAGGAATGGTTCACCGATGTGGGCGTGCGCAATTTTTACAGCGTCTCGATTAGCGGTTATCACATCGCCGAAGCCGGTGCGAACCCGATCTCGCAGCTCGCCTTTACCCTCTCTAATGGCTTTACTATCGTCGAGTATTACCTGGCGAGGGGCATGCAGATTGATGATTTTGCCCCGAATCTGTCGTTCTTTTTCTCCAACGGTATGGATGCCGAATACGCGGTGCTTGGTCGTGTGGCCAGGCGTATCTGGGCGCGGGCGATGCGTGAACGTTACGGTGCGTCGCCGCGGGGACAGATGATGAAATATCACATCCAGACTTCCGGTCGCAGCCTGCACGCTCAGGAAGTGCAATTTAACGATATCCGCACCACGCTGCAGGCCCTGTATGCGCTATATGATTCCTGTAACAGCCTGCATACCAATGCCTATGACGAGGCGATTACCACGCCGACCGAAGAATCCGTTCGCCGGGCAGTGGCTATCCAGTTGATTATTAATCGGGAGCTGGGGCTAAATCGAAACGAAAACCCGATGCAGGGTTCCTTTGTCATTGATGAGCTAACCGACCTGGTGGAAGAGGCGGTGTATCAGGAATTTGAGCGGCTGTCGGAGCGTGGGGGTGTTCTCGGAGCAATGGAAACCATGTATCAGCGGGGCAAGATTCAGGATGAGAGCATGGATTACGAGCATCGCAAGCACGATGGCTCCTTGCCGATTATTGGTGTGAATACCTTTCTGGATGCCAACGCCGAGGCAGTTAACGAGACTACCCTTGAGCTGGTGCGCTCGTCCGCGGAAGAGAAGCAGCAGCAGATCGATGCGGTGAATCGGCTGCACGAATTTAATCGGCAGCGGGCTGAGGTGGCGTTACAGGCACTTCAACAGCAGGCCGTGGAGGGTAAGAATACGTTTGGTTTATTAATGGAAACTGCAAAGTGCTGCTCCCTTGGGCAAATTAGTGGAGCCCTGTATCAGGTCGGCGGAGAGTACCGGCGCAGTATGTAACGCTTCTACTTTGAACAATCGTTAAGTTGTTGTAGTCTTTTACGACCAACGTAGATTTGGTTGCTCAGGTGTGAAGGAGGGCTAGTCTCATCTGGGTATACAAAAAATAGAGGAGAGAAGCGTGAATAAGGTCAAGTTGTCGGAGTTTCAAAAGAAAAGCTCCCAAATGATCGATGAGGTTGTCGAGCAGGCACGGACGATTGTCCTCACCAAAGATGGCGTGCCGGTGGGGCAAATCACGCCCTATGTTGATCGACGCGATACCCTGTTTGGTTACCTGCGGGGTTCGGTGGTCGTCAAAGGTGACATCATTGGTCCGGTGCTGGCGGTGGGTGTAAATCGATGATTATCCTGGATACCCATGTGTTGATCTGGATGACTCAGGACAGTGATCAAATCGGTCAGAAGACCCGCGATTTGATCGACGCCGCGCTGGCCAACGACGAGCTTCTCGTCAGCGCCATCAGTTTCTGGGAAATTGTGATGTTCAAACATCGCAAGCAGGTAGAGATTGCCATGCCGCTGTCGGCCTGGCGCAACTCACTCCTGAAAGCCGGTGTGCGAGAGATTCCCATTTGTGGCGAAGTGGGGCTGCTGGCAGTGGATTTAAACGGTATTACCCCGGACCCGGCCGACCGCATGATTGCGGCCTCTGCGATTCTGCAGTCCGCAACCATGGTTACGGCGGATGACGATATTCTGGCCTGGACCGGGAAATTAAAAAGTCACGACGCCCGGTTATAAAACTCGATCCGACAGGCTTTTTAGCCGGTCTTGGTCGCGAGTCGTCTAACCAATGACGCGTTGCAGGATCGCCAGGTAGATATCGGTCAACTGATCGAGGTCGGCAACCGCGGTTGATTCGTTTACCTTGTGAATCGTCGCGTTGCACGGACCTAATTCGATCACCTCGGCTCCGCTGGGGGCAATAAACCGACCGTCTGAGGTGCCGCCGCCGGTGGAGAGTAGTGGTGGTTGGCCGCAGTGCTCCTCAATCGCGCCGCAAACCCCATTAATAAACTCCCCTGGGGGACAGAAAAAGGGTAGCCCGTGGCTGGTCCAGCTCAACTCGTAGTTGCAATGGGTGTCATCGACAATTTTGGTTAACCGCCGCTTCAGTGTTTCCTGTGGACTTGCGGGGCCGTGGCGGAAATTAAACTCCAGGGTGACCTCGCCGGGAATCACGTTGCCGGCACCTGTGCCGGCCCGAATGCCGCTAATCTGAAAACTGGTGGGTGGAAAACGTTCGTCGCCCGAGTCCCATTCGGTGGTCGCCAGTCTGTCTCTTATACACATCTGACGCTGCCGACGAAGAGGATA
>CAJXVN010000074.1 GCA_913060775.1 uncultured Gammaproteobacteria bacterium | reverse complement strand
CGCGAAAACCGCTAACCGGCTCGGTTAACCACGGTGTTTATCCCTTTCTTTTTTCAGCTACGCGATGCCGGCGTGCCGGTATCGCTGCGGGAGTTTTTACTGCTGCTGGAGGCGATGAAAGCCGACGTGGCCGACTACAGCGTGGACAGTTTTTATCACCTGGCGCGGGCCGCACTGGTAAAAAACGAAAAACACTTTGACCGTTTCGACCAGGTATTTGGCCACTTTTTTGATGGTGCCCAGCAACTCTGGGAGAGCATGCAGAAAGAGATTCCCGCGGAATGGCTGGAGAGCGAGATCGAGCGGCTATTCACCGACGAGGAGCGCGAACAGATCGAAGCACTCGGTGGGTTTGAAAAACTCATGGAGGAGCTACAGAAGCGCCTCGACGAGCAGGATGGCGAACACCACGGCGGCAATAAATGGATTGGCACCGGTGGCACCTCGCCGTTTGGCTCCGGCGGCTACAATCCGGAAGGGGTGCGCATCGGCAACAAGGGCAAGCGCCAGGGCCGTGCCACCAAGGTCTGGGAAAAACGCGAGTACCGCAACCTGGATGACTCGCTGGAGATTGGCACCCGCAACATGAAGGTAGCCCTACGCCAGCTGCGGCGTCTGGTTCGTCAGGGCACCGAGGAAGAGCTCGACCTCGACGACACCATCCGCAGCACCGCCCGCAATGCCGGCCTGCTGGACGTGAAAATGCGCCCGGAACGACGCAACCGGATCAAGGTATTAATGCTGTTCGATATCGGCGGCTCCATGGATTACCACATTCGCCATTGCGAGGAGCTGTTTTCGGCGGCGCGTAGCGAATTTAAAAACATGGAGTTTTTCTATTTCCATAACTTCATCTACGAACGCCTGTGGCGGGACAATCGCCGTCGCCATGAGGTGCGCCTGAGCACCTGGGAGCTGATGCGCAAATACAGCGCTGACTACCGGGTGATTATTGTCGGCGATGCCACCATGAGCCCCTACGAGATCACCCACGCCGGCGGCAGTGTTGAACACATGAACCAGGAGGCTGGCGGGATCTGGCTGCAACGCCTGCGCCAGCTATACTCTCATCTGGTCTGGCTCAACCCGGAACCGGAGGAGTTCTGGCCGCGTACCCAGTCGATACAGATCACCAAACACCTGATGGATAATGAAATGTATCCGTTAACAGTAAAGGGCCTGGAACAGGCAGTTAAATCCCTGCGCCGATAGAGCCCCAACACAAACTGGCCCGATCGTTATCAGGTTTCAGCTAAAGAGGAAGGGAAGGGAACCATGACAGAACAGAAGAAAAAACGACTGATTGTTGCGGTTTCCGGCGCCACTGGCACGGTTTACGCCTGGCAGTTGCTCAAAGTGATGGCGGAAATGGACGACTGGGAGACTCATCTGGTGCTCTCCAACGCTGCCGTGTTGACTGCCCGTCAGGAGTTGGGCATCGGTCAGAATGATTTTGAATCCCTGGCAGACGAAGTCCACGCTAACCGAGACATTGGTGCCAAAATCGCCAGCGGCTCCTTTCTGGTCGAGGGCATGATCGTGGTGCCCTGCTCGATGAAATCCCTGTCGGCCATCGCCAATGGCCTGTCCGATAACCTCATCGCCCGGGCGGCGGACGTGATCCTCAAGCAGCGCCGCAAACTGGTGATGGTGACCCGCGAAACGCCGCTCAATTTGATTCACCTGCGCAACATGACCGCCGCTACCGAGGCGGGGGCAATTATTTTTCCGCCGGTACCGGCGTTTTATGCCGACCTGGAAACCCTCGACGACATGGTCGGCCACACAGTCGGACGGATACTCGATCTGTTCGGCGTTGAACACAAGGGTCTGGTTAACCGCTGGCCCGGCATTAGTGATGCTCTAAAAAAGGATTGAAATTGCAATTGGACGCTACCCTGCAACCCTACCAGCACGACTTTATTACCTTCGCCCTGGCGGCAGAAGTACTGAAATTTGGCGAATTTACGCTTAAATCGGGCCGAAAAAGCCCCTATTTCTTTAATGCAGGTCTGTTTAACAGCGGCACCCAGCTACTTGAGCTAGGTCGTTTCTATGCCGCCGCGCTGGTAGATGCCGGGGTTGAATATGACATGCTGTTCGGCCCGGCCTACAAGGGCATACCGCTGGTGGCTACCACCGCCTGCGCGCTGGCCGATCGGCACCAGCAGGACCGGCCATTTGCCTTTGACCGCAAGGAGGTTAAAGACCACGGCGAGGGCGGACTGATTGTTGGTAGTCCACTAACCGGTGGCGTGGTTGTTATCGACGACGTGATCTCGTCAGGACTCTCAATGCGCTATTCGGCTGAACTTATTAACCGGGCCGGGGCCAAACTATCAGCACTCTGTATCGCCCTTGACCGCCAGGAAATCGGCCAGCAGGGACGCTCCGCAGTGGCGGAGATTGAACAGGAATTCGGCGTGCCGGTAATCTCTATCGTGAACCTGGACCAGCTCTGTAACTACCTGAACGACAAACCTGAATTTGCGCCGGATTTAAAAAAACTGGAGCAATACCGTCAGCAATACGGCATCCAAAACGGGAGCACCTGACTATGCGTAAACAAACACTCCGCCAGACGCTGAACATGGCCGGTGCCGCCGCCGCTCTCTCGGTAACCATGATTACGCCGGTAAACGCCGGGAATCTCTACCGCTGGACCGATGCGAACGGTCAACGGCACATGGAAAGCATCATCCCGGCTGACCAGGCCAAACTGGGTTACGAAGTGGTGGACGACCGAACATTCAGAGTCCTGAAAACCGTTGGTCGCGCCCTCAATGATGAGGAACTCGCCGCTGCCGAAAAAGCGCAGGCCATCGAAGCACAGCAGGAACTGGAACAACAGCGCGCGGAGCGCCACGACCGCACCCTGTTGGCCACCTACATGAGTGTGGATGACATGCAGATGGCTCGAAATGGCCAACTGGGCACGCTCGAACTGATGATTGAATCAACCCGCCGCACTAGGGAGCGGTTAAAAACCAATCTGGATGACCTGATTGGCTCGGCAGCCGCCTTTGAACGAGATGGCAAACCTGTGCCCAAAAGCACGGAAAACGACATTGCCAATATCCGCCAACAGATTGAATTACAAACAGAAATTATTAACGAAAACCGCGAAAAACAGCGTCTGATCGCCGCACAGTTTGACGACGATATCAGCCGATTCAAAACACTGAAAGGAATCGTCGATCCAGAAACGCCGGTGGATAACGGAGTCAGCGATGCCGCGGCCAACGCGGCGGCTGAAGTACGGCCAGACCTTAGCTCGAATATAGACCCCCTACCCGCGCAATAGAGAGGAGGGTTTCCAAACACCGATCGCAGCCAAAAAAGGCGGATAAGCGCGATCAATCCTGACGGCAGGAGGATTTCCCCGTTCACCCTGAGAGCTCAAGGTGAACGGGGAATTTATTGCTTGCTGTAAAAAATGGTGGAGCCGGATTGCCGCGAGACTAAAAACAAAGCAGGCGACTCCGGTTAATGATTAGACGGCTTCCAGGCCCTCTCGCATGAGCTGAAGCCACTGGCGATAACTGCCGTGAATCAGGGTCTCGTCATTGATATCCCCGCCGCTGACAACCGGCTGAATATCAACTTCGCGAGCTGCTTCGTCGGGTCCCGGGGTGAGCCGCTCCATGCCCCGCGCATAACCCTGCAACCAGCCCCGTTTCTGACCTTTTAGCCCGCGCTGACATTTTTCGAACAGCGCCTGATCATCGGGAGTCGCCAGGCCGGCTGGCCCCAGAAAATCTTCAAACTGGCGAACTCGCCGCAGCCGCGCCTCGGCGGGTTCACCTTTGGGCGCAATGCAGTAAACCTCTACCAGGGTTTCATCAACGGATATTGGATGGACCATGCGCACGGTTGATGAGGATTGATCCATCAGCAGAACGTTGGGGTAAAGCATTAGATTGCGGACGTGATCAATCATCCAGCGGGCGCCTGGCTCACCAAACTCCTTTTCAATCCTGTCGCGTTGAAACGCCAGCGGCCGCTCATCGCCATTGGGCATGTAAACCCAGTCCATCATATGGCCATTACCGAAGTCGTAGTTTCCGCCGGGGGCCTCTTCCATCTGACGGGCATCGATGGCCTTCACATCATCATCCCCACCCTTGTCCATGCGCCGCTGGATCAGGCCGATGTAACTCAGGTGAGTAGGGAAGAAGTGGTAGCCGTCGATATTTTCGAGCTGTAATTTCCAGTTAGACCGGCTCGTATAGCGAATACCACCCTTGAGCAGTTCCATGCCCTCTTCTGACTGGTCAGCAAGCATGTCGATAATTTTTGCCGCACCGCCGAGGTGGGTTTTTAAATCATCCACGTCGGGATTCAGGCTGCCAAAGATAAAACCACCATAGACCTCGACGCGAGCCAGCGCCAGCAGGTCATGGTTCTGATTGATGAATTGATCCGGGTAGCCACCGGCATCCGCCTCGTTGACATCCAGACAACGGCCATCGCTGCTAAAAACCCAGCCATGAAACGCACACATCATGGTTTTTTTATTGCCACGGCGCTCACCAACCAGCTCAGCACCCCGGTGCGGACAGCTGTTCAGGAAAGCATGGATCTTGCCCTGTTCGTCGCGGGTAATAAGAACCGGCTGCTGACCTATTCGGCTGGTCTGATAATCGTGAGGGTTGGCGACCTGACTTTCGTGGCCCAGATAGACCCAGGTTTTACCAAAGATATGTTCCATCTCCAGCTCGAAGAGCTCGGGGTCCTCAAACATGCGCCGGGAAACTTCAAACCGGCCGTTTGACGTGTCATCCACCACGCAATCATCCAGGTCCTCAAGACCAAAATTGCCGTATTCCGTTAGCTGATCCATCACACTTTCCTCTTTAATTCAGTTCCTGATCCTGGCTCCGACAGGCTCAGAGCCGCCCCCCAAAAGGGGGGCATCCTTACAAAAAAACAGGCATCGTTTTTCTTTATTTTCGTTCTGGAAACCCCGGTCGAGGGTTTTCCGGGTATTGCTAAGCGATGGCGTCAATCAGCTCTTTCGAGGTGCTGACATCACAGCGCATCTGCATCCGCGACACAGTCTGATCATGGAGCTCTTTGGTTCCACAGATGCAGCAATCTTCCGCAAGAATCGTGCTGTACCCACGATCACTGGCATCCCAGGCCGTCGATTCCACCACGGCATCGGTGCTAACACCCGTCAGGATTAAGTCGGTAATGCCATGCTCATCAAGAATTTCCTGCAAACCGGAACTGGCGAAAGCACTGAACAGACACTTGTACACTTTAATCTCGCCGGGCAGGGGAGCCACCGCTTCGTGGATATCACCACCGGGGGTACCGCGTTTGCAGACATCACCGCCGCCAACCATGGCATAGAAAGGCCCACGAGTTGGCATGCGTGGCTGCGTGCCGCCTTCAAGGTCAATCAATACATGAATCAGCAATAGCCCGGTTTCGCGGCAGTGATCCATCAGCTCGCGAAGATTACCGAGCATGCCAGTGCGCTCAATTTCCTGGGCAAACCCCATCTGCTGAGCCAGGGGTGAATCCATGCGAGTAATGTCGTTCTGCACGTCCATTACCAGCAGGGCCGTAGTGCTTTTATCAACCGTAATTGTCATGCCAGATAATCCCCTCTAAATAATTTTATTTTTAAAAAGTTAGATTGTAAGAAAAGTCAAAAATTCGCTTCAACCCCGCCGGTTTCTCTCAGTCAGATAACCGGCGAAAAATCCAGACACACGGTAGAGGAAGGCTGCAAGAAATTCAACGCATAAATAACCTGACTCCACCAACGGCCGGCCGGTTAACACGCTCGAACCGATCGGCCCCGCCCTGTCCTCGCAACCGAGTTAAACTGATTGACACTAATGGTCTGCAACCGGAGACCTTCCAGGGAGAATCGTAATGGCTCTGATTGGATTTTTTCTACTCTTAATGACAACCCTCTGGCTGCTGGAACAGCGTCAGCCGGGACCCATTTTACTGGCCGGACTCGCCGGGTTGTTATGGCTGGGCTCTACCCTGTTACCGGCCCTGGTAACCAGCTGCTGGTCGTCGTCCTGGTGCTATCAGCCGTCGTCATACTGGCGAACAACCTGCGACGCCGGGCATTGATCAAACCGTTACTGCCCCTGCTGCGACGACAGTTACCGACCCTGTCAGAAACGGAACAGGAAGCACTCGATGCCGGGACTGTCTGGTGGGACGGCGAGCTGTTTGGGGGACAACCCGACTGGCAACAACTATTAGCCCAGCCCAGCCCCCAGCTTAGCGAAGCGGAGCAGGCCTTTCTCGATGGGCCGGTGGAGGAACTCTGCCAGCGCGTTGACGAATGGCAGGTTCATCAGCGTGGCAACCTGACCCAGGCCACCTGGAACTTTATGAAGAAAAAGGGGTTTTTTGCCTTAGGTATCCCCGCCCAGTACGGCGGCCTGGATTTTTCCGCCTACGCTCACTCCTGCGTGGTGATGAAACTGGCCTCCCACTCGGTCACGACGGCGGTCACGGTGATGGTACCCAACTCACTCGGTCCGGCAGAATTACTCCTTAAATATGGCAACGATGAACAGAAAGAGTACTGGCTGCCGCGCCTTGCCAGTGGTCAGGAGATCCCCTGTTTTGCACTAACCGGGCCCATAGCTGGCAGTGATGCAGGTGCCATCCCTGATTTAGGCGTGGTCTGCGAGGGCGAATACGATGGCCGGCAGCAGGTCGGGGTGCGGCTAACCTTTAGCAAGCGTTACATCACCCTCGGGCCGGTCGCTACGGTCATCGGTCTGGCCTTCAAAATGACTGATCCGGACCAGCTCCTTGGGGAACAGAGCGATCTGGGGATCACGGTCATTCTGGTGCCGGCCAACACGCCCGGCGTCGGTCAGGGAGAGCGCCATAACCCGTTAGGGCTGGCTTTTCAGAACGGTCCCCTCTACGGGAAGGAAGTGTTTTTACCACTCAGTGCCATTATCGGTGGTGAAGCCGGCATCGGCCGTGGCTGGCGCATGGTGGTTGAATGTCTGGCCGAGGGGCGCGGCATATCCCTGCCGGCGCTGGCAACTGGATCAGCCAAAGTGGCCAGTCGCTACACCGGTGCCTATGCGCGCATCCGGGAACAGTTCAATACCCCCATTGGCAAGTTCGAAGGGGTAGCCGAACCACTGGGGCGGATTGCCGGTCATGCGTATTTGATGGACGCGGCTCGCCGGCTGACCTGCACCGGTCTTGATCAGGGCGAAAAACCGGCGGTGATCACCGCGATTCTCAAATACCACCTGACCGAGACCATGCGCCGCACCGTTAACGACGCCATGGATATTCAGGGCGGCAGCGGCATCATGCTCGGTCCCCGCAACCTGATCGGCCCGATTTATCAGGCAGTACCGGTCGCCATCACCGTGGAAGGAGCCAACATTCTCACCCGCAACCTGATTATTTTCGGTCAGGGGGCGATACGCGCTCATCCCTGGTTACTGCAGGAAATGGCGGCGCTAAACGAAACGGATACCGGGAAAGCCATTGATAAACTGGACGCCGCCCTCCTCGGCCATGCCCGCTATTTTGTCCGCAACCTTGCCCGCAGTCTGCGACTGGGGATAACCCGCGGCTATTTCAGTAAGGTCCCTGCTCATCCGCTTGGCCGGGAATTACAGCGGATGAACTGGCTGGCCGCCGCCTTTGCACTGTCCGCGGACCTGGCTCTGCTGTTATTTGGCGGCGAGCTAAAACGGCGAGAAAACATATCCGCCCGTCTCGGTGACAGCCTGAGCCAGCTCTATCTTGCGTCAGGGGTGGTGAAACACTTTAGCGACCAGGGTCGTTTGCAAAGCGATTTACCACTGGCCCGCTGGGCAACCGCCACGGCGCTGCATGACGGTGAAAAAGCCCTGCTGAGCGCGGTTGATAACTTTCCTAACCGCTGGGCGGGGCAGTTATTAAAGCGCTGGATAATGCCGCTCGGCAGAATTTGCAAGGCACCCGACGATGCCCTGCAACGAGAAATTGCCGCACTAATAACGGCACCATCTGCCAGTCGCGATCGGCTAACCGACGGGGTTTTTCACAGCGCTGACGAGGCGAGCCAACGCTGGCGGCTTGATACCGCCCTGGATCTCGCCGAACCGGTGGCAACGCTGGAGCGCCAGCTGCGTCAGTGGCAACGAAATGATGAGCTGGAGGCACTTGCCGATGACGAACTCTGGGACAGTGCTGTGGCCAAAAAACTGATCACCAGCGCCGACCGAACCCTGCTCAAACGTTATCGCGATTTACAGCAACAGATTATTCAGGTGGATTCGTTCACCGGTCGTCAGGTCGCCAACCCTTAACTGACACGGAAAAAAGAATTGACGTCATTACAGCACCAGCCCTTATCCGTTGACGAGACCGCTACCCTGAGTGACCTGCTTCGCCTGCGAGCAGAAACCACACCGCAAGCCCCGGCCTACCGGGAATTCCACCCCGGGTCAGGCTGGCAATCATTTAGCTGGGAGCAGATCGCCGCTGACGTTGCTCAATGGCAGGCTGCTTTTGTAGCCGAAGGATTGAAAGCCGGTGACCGAGTGGCAATCATGTTGCGCAACTGCGTCGACTGGGTGCGGTTTGACCAGGCCGCCCAGGGTCTGGGGCTGGTGGTGGTTCCGCTCTACATGCAGGACCGCCCTGAAAACAGCGCCTATGTACTGAATGATTCGGGTGCCCAGCTACTGCTACTGGAAAACGAACAGCAGTGGCAACTAATAGCCGCCACCAACCACTTAGAGGGGGATATCAGGCGCGTCCTCGTTCAATCAGAAGAAGGTGCCGCTCCATCCGGGCCATTGACTCGGCTCTCAACCTGGCTTGAACAGGCGCCGAGCGATCCGATAACGACAAACACCGACCCATCCAGCCTGGCCACTATTATTTACACGTCCGGCACCACCGGCCGGCCCAAAGGGGTGATGCTTAGCCATAGCAATATCGTTACCAACCTGGTCAGCGTGGGTCAGCTGGTGCAGCTGACCCCTGCCGATCGATTGCTCTCTTTTTTGCCGCTGTCCCATGCGCTCGAACGCACCGCCGGCTACTACATGGCGATCTATCGGGGTAGCGAAACTGCTTTTGCCCGGAGCGTCGCCGATTTATCCGAAGACCTTTTATCGATACGGCCAACGGTACTGATATCGGTGCCGAGAATTTTTGAACGGGCCAAAAATGCGGTAGATGCCAAACTCGAAACCAAACCGGCTCTATTGAAACGCCTGTTTAAGTTCACCATTGACCTGGGCTGGAAAAATTATCTGCACCAGCAAAAACGCGGGCCCCGGCCACTTATGAGCTGGTTATTACCGCTACTATTCCGGCTATTTGGACGACCAGTACTCGATGCGTTTGGAGGGCGACTAAGGTTTGCCGTATGCGGCGGCGCGCCCCTCTCCGCCGACGTAGCAAGAACCTTTACCGGACTGGGACTCCCGCTACTGCAAGGCTACGGCCTCAGCGAAACCAGCCCGGTCATCTCTGGAAACCCACTCGAGGCGAACCGACCAGAAAGTGTCGGCAAAATCATTACGGGCGTGGAGATTAAAATTGGTGACCACGACGAAATCCTCTGTCGCGGTCCCAATATCATGCTGGGCTACTGGAATAACCCGGACGCCACTGCTGCGGTGATGGATGAGGAGGGCTGGTTTCACACCGGTGACTGCGGCCGGACAGAGGATGGATACCTGTTCATCACGGGTCGGATTAAAGACATTATCGTCCTCGCAAATGGCGAAAAAATACCCCCGGCAGAGATGGAGCAGGCGATCGAACGTGACCCGCTGATCGATCAGTGCATGGTCATTGGCGAAGCCAGGCCCTACCTGGCTGCGCTGGTGGTAATCAGCCCCGCGGAGCTTGATCGTCTTAATCGTGATAGAAAGCAATCACTCAGTGAAGATGATCCTGCATTGGAACAGGAACTGGTGGACCGAATTGCCGCCGCCATCGCCGAGTTCCCCGGATATGCGAAAATACACCGAGTAGCTGTTTCGACCGCGCCGTGGGACGTGGACAATGGCCTGCTCACGCCAACGTTGAAAGTCAAACGAGCCGCCGTTGAAGCTCAGTTCGCCGATAAAATCATCGACCTGTATGCCGGTCATTAACCTGGTGCGTTAATCTATTAAATGTCACAGAGAGAACCTGAAAACATAGACGTCACCCAACACCAGACCGGCAGGGACAAGGTCAGCCGCATTCCGGTGAAGGTGGTGACGCAGGAAACCCGCCTGCCGAAACCTCGCTGGATTCGGGCGAAAGCGCCTGCTGGCCCGGCTTTCAACCGGGTTAAAAAATTACTCCGCGAGCAGCAGCTACATACCGTCTGTGAGGAGGCCTCCTGCCCCAATATCGGCGAGTGCTTTAGTAAAGGCACCGCCACCTTCATGATTCTGGGCGACAAGTGCACGCGGCGCTGTCCGTTCTGCGATGTCGCCCATGCTCGGCCTGACCCGGTAGACGAGACCGAACCGGCACAGCTGGCCGCCACAGTGGCGACACTGCAATTAAATTATGTCGTCATTACCTCGGTAGACCGCGATGACCTGAAGGATGGTGGCGCAGGCCATTTTGCTAACTGCATCCAGGCGATTCGTCAGCGCTCGCCGGCTACGCGCATTGAAATTCTGGTACCCGATTTCCGTCGTCGCTCGGAAAAAGCCCTCGGCCTGCTGACAGAATCGCCCCCCAACGTGTTTAACCATAATCTCGAAACCGTGCCACGCCTCTACAAATCCGTGCGACCGGGTGCCAGCTACGAAGGGTCGCTGCTGCTGCTCAGGGATTTTGCCCAGCAGCACCCTGATGTACCCACCAAGTCCGGTCTGATGGTCGGCGTGGGAGAAACCGACGAGGAAATTATCGAGGTGATGGCTGACCTGCGCGCCCACGGGGTGACCATGTTAACCATCGGCCAGTACCTGCAACCGAGCCAGCACCACCTGCCGGTATTACGCTACGTGGAACCCGAACAATTTGACCGTTTTGCAACAATCGGCGAATCCATGGGATTTTCTAACGTCGCTTCGGGTCCAATGGTGAGGTCTTCCTATCACGCCGATCTGCAGGCCGACGGTCAGCATCTCGCATCCAAACCGTGATCCCTATCGCAACACCCTTTAAACCCATACCAATACTGGAGAATTTCATGAGCGTTACCCACAACTCGATTATCGCCCTGGTCATGACCAGCGCTCTTATCGGTGGGTGTTCAACCACCAACCCCTATACCTGTCTCTTATACACATCTCCGAGCCCACGAGACCTCTCTACAT
>CAJXVN010000073.1 GCA_913060775.1 uncultured Gammaproteobacteria bacterium | reverse complement strand
AGATGTAGAGAGGTCTCGTGGGCTCGGAGATGTGTATAAGAGACAGGTTCTAGCCAGATTGGCATTGCCAAGCATGCTGGTGAGCAGGTTGTTAAAGTCGTGTGCGATGCCACCGGCAAGAACGCCGAGACTTTCAAGTTTCTGAGACTGCTGCACCCGTGCCACCATTTCTCGCTGTTGCTGTTCCCGTTCGAGACGAGCAGATATGTCGCGAACGAAATGCAATACAGTAGGCTGATTGTCGCTGCTGGTTACGGTGCTGTGATACTCACAGGGAACCCTGGTTTGGTCAGCTCGCAGCAGGGTTGATTCGCCAAAAAAATGAAGCCCATCGCTGAACGGGCGACGGGCAGTGGCGAAATGTTGCTCAAACCAGTCATTATCGAGATCGGCAAAGTTTCGGTCGAGTAATTCGGTGCGGGAAAATCCGAGTAATTCACAGGCTGCTGGATTGACGTCGATAATGAGACCATCCGAGGTATGCAAAATCACGCTGTCCGGCGAGCTATCGATCATCGTTCGATATTTTTTCTCGCTGTTGGCAATGGCAATAGCAATTTCACGTTCCTGGGTGATGTCCTGACAAATCAGGATGAGCCGTGGCGGGTCCCGAGTTTCATGACGCAACGGATAGGCCGATACGTTGAATAACCGCCGGTTAGGGGTTGATAGTTCGAATCGTGAGCCCTGACCCGCCAGTGCTTGATGAAGCGCTCGTTCCACCAGTGGCTGCTCAGCACCGTTTATCAGGGAGAGGAAATCTTTGCCGGTCAGCTCGCTGCTGGGCTGCTCTAGCATGAGTGCACCGCTTGCATTAACGGTTAGCAGTTGATGTTTTGCGTCGAGCTGGAAAATTCCGTAAGGAGCGGCGTTAACAACCTGCTCGTAAGCAAGAGGGCTACCCGTGAGGTCCTCGGTTGGTGCGGGTTCGGTCAGGTCTTCGACGCTGCCGAAAAAGCCAACCAGGTTGCCGTCTTTAAATTGCGGGTAGCTGGATATTCGAAGTCTTTTTTTGGTGAGCCCGGCGGTGGAGAGGGTTAGCTCTTCCTGCCAGCTAGCGGGATCTGCAGTGGCTTCGGTCAAGCGTTTCCGCAGGCGTTGCTGACTTTCCGGCAAATAGAATTGCAGCGCGATATCGAGCGTAACCGTGGAATCCGGGTTCGCGTGGATGCCGTGAATGGCAAAGACCTCTTCGGTCCAGTAGAAATTTTCCCCCGGCAGAAGGAGTTGCCAGCCGCCTTTGAGTCCGTAGGTTGAGGATTCACCGATTAACCCGGTAATCGCTGGCTTTTGCGGGGCATCGGTTTGACCGGAGGTGTCCAGCACCAGTACGACGAGTGCTCGGTTGCCTTGCCAGGTCGATGGATAGATGAACACCTGCACCGGATACTCGCTGTTATCCGCTCGGCGGTGACGGCTATAAAAATCGCAGCGGCCGGACTCGCCAGATTCTACGGCGGACAGGCGCTGTAATATTTCCGTTGATGAGTGTTGGCAGTCAATGTCGGAAAGCTGTTTTCGGTGAAGCTCTTCAGCCTTAAAGCCCAAATTCTCACGGGCCGCGAGATTGCTCCGCAAAATCTGGCCGCTACCGGGTTCGACCATCAGAAATTCCAGTCTGGCCTGATCATGGACCTGTCTGTTAGGTTGACTATTCACCGGTGTGCGGAATTTCCCTAGCTTTAGTGGCAGCAATTTGCAACGAAGTTAGCATTAATAAAATAATTCTGGAACTCAGGCAACTCGGGAAAACGCTGACTAACCCTGGAAAAGGCGAGTAGTGAATCGATATATTCAGGGGAAAAGCGATCATTGTCGGTAATGGAGAGGTTATGGCGATGTTTACTAACGCCAATTCAGGGTGTTGCGATCGGAAGAAAGCGTGGCTGGCCGTTCGGATTCGAGTTAACAGGGTTGACCGAGCTGGATCATCATCTGGTAGGCTTGCCGGGCAGACTGAGAACGGTTAAAACGAAATTCTGATAACGGAAATATTTAAGGAGAAATCAATAATGAGAACCCCGACAGTATTGGCTGGCATGGCGCTGGCAGCACTCCTCTCGACTCCGGCGATGGCCGAACGGGATCAGGCTGAAAATGCGCTCGAGTATCGCCAGGGTGTCTTCAATGCGATGGCGTGGAGCTTTGGGCCGATGGCAGCCATGGTGAAAAACAAGATGCCCTATGATGCTGCCCTGTTCACTAAACACGCCGAGCGCGTAGCCTTTCTGGCGCACCTGCCACTGGAAGGGTTTATCCCGGATAGCCGTGTTGGTGATACCACCGCCAAACAGGATGTCTGGGACAATGCGGATGACTTCAAGGCAAAAATGGAAACCATGATTGAGGAGAGCGCCAGGCTGGCAACGATCTCAAAGGGGGGCGATCTGGACGCGATTCGACCACAGTTTGGTGCCGTGGGAAATTCCTGTAAGTCCTGCCACGACGATTATCGCACTGAGTAACCAGCCTGATCGAGCGTAAGGCCCATAACCGGACGAGTTGCGGAGCAATTTTTACGGATCAGGAAACCAGCCAGCCCACAGCGATTGCGCATCCGAGCAGGGTGACCAGTGCGAGTGTTAGTGTTAACCACCAGGGGCGTGATCGCTGGCTGGTCTGGTCAGTCTCCAGTTCCTTGAAGCCGCTAATCATCGGTTTGATCAGGTTCTCCTTTTTAACCAGCAGGTAAGCCAGCACCGCCACTATATGGATGCCCGTAACAGCCAGTAACAGGTTGAAGTTGAGTTTGTGAATTTTGGTAAGCAGCCCGCTGGTAGCGTTACTGACCAGCGCGGCGAGGGGCCCCTCGTTGTAAATGTCGTCATTTGCGAACAGGCCAGTACCTGCCTGCGACGCCAGTAGCAATAGCATCACTACCACGCTCCAGCCGCCCAGGGGGTTGTGGCCGATGCTCTGCTCCGCTTCGCCGCGAAGGGTTTTTCTGATGTAGTCAATCAC
The DNA here is from genome assembly GCA_913060775.1 of uncultured Gammaproteobacteria bacterium. Taxonomy (GTDB): domain Bacteria; phylum Pseudomonadota; class Gammaproteobacteria; order Immundisolibacterales; family Immundisolibacteraceae; genus QNFC01. The sequence continues at coordinate 8,435 of CAJXVN010000073.1, read as the reverse complement.
TTTTGCAGGTCCGCGCAGAAAGGCCTTAAAGCGGGCCTGGTCGCTGCCATACAATCCCCAGAAAATCCGAAACAGCACCAGGGTCATGATGGCGTACCCCACCTGCATATGACGATCCATCCAGGCGGGACCCTGTTCGGCGGTGACCCAGGCAGCGATGAATAGCGCGACCAGAATCCAGTGGAACAATCTGACCGGTAAATCCCAAACTAATTTTTTCTGTTTCATTGGTTTAGAGGCGTCCTCGATTCAAGCGGCAATAAATTCGGCGACTCGGTGGTTGAATTCACCAGGCTTTTCCAGGTGGACAAAATGGCCGGCTCCGGCAATTCGATAGTACTCACAGCCACCGGTAAATATTGCCGGATCCGGCGTGGCTAACTCAACGCCGATACAGCCATCCTGCTCGCCATGAATCGTCAAGGTGGGTACGGCGATCGGACGGTACTGATCCGGCGGCGGTACCGAAAACACCTGGCGATAGTACTGCAGCGCGGCCTCGACGCTGCCGGCATTGTTAAAGCATTCTAAAACGGCGGTTATGACGGTTTCGTCAGGGCTCCAGTCAGGGGCGGCCCACTCCCGCCAGAGCCTCTTTACCAGCGCAAAATCGTTTGCCACCATCGCCTGTTCGGCTAACGGGGTCTGAAAAAAGAATAGATACCAGGAGCGGCGTTGTTGATCGCCATTAGTGACCATGGACTGCATCAGCCCTGGACCATAAGGCAGGGCACAGGTAATGAGATGGTCGATGCGTTCAGGCGTTATCGTGGCCGCCGCATAAGCTGCCCCGGCGCCCCAGTCATGGCCAATCACATCAGCCTGTTCATAGCCAAGGGCATCCATTATCTGTAGTAGGTCGTTGCCGAGGGTTGTGACCGAATAGTTCCCATCAGCGGCAAGCGCACTGGGGGCATAACCCCTCAACCAGGGCGCTATCACCCGATACCCCAGGTCGCCAAAGAACTCCAGTTGATAACGAAAACTGTGTGGCGTGTCGGGGAAACCATGCACCAGTAGCAGCAGTGGTGGCTTGTCTGCGCTGTGTGCGGACGGTTGCGCAGGGTTCGGTTCCCAGGTCAGGGCGGTGAACGGCTGGTCAGGGGTGGCGATGGTGATCGGCGCTATCATTAATTGGATCCCGGGGTTTCCAGCCGCGCGGCCGGACTAATTGGTCTCTCTAAATAGTGTTAAGGGCGATGCCGTCAACGCTCGACGGCAGCCCGCCCGCCCGACCAGTGTGACTAGTGAGCTACTGATTATCAGTGTGGCTCCCAGCAACAGGAGCCCCGGCTGGTAGCCGATTTGCAATAGTTTTGCAGCTAGTATGGCGCCCGTCGAGACGGCAGCGACTATGCCTAACACCGCAGCCACAGTGCCTAACAACCCAAAACGGAGGGTGAAAATTGCACTGATCTGGCGGTTTGAGCCGCCAAGCGCCCGCAACAAAGCGGCTTCCTGGCTCACTCGGCCACGCTCCGCCACCACCACTGCCAGTAATACGGCGGCCCCGGCCAGTAGCGTCAGTGCCCCCATAAATTGCACGGCAGACGTCAGTCGTTCAATGATTGACTGCATGGCCGAGAGCATCTGCCGCATGTCGATAACCGTCAGGTTTGGGAACTGGGCGATTAACTGCTGGCGTAACGGGTCGGCATCTGCCTCGCTGACTCGAAACGCGGTGACGTAGCTGCTCGGTGCCCTGTCTAGCGCGCCAGGTGAGAAGATGACAAAAAAATTAGTAGTCAGGCGTTCCCAGTCCACCCGGCGAATACTGGTAACGGTGCCGGTCACCGGTTCTCCGCTGACGTCAAAAGTAATGCGGCTACCCAGCTCGGCTCCGAGTAGCTCCGCCCACTCCTCTTCCAGCGAAATTTCCTGCTCAGTGGTGTCGGGTTGCCACCATTGACCCTGCAGAATCGGGTTATGGGGTTCTGGCGACTGCCGCCAGCTCAGGTTGTTTTCGCGCTCGGCCATACGGCGTGCGCGGCGTTCGGTCAATTTCAGGTCGGCGGCGGGGGTGTCGTCGATGCTCACCAGGCGGGCACGGATCATCGGCTGGGGCGAAAACTGGCTGGCTCCCAGATTGGCCAGCAGCTGGTTAACCGAAGCGACCTGGTCGCGCTGAATACCGATCAGGAAATGGTTAGGACTGTTCTGCGGCACTTTTACCAGCCACTGACGCAGAAGGTCCTGCTGAATCAGACTCGGGGCGAGCAGGGCCAGTATGCCCGTTGCCAGTGCGGCCACGGCAAACAGGGTGTGGGTACGCCGCCGCACCAGCCCAGTGACTGCCTGGCGCCACACCAGGCCACCCATGCCGGCGGATTTAAGCAGCAGGGTTAGCAACGCCTGTCCCGCCAACGCGAACAGCAGCAGGAGCAGGAACAGTCCGGTGGCGACCTGAATACCGAGCCTGATGTCGCCGGCTAGCCAGATCAGCAGGAGACTTGCCGTGGCCACGCCGGCCAGCCCCTGACTCAACCGACCGAGCCCACTGCCGGCAGGGGGGGTGGCGCTGCGCAATACCCGCACTGGTGGAGTTTTTACCAGTCGCCAGAGCGGTGGCAGGGCGGCCAGCAGCGTCATCGCGCAGGCAACCACTAACCCTTGCCAGATTGCCCGGTTACTGGGTGGCGGCAGATCGCCGGGCAGTAGATTGCCAAGCAACTCGGGTAGCAGGTTTTGCAGGGTGATACCGGTCGTCACACCGACAATTCCGGCGGCCAGGGCGGTGGCGACCAGTAGTAGAAGGTAGCTCTGTAAAACCAGCGTTGCCGGGGCGCCAATCGCTTTCAGGGTGGCAACCGCAATAACCCGCTGCTCAAGTAATCCACTAACCGACAGAAATACTGAGACCATGGCCAGCAACAATCCGGCAAAGGCGGTCAGCCGCAGGTAACGGGAAGCCTGGCGGGTCATTTCGCGGGTGGTTTCCAGCCCTTCGCGGGCGTTTTCAACTTGAGCGCCTGGCGGCAGAATTTTTTCTAACTGACGTTGTAGCGAACTGATTTCTGCCGGGGAGCGACTGTACAACAGGCGTGTTCGAAACCGGCTGCCCGGTTGCAACAGTCGGCTGTCGGCCAGATCTGTCCTGGAGAGAATCACCCGTGGGCCGATACTAAAAGCGCCGGCGACTCGATCCGGTTCGTGGTCAATGACTCCGCCAACCTTGAGCTGGCTGAATCCAAGTTCAATGGTGTCGCCCACCTCTATATTCAGTTGTGTCAGCAGGGAGGGTTCGACCCATACGCTGCCGCCGGGTGGTTGCTTTTTAACGCCCTGATCACGGATGCGTAGTTCTCCCCGTAGCGGGTAACTTCCGCCCACGACCTTGACCTCAACCAGTTTTAACTGGTTATTGGTGGAGGCCATGCTCGGCATTTCCAGCACCGTGGCATCGGGTTGCAGGGAGGTTGGTAGCCCATCGACAAACGGTTGCAGGTCTCGCCGACTGCTGATGCGCAGGTCACCACCGAGTAGCTCGCCACTGCGAGCAGCCATGGCCAGCTCAATGCGTTCGGCAAAACTGGTGATGGCCGTCAACGCGGTGACCCCGATCGCGATGGCTAAAAACAGAGCGGTGAATGTGCGCCGACTGTAACTGAGCTCTCGTCGGGCGAGGTTGAGCACCAGTCGTGATGACAATCGGTTTGACATTAAAGCCACCGGGTTATTGCAACCGGCCATCAACCAGCGCGACCTGACGGTCGCAACGGTCAGCCACCCGCTGGTCATGGGTGACCAGCAGGATGGTCGTGTTCTGGTCTCTATTCAGGTCGAACATGAGTTCCAGTATCTGTTCGCCGTTAGGACCGTCGAGGCTGCCGGTGGGTTCATCCGCAAATAGCAGAGCCGGTTCGCTGGCAAATGCTCGGGCTACTGCTACCCGCTGTTGCTCACCGCCGGATAGCTGTGCCGGCAAATGCTGCTCACGGTGATCGAGGCCGGTTTTTGCCAACCATTGTCTGGCAATTTGGTGGGCGTCATTGCGGCCCTGAAGTTGCAGCGGCAAAGCGACATTCTCGACCGCGTTAAGGGTGGGCATCAGCTGGAAATTTTGAAAAATAAACCCGATGTGGTCGCGACGAAAGCGAGCCAGGGCTTCCTCATTAAGGGCGGTGATTTCCACATCCCCCAGGGTGACGGTGCCGCTGGTGGCTTTATCGAGGCCCGCGAGTAGTGCTAGCAGGGTCGATTTGCCACTGCCTGACGGGCCGACCACCGCGCAACTACTGCCGGTGGCAACCTCGAGATCGGTGGGCTGGAGGATGGTAAAGTGCGCCCCCTGCAGATCGATAGATTTACTGAGTTTTTTAGCTGAAATCATGAAAAAAATAGTCTGTTTGTTATTGGGGCTGCTGCTGGGGGGGGCAGCAACCGCTGACGACCCGGTGATTGTAGTCCTGGGTGATAGCCTCAGCGCTGGTTATCAGTTACCCGCCGAGGCGGCCTGGCCACAACTGCTGCAGAAGCACCTGCATGACCAGGGGTTTAATTTCAAAGTAATTAATGCCGGCATTAGCGGTGATACTACCGCAGGTGGTTTAGCCCGGTTGCCTGCACTGCTGTCAAAGTATCACCCGCGCTGGTTGATTGTCGAGCTAGGGGCCAATGATGGGTTGCGGGGATTGTCATTGGACCAGGCTGAGCAGAACCTGGCTAAAATTATCGAGCTAGGACTTGCCGCCGATAGTCAGGTATTACTGGTGGGCATGCAGATTCCGCTTAATTTTGGTCCCCGCTATAGCCAAACCTTTGAGCAGATGTATCCACGACTGGCGGCGCAATATTCGGTTGCGCTGATGCCATTTCTGTTCGAGTCAATCCACGATAAACCGGGTCTGTTTTTGTCCGATTTACTGCACCCCAATCGGGCCGGTCACCGGGTGTTGATGGTTGATGTCTATGACAGTTTGATCGAACACGGTTTGCGGCCGGACACCGATCCGGAACCGGCCCTCGAAACGAAATAAACAAAAGGAACAGAAGCATATGGAATATGAGGTCAAGCGACGGATTTACTGGGGCGACTGTGATCCAGCAGGGATTGTCTATACGCCCCAGTTTCTGGATATGTCATTCCAGGCGATGGAGCATTTCTGGTCCGATCACGTCCAGGTTCGCTGGCTTTCATTGCAGTCGGAGTTAGGGGTGACGGCACCGCTGGTTCATGTGGATATGAATTTTTCGTCACCTGCGCGCAGCGGAGACGAGATTTCTATCTGGTTTTCAATTGAAAAACTGGGTCGCTCGAGTATCCATTACCGGGCCCGTGGGGCGCTGGGTGATCAGCCCCTGTTTGTTATCCGCTTTATTTCCAGCATGGTTGACGAGAAGGTTTTTAAAGCAGTGCCGATTCCCGAGAAGATCCGTACCCGGCTGGAAAAACTGGTGGTGCCGGCCGATTGCTGATTATTTCCTGAGCCCCTAAACCAGAAAAGCCCGGCGATGCCGGGCTTTTCTGGTTTTTAAAGACGGGGGTTAGCTGATTAAAGGCCCATCGATTCTTTAACGGCACTTCCCAGGCCCGCAGGCGACCGGGAAACGTTAACTCCGGCCTTCTCCATGGCCGCAAATTTCTCTTCCGCCGTGCCCTTGCCGCCGGCGATGATGGCGCCAGCGTGGCCCATACGTTTGCCTTTGGGAGCGGTAGAGCCAGCAATAAAGCCAACCACCGGTTTGGTGACGTTGCTGGCGATATATTCACACGCCTCTTCTTCGGCGGTGCCGCCAATTTCGCCAACCATGACAATGGCTTCGGTCTGTGGATCGTTCTGGAAAAGTTCCAGGGCATCAATAAAATTAGTGCCAGCAATCGGGTCGCCGCCAATACCAATGCAGGTGGACTGACCCGCGCCAATGGCAGTGGTCTGATTGACCGCTTCATAGGTCAGCGTGCCGGAGCGGGAGACAATTCCCACCTTGCCGGGCTGATGAATATAGCCGGGCATGATGCCAATTTTGCATTCACCGGGGGTAATGATGCCGGGGCAGTTAGGGCCGATCAGACGCGAGTCGGTCTGGTCGAGGTAGGCCTTTACTTCCAGCATATCCATCACCGGAATGTGCTCGGTGATGCAGACGATTAACGGAATACCCGCATCGGCTGCTTCAAGAATTGAATCTTTACAGAAGGGTGCCGGCACGTAGATTACCGTTGCATCGGCGCCGGTGGTGTCGACTGCTTCCCGAACCGTATTAAAGATCGGTAGACCGAGGTGCTCGCCGCCGCCTTTGCCGGGGGTGACGCCACCCACCATCTGGGTGCCGTATTCAATGGCCTGTTCGGAATGCAGAGTACCCTGCTGACCGGTAAAGCCCTGGCAGAGAACCTTGGTGTTTTTATTTATCAGGACGCTCATCGGGCATCTCCTACCGCTTTGACAACTTTCTCTGCGGCATCCGTGAGTTCTTCCGCAGCAATAATATTCAGACCACTCTGGTCGAGTTTCTGCACGCCAAGGTCGGCATTGTTACCGGCCAGACGGACCACCACCGGCACGTTAACGCCAACTTCCTGAACCGCCGCGATAACGCCGTCGGCAATCAGGTCGCATCGGACAATCCCGCCGAAAATATTCACCAGTACGGCTTCCACATTCTCGTCCGAGAGAATCAGTTTGAATGCTTCAGAGACCCGCTCCTTTGTCGCGCCTCCACCCACATCGAGAAAATTGGCCGGGTCACCGCCGTGGAGCTTGATGATGTCCATAGTGGCCATGGCCAGGCCTGCGCCGTTAACCATGCAGCCGATATTACCGGTCAGGGAGACGTAGTTGAGGTCGTGTTCCGCTGCGGCATTTTCCATGGCGTCTTCCTGGCTGGCGTCGCGCATGGAGGCCAGTCTGGGCTGACGGTAAATGGCGTTGTCGTCAATACCAACCTTGCCGTCGAGACAGACCAGGTTGCCGGCCCCGGTGACCACCAGCGGATTAACTTCCAGCAGCGCCAGATCGCATTCGACAAACATTTTGGCCATGCCGGCAATCAGCTTGCCGAACTGTTTCATTTGATCTTTATCCAGCCCGAGGCCAAAGGCGAGATAGCGACCCTGGTAGGGTTGCAGACCGACGATCGGGTCGACGATGACCTGGAGAATTTTTTCCGGGGTGTGTTCAGCGACTTCTTCGATATCCATACCACCTTCGGTGGAGGCCATGAAGATGACTCGCTGGGCGCTGCGGTCGACCACCGCACCCAGATAGAGTTCTCTGGCAATGTCGCTGACTTCTTCGACCAGTACCGAGTTCACCGGCTGACCTTTTTCATCGGTCTGGAAAGTAACCAGCTGAGTACCGAGCATCGCTTTGGCGGTCTCTTCAACTTCAGCCTTGCTATCCACCAGTTTGACCCCGCCGGCCTTGCCGCGACCGCCGGCGTGAACCTGGGCTTTGACTACCCAGCGATCACCGCCAACAATACTGGCCGCTTCACCGGCCGCTTTTGGGTTATTGGCAACGCTGCCCTGGGGCACGGCAATGCCGTAATCGGCAAACAACTGCTTTGCCTGATATTCATGCAAATTCATGATTTATAAGCCTTTTATGGTGGTTTGTGTTCCGCTAAATATGTAGTGCCCGTTTGTCCACTGCCAAAGCAGCCTCGTGCAATGCTTCGGACAGGGTCGGATGGGCGTGAATAGTGCGCGCTAAATCCTCTGCGCTGGCGGCGAACTCCATTGCTACAACCGCCTCGCTGATCATCTCCGAAACATAAGGGCCAATCATGTGAACCCCTAATATTCGATCGCTTTGGGCATCACTGATTACCTTGACGAATCCCTGGACCTCCTCCATGGATCGTGCGCGGCCACTTGCGGCAAAAGGAAATGATCCGGCGCGATATTCTACACCCTCTTCCTTGAGCATTTGTTCGGTTTTGCCAACCCAGGCGATTTCTGGCCAGGTGTAGATCACCCACGGCATTAGCCCATAATCAACGTGGGCGCTCTGGCCATCAATGATTTCGGCCACGGCGACGCCATCTTCCGAGGCGCGGTGGGCGAGCATGGGGCCGGCCACCACGTCACCGACGGCAAAGACCCCCGGTAGCGAGGTGCGGAACTCGCTGTCTACTTCAATAAAGCCCCGGTCGCTCAGTTTTAGTCCGACCTCTTCAGCGCCGAGTCCTTCGGTGTTGGGACGGCGACCCACGGCGACGATCAGCTTGTCAAATTCCAGTTGTTGTTCGTCGTCACCACTTTCATAAGTGACAGTTACCCGGTCGCCGGCCACCTCGGTGGCGGTGACTTTTGCACCAAGGCGGATATCCAGTCCCTGGCTCTTCATCGCTTTGGCCGCTTCTTTGGCAATCTGGTGATCGGCGACGGCGAGAAAATCGGGCAGCGCTTCGAGTACGGTTACCTCGGATCCCAGGCGGTTCCAGACACTGCCGAGTTCCAGACCAATGACGCCAGCGCCGATGACGCCGAG
>CAJXVN010000072.1 GCA_913060775.1 uncultured Gammaproteobacteria bacterium | reverse complement strand
TCGGCAGCGTCAGATGTGTATAAGAGACAGGCATTGCCAGTTCTGGTCGAACAATTCCTCACCGTTTTATCGAACGGACTGGCGTCGTCTCAACTGGAACCGACTGAACTGCAGCTGTTAATCATGAAATTATTACAGAAACGCAGCTGGAAATCGGTGACGGCTCAAAGCCAGCTCACCGGTCGCGCAGAGATAATCGACGCCATGCGAAACGCCTGCAATAAATTAAGCCACCGTTGATGCCAGACCAGCCAACACCAGCAGATTGATTAATGCGTGGGCCGTTATCGGCACCAGCAAACTGTTGTACCTGAACCTCAACCACCCCAACAACAGCCCCAACAGAAATATCTCGACCTTGTCGTAGGCGTCATATTGCAGATGAATCATTGACCAGATAGCAGCCGTAACGACAATGGCACCCGCTACTCCTAGCGCAGAGTTACGCAAACCAATATAGATAAACCCGCGAAAATAGACCTCTTCCGCCACCGGCGCAACAATCCCCACCGCTATCCAGAACAACACCATGGGCGTCGCGCTGGCATAAACCTGCTGTAGAAATTCAGGGTAATCCGGACGCTGAAACAGACTGCTAACCACCTGGCTCGCAACCAGAAACAGCACCGCAGTAATAAAGGCCGTTGACCAACCCGAACGGCTCGGCAGTCGCAACGCAAGATAAGTACCCCAGGTCACCGCCTTACGCCATTGAATGAACCGGATGACCACCCACAGGGTAACGATATTGGCGGCCAGGCTGGCAAAGGTTAGATAACCGCCGTTCTGGCGCAACTGCCGATAAAACTGTGGGGAGTCAAACGTCGGGTCCTGTGCCGCCGCAAATCCTGCCATTACCATCGCAACGACCATATTGACGAATGGCAACAGCAACGCGATGACCAGCGCCAGCGCCAGTGTCTGGCCGGCACTCCAGGGCATCGAGTCACGTCCATCAGGCATTTGCGGGTCGCTCATCCTAACCTCGGGATATGTGATAAATCGGCCACGATTACCCTATAATCGAGTCGACCCTGAACAAACGGAACTCGGCACAGCAGCTTAGCGCCCCAGCAACATTGATTCATACGGAATAACTACCTCTTTCAGGAAAGTAACCACCACTTATGCCCATTAACATTGAGTTTACCCGGCTTCGATATCGACGCACCAAAATCGTTGCAACCGTTGGCCCTGCCTGCTCAGACCCCGGGACGATTGGTCGACTGATCGAGGCGGGAGTCAACGTGTTTCGTCTCAACATGTCCCATGGCAATCATGCGAGCCATACCGAAGTTTTTCAAACCATCCGCCAGGAAAACGAGTCTCGCGGCACCCACGTCGCCATCCTCGCGGACCTGTGCGGACCAAAAATTCGGTGCGGGACCTTTGAAAACGGGGCGATTGAATTGACAGCCGGCCAGTCAGTAATCGTCACCACGGAGGACGTCATCGGCCGAGACGGCCTGATTCCATCGGCCTACGACAAGCTCCATCTGGACGCTAACCAGGGCGCGCGGATACTTTTTGACGACGGCAAGCTCGAACTCAGTGTTGAATCGATTACTGGCCGAGAGCTGCAATGCCGCGTGGTGCAGGGCGGGACATTGAAAGACCGCAAAGGCATCAATATTCCCCTGTGCAAGGTATCTGCCCCGGCGCTGACCGAAAAAGATTACGCCGACGCCCGGATGATGCTTGCGCTCGGAGTCGATTTCCTCGCCCTGTCGTTCACTCGAAAGGCAGCGGATATTGAACTGCTTAAAAAAGTAGTGGATGAGTTTGACCACCCTGCGGCTATTATTGCCAAGCTGGAGAATCACGAGGGACTCCAGAATGCAGACGAAATCATTGCAACATCCGACGGCATCATGGTGGCCAGGGGTGACATGGGTGTGGAGTTAAACCCGGAGGAAGTACCGGTTGCCCAAACGCAGCTGGTGGTCGCCGCCCGCAAACAGCGCAAACCAGTAATCGTTGCAACCCAGATGCTCGAGTCGATGATCGACAACACCCAGCCCACCCGGGCGGAAGTCAGTGATATCTCGCACGCCGTTCAAAGCGGCACGGACGCCATCATGCTCTCCGGTGAGACAGCGGCAGGCAATTACCCGGTCGAGGCAGTAGAAATGATGGATCGCATCGCCCGGCACAATGAAAGTTATCAGTGGCAAACCGAAGCATCCGGCCATTTTAAAAGTACGGAGGCGACCCCGCCCATCCCGCTGCATCATGCCATCGCCAATGCCCTTTCCACCCTTTCACACGATCTCCAGGTCTACTGCATTTTTGTCATGTCCCGCGGCGGCACATCGGCATTGACGGTCAGTTCAGCGCGACCCTCGGCGCCGGTAATCGCCGCGTCAGCCTTTCCCCGTACCTGCCGAAAAATGAACCTGAACTGGGGGACCGTGCCGATCGAAACGGATACGGATGCCATTGAAGCCAACCCCAGACTGGCAGCGAAACTGGCACTAACGTCGTTCGGCGCGCAGCAGGGCGATCGAGTACTACTGCTTGAAGGCTTTAATGCTAATCCCAGTCTCCATGCACCCGCCATCACCGTGCTGATCGTGTAACGCAAACCCCGTCACTGAGGAACACCCTATGTCCCGTTTTAAAGATAAAGTCGCCATTGTCACTGGAGCTGCCGGCGGCATTGGCACTGCCGCTGCAACACGCCTGGTCGACGAGGGCGCCCGGGTGATGCTGGTCGATCTGGATGCCGAAAAACTTGAGCAGCTGGCTGCCTCTCTGGGCGATTCAACGCGCTGGTGCAGTGCTGATGTGGGTAATGCCCAGGACTGCCAGAATTACCTGGACCAGACCATCGCGGCCTGGGGAAAGGTTGACGTGTTACTGGCTAACGCCGGGATCGAAGGCGTGGTGATGCCACTGGCTCAATACCCCCTGGAGACCTTTGAGCAGGTCATGAAAGTCAACGTCCATGGCGTCTGGAATGGCCTGCAACAGGTAATGCCGATCATGGCAGAAAACGGCGGCGGTAGTATCGTCATTACTTCGTCGGTGGCCGGCCTGCAGGGTGCCGCCGGTATGTCTGCTTACGTAACCAGCAAACACGCGGTGGTGGGCCTGATGCGCAGCGCTGCCATTGAAGGTGCGGCGGATAATATCCGTGTTAATACCGTTAATCCGGCGCCCATCGAAACCCGTATGATGCGGAGCCTGGAACAGGGAATCAATCCGGGTAATCCCGAGGCAGTCCATGACCAGATGGGCAAGGCCATTCCCTTTGGCCGATATGGCAGTGCAGAGGAAGTCGCCAGTATGCTGCTCTATCTGGCCAGCGACGATAGTAGCTACTGCACCGGTGGAACCTATACGGTTGATGGCGCAATGAGTAGCGGCTAAAGCCGAACCTCAAGGGAACATTTTACTAAGGCTATTTTCGGTCGCCTTGCTAAAAATCCGTGGCGGCTGTCAAAACGGGGCGGCCAGTTAAGAACCGTCCAGACTGACCGTTGCCAGAACCTGATTGCCGGCACCAAGATACTTTAGCGTGCTAAAACTAATCATTCGCGCTAGAGCGATGCCTCTGCCATGGCTATCTCCGCCCCGCTCCGGGTCAATTTCCATAAACTGATTCCAGTCAAACCCGGTGCCCTCATCGGTAATCAGAAAGGTCATGCTGGTATCGAGTTTTTTGTACACCACGCGCACTCGACGATCCCGGTAGTCGGGCAATGTTAATCGTCTTTCAACTTCGGCTAGCCAGCGACCTTCTTCGATCAGACGAGATTTCTCCTGATAGCTGATTTCCAGATTGCCATGCTCGACCGCATTGACAAACAACTCTGACAACCCGGACACAATGCTATCCCCGGCCGTACAGCCATTGGCTAACAACACCGCCAGCGCATGCGCCTCATCCAGGGTCGAAAAACTAAACTCCCCCGCATCGAGCATACCCAGCGTGCGCTGCGAGTGTTTCAGATCATGAGCCAGCTCACGATATTGGCGGTAATCATTAATCGCTGCGGCGACAACTGACTGCAACATCGACCGCTCATAGGGTTTGCCAAGGTAGTAATACGCCCCAGCTTCAATGCCAGCACTAATATCCTCGGTGCTGCTTAATGCCGTTTGCAGAACCACAGGCAAACGCCGCAGGCGGGCGTCCTCCTTCATTTTCTGCAGTACTTCCATGCCACTCATGTTCGGCATCATTCGATCCAGAAGCACTACGTCATAGCGTTCCGGGTCCGCCGAGATTTTTTCCCACGCCAGCGTCCCGTCATTCGCGGTATCCACCCGATAGTTTTCCTGCTCAAGAAAAAGCTGCAGTAACTCCAGGTTGTGGGGCTCGTCGTCTGCGATTAACAATCGACTTTCGTTGGCTTCCATGTTCACTTTCCAGCGGATAGGCTCAATATCAGGGTAACAATTGGCCAGCTCAACCGCTCACCAGTACCCATTAACGGCTACCCAGCCCGTTTCTTGAACAGCCGTTGCTTTCCCGCAGAGTGAGGCCAGGGGTTCAAACCAGCCCGTATCGAGCCCACTGGAAAAACAGCCAGACTATGCGGTCATCGGCTCACAATCGTAACTGCGGAGCACGCGACCGGGCAGCCCACCCACGTGCTCGCCATTCTGGTAGAGCATTGTGCCGTTCACAAAGGTTGCGTGGATTCCTGCCGCCGGCGTGACAAATCGCTTACCACCGCTGGGAAGGTCGTTCACAACCTGTTTATCCCCGCAGGCAACGGTATCAGGGTCAAGCAGCACCAGGTCAGCTTTACAGCCGACTTCGATCCGCCCCCGATTCTTAATTCCAAAAAAATCAGCCGGTTCAGACGTCAACTTACGCACCCCCTCTTCCAGCGACAAGGCACCCGTGTCTCGCACCCAGCGCTCAAGCATGTGGGTTGAATAGCCGGCATCGCAGAGCATATTCAGGTGAGCCCCCCCGTCTGACAGGCCAATCATCAGCCGTTTGTCCTGAACCAGCGGGATAGTGTCCTGTTCATCATAATTAATGGCGATCAGATCGAAGGTAGTACGTAGCTCGTCCTCGAGGGCAATCTCGCAAAAACAGTCCATGGGGTCCATGTCCCACTCGAGGGCGATTTCACCGATGGTCCGCTTATTCTCCGCAAATCCTCGCGCCTGGTCACTGACTCCATCCAGCACATAAAAACGTCCCCACACGTTTGAACCAAACGCCGGGATATTAACCAGATCATCACGAAAAGACTGTCGAAACGCCAGGTCTCGATAGCAGGCTATTTTTTCCTCTCTCGACATTCGCATGACGGGTTGCCAGGTGGGAAACACCCCCAGGATATAGGGGTTGGCCAGATCCAGTTGAAACCGCAGCGGGCGGCAAGTTGTCTGCGGCACCGCCTTATCCCAGCCCAGCAGGTCTTCTACGGCATCCAGTCGTTGCAGGTAAGAATTGGGCTTCTCGGCCTGGTTAACCACGGCAAGCCAGGTTACCGGACGCTCACTTTCATTCACCAGCAAGCTTAATAATTCGCGCTCCTCGTCACCGATGTCCCCGGTTAGTTTCAGCGCCAGTTCTATGCTGCCACGTCCCCGTTTTTTCAGCGCCTGGCAAAGTACGCGATATTCTTCCAGCGATGAGTTTCGACAGGCAACGGGTCTGCCCTCGTAGCCGACGTGGACACCAATGATGGTGGTTGAAAACCCGAAGGCCCCATCATCCATTGCCTCGCTAAACAATTCGCCCATCTGCGAAATTTCTTCCGAAGTACCCGCACGCTCCAGAGAGTCACTACCCATCACGTAATGTCTCAATGGGGTCATCGCTACCAGCGCGGCGATGTTCATCCCCAGGCCACCCCGGTCGAGCTCATTGAGGTATTCACCAAAGGATTCCCAATTCCAGCTGATGCCTTGCTCCATATCCTCCAGCGGGATACCTTCGACATTCACCAGGTCACCCATCAGGAAGTCGCGCATTCCGTCCCGCACCGGCGCGGTACCGACGCCACAGTTGCCAATAACCACGGTGGTGACCCCATGCTCCGGGGAACAGGTCATCAACCGATCCCAGGCCACCTGAGCATCGTAATGGGTGTGCGGATCGACAAAACCAGGCGTGAGCACCAACCCGTTTGCATCAAGCTGCTCCTTGCCCTGGTGGTTCGCCAGATCACCAACCGCAGTAATCGTGTCACCGTCAATAGCCAAATCGCCAAAAAACTCGGGGTTTCCCAGTCCATCGACAATACGTGCGTTACGAATAATCAGGTCATGCATGGCAGTCGCTCCTCTCGCCGTCAATCTTCTCGGCTTCCAGTTTTATTATCAATTAACTCGAGTCCCTGTTAATCATTATATTAAGTAAACATCGAGCACTTCTGAGACAAGGTCGTTCATCAGGGTCACGCGTTTGTTGTTGATCTTCCAGCCATCCTGCTGGACCAGTTGGTGCTGATAGTGACCAAAAATTGCATAGCATTTCTTGTGATGATAGTAATCCACGCGAAACGCCGACTGCACGGTCAGGCTGTCGGTCCCGGCCGCCTCAATCACAATATTATTCACGGCATGACAGGTTCTGGGCATCGGTACGGATGCCGGGGACATGCCTTTCACGACCCGTTCCGTGCGCTCCTTTAAATAGTTTTTACCGTTCAAATAAAGCAGGGAAATTTCAGTTTGCGGATCACTAATCTGTTCGTGCTCCGTTATCCAGGAAGGTATCCAGAGCACGACATCGTCGGTAAACAGATCCAGCCACTCATCCCAATGCTGGCGATCCAGCGCCAGCCCTTCTCGGTATAAAAGCTGACTCACCTCATGCTGCAACTGCAGGTCATCCATTTCAGCTCCCCTCAAAGCTTTGCCAGGGCATTATCCTGCCCGGTTTTCATTTTTTTTAACCACTCGCGATAAGGCCCGATGTAGACCGCCTCACTCTGCATAGCAATTGAGCCGTGAATAGACAGGGTTGGGTTAAAACCCATCTCCTTTGCTTTCTCATCCGGCCCTTGCTGCAACTGCTCAATGCCCCGGTGGTATCCCTGATTCCACTCAAGCACGCGAGCTTGATGACCCTCCTGAGCTGCGCGATAAACGGCGGTATCATCCGGCGTTGCCAGACCGGAGGTGCTGAAAAAATCCTCATACTGGCGAATCCGGAGCGCCCTTGCTTCCGCTGGCTCTCCTTTTGGTGCGAGACAGAAGGCATAAACTTCTGTTTTATCCACACTGATTGGCCGGATCATTCGCATCTGGAAAGTGGCACTTTCAACAAACAGAATGCTGGGAAAAATCTCCGCCACCTTGCCACTGAGCATCATTTCGGCACGTTTGGACCCTACCCGTGCTTCCATTTCCTGATACATCGCATAGCTCGGCCGGTCTTCCTGGTTTGACTGGTTATGAATCCAGAGTGCTCCGTGACCATTTTCAAAGTTGTAATAAGAAACGTTGGCGGTAGCGTTAACAAAATCATCCAGATTGATGGCCTTGCGCTCATCCTCGCCCATGTTTTTAAACCGGTTTAACACCGCGTTGCCAAAACTCGCGTGCAGTGTTTTGGCGTGGTAGAGATCCAGACAGTTCTCCAGCACCATTTTCCAGTTGCCGTCGTAGGTGAAATTGGCATCGCCTTTCACCCACTCGAGTTCATTAGGTGACTGGTCAATCCAGGCATCGATAAAAACCGTCGCGTCTCCCAGATACTCCGCCAGTGTCGGCACATCACTGGTAAGGCTGCCCCAGTAAAACCCGCGATGGCTTTCTAATCGGGCTATCTGATGCAGGTCGTGGCTCATTGCTTTAAACGTGTCGCTGTAGCCGCCGGCATCTTCATCCGTCACCATCAGACACTTGCCCTGACTATCGAACATCCAGCCGTGATAGGGGCAGGTATGGCGACTGGTGTTACCGCGCTGTGTTTTACACAACCGGGGGCCCCGGTGAGTACAGTGATTGAGAAACGCCCGAACCACACCGTCGTCTCCACGCTGCAGAATAACCGGCTGGCGGCCAATCTGAGTGGTTACGAAATCATTAGCCTCGGGAATCTGTGCGTCGTGGCCCAGAAATATCCAGGTTTTCTCCCAGATATACTCCATTTCAAGCTCAAATAATTCCGGGTCCCTGAAAGTATCCAGATGTACACGGAATACGCCCTCATCGAGCCGTTCATCAACGTATTTGTCGAAATCCCGCGCAATCCGCGGTTCAGTTACCCTTGCATCCATTTTCATCCTCTCCTCTTAAAAAACTTAGTTTTTCTTAATCTAGCCACTCAACTGGAATAGGCGTAACCACCTAACTCAGCCGGGGTTACCCAGTCATCTTTTATAGGCCGCCTCTCACCCCCACTTTATACAAACGCGGGCAATAAGGGTAAATACCCGTCTGCCTGCAGAAAATTTAATTTTTTCAGGCCAATCCTCCAGCTTTGATCAATCCGGTTAAGCCGATACTCAGAACTGGCGGGCAGAATTTCGAGCCCCTGATCCCGACGCTGATCATTATCTCGAAAAAGGTAAACGACCTGATTGGCGAGCAGGGTTATCTCATCCGTATTTTTGCCAGCGACGACCGAAACATTTGAGACCGTGTGCACACTTTTTATCGCTGGTTGATCCGCCCAGAAATAGCTACTGGTGGCTCTTTCCAGGCGATCATCCAGCTGTGCAGCGCCGGCGTAGATCACGGAACAGTTGAGCTGTGGGTCCGCCTCAGTGTCATTGACCGGAACCCAGTAAACGCCCTCTGCTGCAAACAGGTCACGCCAACCCTGATAGTCGCGCTTATCCAGCAGGCCAACTTCTGCAAACAGGAACTGTTCTGCCTCCTGCTGAGTCATCCGCTCACCTCCTGTTGCTTACCGGCGTGAGGTAAAAACTCAGCCAGTCGGTTTTCATCGCCCGATATCGACATGAGCCGGCGATATTCATAGTAGGGCGCGCGCTGCTGAGTCTCCTGTGTGTGCTGTCCGGACCGAATACCGTCCGGATCGGTCTGCTCACTTTTATAGCCACGATTGAATAGCACCCATTCAGCACTCGATGCCTGATAACCGCGCTGAATACGATCAAAAATCACGTAATCATCCGGCCCCCCAAATCCAGCGGGCCCATAGAAAAACTCATGCTCGCGGACCCTCCGCTGATTCATCTCGGCCGGCGCCCCCACCAGCGAGGTGTGATAAGTACGTACTTCGGTTTGATCAACTGCCATCGGTCGTATCACCCGCACGTGGTATTCAAGCAGGGCAAAGTTGGGAAACAGCACCAGATTAAAGCGGTGTCGTAACGCATTCATCGCTCTTTCAACCCCATGAGCTGCTATCAAGGTATCGACAAACTCTTTGGGCCAGCGCTCGAAAACCTGTTCATCGGTAAGGGTATAGTTCTCAATGACATTATGGCCATACCCCAGGTCAAACGCCTTCACCGGCAGACGCGGGTACTCCTTCATCAGTGGCACCTCTCGGGCCATCACATCAACGGCGTTTTTGTGCGTATGCCAAACGTGATAGCCCTCGACACTACCCTCCAGTTGAATTTTCCAGTTACCCTGATACTTCTGCTTATAAATGCCGGTTTTACCCACCGTGATTTCGCCCGTCGGTGACAGATCGCAGTAATAGTCGATGTACTTTTTTGCCTCGCCAATATTCTGTTCAAACGGTCTCGCCGTGGCTGACAAGGTGGCAAAAATGAAGCCCCGATAACTATCCCAACGATCAACCGTTTGCAGACTCAATACATCGTAATCAATTTCACCATCGTTATAACCACTGGGTAAACCCACACCGTCAAGCCCGCCATCAAGATTAAATGTCCAGGCGTGATACGGACAGACGAACTGCTGCCGATTTCCCCGCTCTTCTGCGCAAACAGTTGAACCCCGATGGGTGCAGCGATTGATGAGCACATTGATTTTCTGATCTTCTCCGCGAGTCAAAATCACTGGCATCCGACCAATGAACGTGGTCTTAAAATCCCCTACCTCGGGAACCTCGCTTTCATGAGCGATATAAACCCAGGTCGAATAGAAAATTTGTTCCAGTTCCAGCTCAAACATCTGCGGATCAGAATAGAGCTGAATGTGGTTTGCTTCAGCCTGTGACAGGCCATCAAAAGAGGGGCGGTTCATACATAATCTCCCTTGTAAGTAGTCTCGAAACAGAGGTTGGGCCAGTCGGCACCCTAAACACCCTTTTTTGGCGACTTACTGTCGGCCACCCTCGAACAAAAACCGCCAGCGCAAACCGAGAAAAATTCGCCTTACCGTCAACGTCCGGTCAAGTTCTAATAGACAAAAAAAAGCCGCAGCCGGAGAACCCGGCTGCGGCTTTTAGTTCATGCTGGCACCGTTAGATTACCGAACTCCGTGCTTACGCAACCCAGCGGGAGTCTGATAGCTCCAGCCCGGATCTTTGTTAAACACGGGCGGACCATTGCCGTCCTTGATACCAATGTTGTAAAACGAATTCACACAGGCATAGCGTCCGGAAATAATATCCATATGCGCATCACCCCAGAAGTAGTTGAGTTTATGGTCATAAAAATTAATGTTATATGACTCAGAAACACGCCACATATTGTCTTGGGCATCATACATATCGGCACTCAGGGCAGCCCAGGTGTCCTCGTCAGAATAGACCGAACGATGCGGGCTCAAGTGACGAAATTGCGGGCGGGTTCGTCCTTCAACCACCCATAAACGGTGCAATTCATAGCGCTTGTACTCAGGGTTTATATGGCCCGGACGTGCCAGGTCATCAAAAGTCACACCGGGTTGAGCCATTTTGTAAGAGTTATAAGGCGCGTAGTACTCACCTTTTTTAAGTTCATCAAACTCATACCACTCTTCACCACCAGTGATCGCCCAGAGGAACCTCTGATCGGCGGTACGCAACCCATCAGAACCAGTACCGGGGCTATCGTAAAAACCGATTTCTGGAGCCTTGCGCACCCGACGCTGACCAGGGATATAAAGGTAGGCGTCGAAATCATTCTGCTCCCAGGTGTTGCAGCCGCCAAACATCTGCCCGGCCGTCCTAGGCGGGTAGACATCTTCCTGACTCCCGCACCAGAGTGCACCGCCGCCTTTGGTTTTAAAATAATCGCTTTCCGGAATTTCGTCAGCGCTCATCGCCCAGGGCATCAGCCACCGATCTTTTTTCATGTGATCCGCGTAGCTGCCATCGGCAAATACATTCATCCCGTAGGCCGTGGCGGAAAAGGATTTACCCCAGTAAAAATAGGTGTGATTCCACAGCGCTTCACCCGCAGTTTTCGGAATCGGAAACCAGACACCGGCGCCCCGTTAGCTCTCCTTTTTCACACTCCGTTCAGCCAGAGTAGGGTTGTCGCTGCCAACAAACTCCGTGTTACTCGCATTCCAGATGGAATTTTCATAATAAGCGTCCGGAAACGAAGCACTTCGACGAGTCGGATAGATATTCATCTTAAAACTTTCTGGATAACGCTCAAACAGCGCCTGAGTGCCGGGTGTGAGTTTATCCGCGTATTGCTTATAGTCTGTCTCTTATACACATCTCCGAGCCCACGAGACCTCTCTACATCTCG
>CAJXVN010000071.1 GCA_913060775.1 uncultured Gammaproteobacteria bacterium | reverse complement strand
AGATCTACACTATCCTCTTCGTCGGCAGCGTCAGATGTGTATAAGAGACAGGGCAGCGGAATTCCCAGCAATCCCTGTTCGGTCACTGCATCCCAGAATTCCCGTGGAAAGCGCTGGTCATCTTCGATACCGGCCCAGTATTCCTCCGGAAAATCGCCGGCGATTTTCTGACACAGGTCGCGCAGAATCATCTGCTCTTCAGTAAAGTCGAATTCCATGATTTAGACGTCCTTGGTCAGTTTATAGGTCTGAGTTCCGGGCTTGAATTCGCGTTTTTTAAAGGACGCCAGTGCGGTACGAACCCAATCATCGTTGGTCTCGCGGGAAAGCTCCCAGAGTTTGGCCATTTCGTAGTCAATGGCCGGTTCAAAATCCAGCCATTTAACCTTCTCGTAAACTTCTTTGGTTTTGGTGAGCACGATACGGCCCTTGTTGGTGAGCATGCCGACCACCCGGTCACACTCCGCATCCAGTTCAGCCAGCGGCACCGCGCGAGTCACGTAGCCAAGGCCTACACCCTCAACACCGGTAAAGGTTTCGGCCGTTAGTGCGTAGTAGAGCGCCTGCTTGCGAGCCGGCATGTTGTGGGCATAGGACCAGGTAGTGCCGCCACCGGGAAAAATACCAAAATTAACTTCAGACAGACCCCAGACACTCTCGTTGGCGGCAATCACGATGTCACAAATACCGGCCAGCTCCATGCCGCCACCAAAACACCAGCCATTTACCTTGGCGATGGTCACTGCCGGGCAGCTTTTGATGGCCGTGAACCAGCCAAAGCCGTTGGTGTTGATCTCTTCCATGGCTTCCGGGTCATCAAAGGGTTCCAGAAAGCACTGCTCTAAATCCATGCCGGCACAGAAAGAAGGCCCCGCTCCGGTAATCACCAGGACTTTGACTTTTTTCCAGTCCATGTTCTTCATAACGTCGAACATTTCCGCGTGTAGCGCCGGACTCATGCAGTTTTTCTTCTCTGGCCGGTTCAGGGTGACAGTCGCCACGTAGTCGGCTACTTCAACGTTGACCGTGTCATATTTGCTCATATAAACCTCTTTATTTTTTATTTAAATACAGTTAGTTATAAATTTATTTTAATCAATTAGATTAACTTTATTAGCTACGACTTTAATGGCTGGAAAATAGCTTTAATTAGTTATCTCTACCTCTCCGAATCCTGTTAGTCGCGCGCCCATAATAACGACTAACTCGTCAAAGCCAACCACCTCGTTAGCCGTCGTTAATCCGGTATTCCTCCGCCACCCGTGACATTTTTAATCGTCCGCATCTCACGGGCTTGACGCGCGGAGCAATCACCCCGATAAGATAGCCTCCTAAAAATAAAAGAAACTCGGCATGGGCAAGGCGTGACATAGCTGAGTTCACCCCAATGGACGGAGGAGCTGATGGAACCCCTACTGGTTAACCACGTGGTTGAACGGGCCGCGACGCTATTCCCTGACCGCGAAATAGTCGCTCGCACTGGGCCCGACAGCGAACACCGATACACCTATGCGGACTATTACCGGCGTATCCGCCGTCTTGCCGGCGCGATGGAAGCCCTCGGTGTGGGCCGAGGAGACGGCGTCGGCGTGCTCGGATGGAACACCTACCAGCACCTGGAAATCGATTACGCGACGGTTTGCAAGGGTTCCATTTACCAGGGCCTTAATTTTCGGCTGGGGGTCGATTCCCTGGTCTACATGAGCAACCTGGCAAAAAACAGAATCCTGTTCGTGGAAGAGTCCTTCCTGCCACTGGCGGAACAGCTGGTGGCCGCAGGAGCCAATACCATTGAACATTTTGTATGGGTAAGCGACACGCCGGCACCGCAAACCAGTCTGGCACCGCTACACGATTACGAGGCACTCATTGACGGCGCTCCCGCCGATTATCGGTTTCCTGATGATCTGGATGAAAACGACACAGTGGCGGTCTGTTTTACCGGCGGCACCACCGGACGTCCCAAGGGCTGCCCCTACTCCAGCCGATTTTTAGTGTTACGGGCGTTAACGCGGCAATCGTGTCAGTCAATGGGCCCCTACAGCGGTCATGACGTATTTTTCATTACGCCACCCATGTTTCACGGCCACGCATTTAACCTGCCAATGGACGCCTTTATCGTTGGCGCCAAAATGGTTATACCGGGCGCCCATCCCGATGGAAACGTGTTCGGTCAGCTAATTCAGGATGAAAAAGTCACCCGGTTTTTAGCCAATCCAATTATGGGGAAAATGCTGCTGGAGGCGGCAGACGAGCACAACTATGACCTGTCCAGCATTCGCCATTCCGGATTTGGCGGCGATACAGTGCCGGCGGAAATGGTTGAACGCTTTACCGCTCTGGGCAAGTTTCGCAGTGGCGGACACGGCATGGCAGAGTCGCTTGCCGACCATACGGCCGCCTTTTTTGACGATATTCCCGACTACCCACTGGAAGTGGCGTTTGAGCTGATGCGCGATAACGCTGGCATGCCACTGGTCGGTTGCCAGACCAGAATCATGGGCGCAGACGGAAACCTCGTCCCTCAGGACGGCGAAACCTTAGGCGAGATGCAATTAAAAGGTTGGCACGTCATCCCCGAGTACTTTCGCGATCCAGAGAACACCGCTGCCCTGTTTACCGATGACGGTTGGCTCTGCACCGGGGATATGGGCGTACACAATCCGGATAATAGCTATTCGTTCAAGACTCGCAGCAAGGACATGATTAAATCGGGCGGTGAGTGGATTCCGTCCCTGCTGCTGGAGCAGACCCTTGAAGCCCATGATGCCGTGCGGGAGGCCTGTGTGATCGGCGTACCCCACCGTGAGTTTGGCGAACGCCCGCTGGCGCTGGTCAGCCAGATAGAAAACGGTGCGGCGGTTAGCGCCGATGAGCTTCGCGATTTCATGCTCACCCGACTGGAAAAATGGATGGTGCCGGATGTAGAGCTGGTGGAAGTCGTGGAAAAAACCACCGTTGGCAAATACAACAAAACAGCCTTGCGGCAAACGTATCGTGATTATCATCAACACTGATTGTTGGCGAAAAAGAGAAGACTATTCCTAAGCCAGCTTTCAGCATCGAATTCCGACACAGGGAGACCTATCTATGGGCAACACAATCGTAATTAAAAATGGTCGCATTGTTGACGGCACCGGAGAGCCAGGGTTTATCGGCGATATCGCCATTGAAGATGGCAAGATAACGGCCATCGGCACTCATCTGGATGATGGTGATATCACCCTGGATGCCACGGACCGGGTAGTCACGCCGGGATTTATCGATCCACACACCCATTACGACGCGCAGATCTGCTGGGATCAAACCCTCACCAGTTCATCAGCCCACGGGGTCACCACGGTGGTGATGGGTAATTGCGGCGTTGGCATTGCTCCCTGCAAACCGGAAAGCCGGGAAATCGCTACCCATGACCTGGTCAACGTTGAGGCAATTCCCTACGAGGTGTTGAAGGCCGGTATCAGCTGGGACTGGCAAAGTTATCCGGAATTCATGAAAGCCGCCTTTGATCGCGGCACCGGAATCAATCTGGGATTTTTACTGCCCCTGTCGGCATTACGACACTATGTAATGGGTGAAGCGGCGCTGGAGCGGGCCGGCACCCCCGACGAAATCGCGGAAATGGCCCGGTTGCTCAGGGAGGCAATGGAAGCCGGCGCCATGGGCTTTAGTTTTACCGTGTTAAAGCAACACATTGGTTTTGAAGGGCGACCACTCTGTTGCCGGCTGGCTAGTCGTGAAGAGTTGACCGCCTATGCCCATGTGCTGCGGGATTATGGCCGCGGTTTAATTCAGGTGGCCTGTGGCGGCGCCAGCGGCAAGATGGATGATGCTGGTTATGAACTGATTGATTTCCTACTCACCGAAAGCCAGCGACCGGTCACCTGGGCTTTTCTGCTGGTGCCGCCCGATGATCCGTCAGTGGTTGGCGAAACCCTGGACAGAACGCAGGACCTTCATGCCCGCGGTGCGGTGCCGCAGGTCTCCTGCCGACCCTTTATGACCCAACTGGAACTGAGCAAACCCTTTCTGTTTGCGGACCGAGAAAGTTTTCACGGGGTTATCAACTTGCCACGGGAGGAGCAGAAAAAAGCCTACCGCGATGAAGAATTCCGCAAAAAAGCGCGGCTGGATGCTCAGGGCGGCGTCTTCGGCAATGGCTGGAACCGGGTGGAATTACAGGAGTTTAGTAACCCGGAGTTAGAACAGTTTACCGGGCGCTCGATCGCGGCTATCGCCAAGGAGCAGAACAAACACCCGCTGGACGTATTTCTGGATCTAGCGCTCGATTACGACTATGACCTGCGTTACATGTACGACATCGCCAACATTGATGAAACCTGGGTCAAAAATCTGATCACGGACGAACGCACGCTAATCGGCGTTTCCGATAGCGGTGCCCACGTCGACCAACTCTGCGATGCCGGCTACGCCACCTGGCTACTGGGCACCTGGGTGCGGGAACGTAAGGCGCTGACGATGGAATATGCTGTCCGCCGTATCACTCTGGATCAGGCAAATTTTCTGGGTTTTCCGGATCGCGGCAAACTGGCTGTTGGTATGGCAGCTGACGTGGTGATACTTGATCCCGAAACGGTCGGCAGCGACCGCTTTGCGACGCCGCAATTTGACCTGCCGGGCGGTGCTCGTCGGCTGGTGGCCGCCGCACGGGGAATCGACACGGTGATTGTGAACGGTGAGATCGCCATCCAGAACAACCAGCCAACGGAGGCCCTGGCGGGCGTGCAGGTGAGGCCTAACTAATCGGCAACCGCCGGATGATTGATCGATTCAACCCGCTCGATGCAAATCCAGCGGGTTGATCATCCGGTTGCACAATTGAACGCGGGCTCGGTTACTTTTGGCTGGTCAGGGATTCATCTTTAACGGTGGCTGATTTAGCGCCACTGGTTTCCGTCTCCGTCTCCGTCTCAGGTGCCTCTTCCGCGTCAGACTCATCGTCGTCGGTCGCGGGTATCGCCGATTCGGTCCGGGCCCGGTCGATCGATTCCTCACTTTTGGGAGGCTGTAACACGGTGTCGTCTAGCAGCTCTTCTGGATCCTTGTCCGGGTTTAGCTGAGTGGTCTCATCTTCACCGATTTCGTCAGCGCCGTCGTCGCCGAGTTCAAGGTCCATTGCTCCCTCAGTCTGAGGGGCGTCCTTTGTGGAACTGCTGACGAAGGTTTCATCCTCTGCGTCTGCATAAGTGCCCGCGTCTGCATTTCCGCCCACCGAGGTAATGGTCGCGTCGTCAGCCCCCACGTAATCACTAGTTGCCCCATCGATGCGCTGAGTAAAAAGGTCACTAGCTGGCGGTAACGGGTTGAATGGAAACGGGGCTTCTCCATCCACCCAAATTAAATAGTTGGCAATTTGCCCGCTATAACAAACCGTGCGGTCTGCTAACCGAGTCAACGCGATGGGTGGCCGTTTACCTGTCACCAGCGCGACCAGCAGCCCTACTGCACTGACCAGGCCGATGAGCACCAGCAACCCGGAATAAATAAACAGGAACAGCAGGCTTAACAGCACCCTCGTCAGGGTGCTGATGCGGTCGCTAGCGGAGGGTTGGCTACTCATAATGTGATTTCCTGTCCATGTTTTTACTTTCGTTATCCCTGGAACCGAGTCTACCGCCTAATCATACAAGACACTAACGACTTACATCACCCCGTAGGCAATAATAGCGTCAGCGACCTTAATAAAACCAGCCACATTGGCACCCTGCACATAATCGATACCCTTGTCAGTCGCCCCGTACTCCACGCACTGATCATGAATACCAGACATTATCTGGCGCAGCCGGTGGTTAAGTTCATCCCGATCCCAGGCCAATCGCATACTGTTCTGGGTCATTTCCAGGCCCGAGACGGCAACTCCACCGGCGTTAGCCGCTTTACTGGGAGCAAATAGCACGCCGGCCTTTTGAAATGCCTCCATCGCAGCCGGAGAACTGGGCATATTAGCCCCTTCAGAAACCGATCTCACCCCGTTTTTTATCAACATTTTGGCGTCGTCTATATCAATTTCATTCTGGGTGGCACAGGGTAGCGCAGGTCGCAGGGAACTTCCCAGGGCCGTTTGTTTTCAACAAACTTCACCCCAAACTCCTGCGCGTACTCGCTGATCCTGCCACGACGCTGGTTTTTCAATTCCTGAACAAAACTAAGTTTATCGGCAGTTAGCCCATCTTTGTCGTAGATGTAACCACTGGAATCCGACAGGGTCACGACTTTAGCGCCGAGAGCCATCAATTTTTCGGCCGCATACTGGGCAACGTTACCCGACCCGGATATGGCGGCCTCTTTGCCCTCGATCGATTCACCCACGTGTTTGAGCATGTCCTCCATCATATAGACCGCGCCATAGCCGGTCGCTTCCACACGAATCTCACTGCCACCAAAGGATAGCCCCTTGCCGGTAAGCACTCCGGTGAACTGATTCATGATCCGCTTGTACTGACCAAACATGTAACTGATCTCGCGACCCCCAACCCCGATGTCGCCGGCAGGCACATCAGTGTAGGGGCCGATGTGGCGATAGAGTTCGGTCATAAATGCCTGGCAGAAACGCATAATTTCGCGTTCGGATTTTCCTTTTGGGTTGAAATCCGCACCCCCTTTAGCGCCGCCAATAGGCAGGCCCGTGAGACTGTTTTTAAAGGTCTGCTCAAACGCCAGAAACTTGAGCACACTCAAAGTGACGTTGTGATGAAAACGAATCCCCCCCTTGTAAGGGCCTATCGCATTGTTGTGCTGTACTCGGTAACCACGGTTTGCACGAATGTTGCCTTCATCATCTTCCCAGCCAACACGAAAGATAATGATGCGGTCCGGTTCGGTTAGCCGTTCGAGTATCTGCGCCTCGTCGTACTCCGGCTTGTCAGCAATAAACGGAATAATGCTGGTCGCAACTTCATAGACAGCCTGATGAAACTCAAGCTCGCCGGGATTGCGACGTTGCAAACCCTCCATAAACTGTTCCAACCGGGATTTATGGTCCGCGTTCATTATTATTTCCTCAAATTATTAATCGACGCCTGGCGCAATCGTGACAGGCTTTAATCGAGCACCGAATACCCCATCCCCAGCCGACGCTGAACGTCCGCATACCAGCGCTCGAGCGCTTCGGTGGTGATACGGAAACCGAGGATCGATCGACACTCGCCGGGCAACTGAAAACTGCCCTCTGCCACCAGCGCAGGATTTCTCAAAATCCCGTATCGCTCCGCGGTTTTCATGTCAGCCTGCACCATCTGTTTAGCCTTGTCGCTCTGCACTGCGTCACGCCAGGCCTGTTCTTCCAGCCCAACCGATCGGGCGCAGTCAGCCAGCACGTCGTAATCGGCAATGTTGCGGCATTCTGAAAGATGGGCAAGCTGGACCCGATCAAAAAAATCCCAGTGAGCCCCCTGCCCGCCAAGCAACTCGGCCGCTTTGGCACCCAGTGCATTAGGAATCGAGTAGGGATAGGGAAAATCCCGGGTCATCATCAGATCGCAATCAATTCGCGTGTCCCCTTCTATGTCCCGCGCTTCCAGCCAGTGTTCCATCACTACTTCCTGCTTGGCAGCAACTGGATCTGGAAATAGCTTACTGAAAAAATCCGGGGTTTCGGCCATGGGGTAGACCCGGTGGTTAACCGTCACATTGGGATGCTGTTCGACAAACTCACGCAGACGGCGAGAAAACGGAAACGCCCACGCCGATAGCGCATCGTGAAAAAACTCGACCGTAATCGCTCGATCAGGGTTATTAGCCAATGAAATACTCCTCCTTTGATTGGTTACCGAGAGTCTTACACGGACAGCATCCGTTTTACCAAAAAATAACGCAACCATTCGGCTTGCCCAACTAAACAATACCTGTCCACGCTGTTTGAGCAGAGTCTCTCCAGAGGGAACTAGCCGACACGGGCTATTCAGGCATAATCGGTAACGTTAAATCCTGAGGAGGAGAAAACGATGGCTTACGCTGATTTACGCCAGTTTATGGCGCGACTAGACGCAGCCGGAGAGCTGCTAACAATTGATGCACCGGTTGACCCGGACCAGGAGCTCGGCGCAATTTGCCGGGAGAACCTCGACGAAAAAGGGCCTGCGCTGCTGTTTACCAACGTCATCGGTCACCAGGGTTCGGTGCTTACGGACATTCTTGGCACCCGTGAACGGGTGGCCATGGCAATGGAAGTCGAAGAACCGGCGCTGATTGAATCCTACTCAGAAAAAGTCCGCCGCAAACCCCTGTCTGATTTACCGTTGGTCGAAGACGCCGTCTGCAAACAGGTCACCTTATCGGGCGACCAGTTCGACTTACAGAGTCTGGTGCCGCCGATTGTCGCCAACCAGCAGGATAGCGGCGCCTTCATTAATTACGGCCTGGTCATTGTCAAAGACCCGGAAACCGGCCGACGTAATATGTCGATCAACCGGATGATGCTGAAGGGCGATAATCGCACCGGTATCTGGTCCAACCCACCGGCCCATTGCGGCGTGATTCGCAAAAAGTACGAAGCCCTGGGAAAGCCGATGGAGATCGCGGTCGCAATCGGCGCCGATCCCATGCTTTACATCGCCTCGCAGGTGCCCGGGCTGAATCTGGGCGATGACGAGATTGAACTGGCCAGCGCCATGCGCGGCGAGGCCATTCCCATGGTCAAGTGCGACACCCTCGACCTGGAAGTCCCCGCTAATTGCGAACTCGTACTCGAGGGCATTATCCCCCCAGGAGAACTGGAGACCGAAGGCCAGTACGGTGAGTATCCCGGCTATTACAGCACCATTGAGCAGCAACCGGTGGTTAACTTCCACCATGCTACCCACCGCCTCGACCACCTCTTTCTATTCAGCTATCTGGGCATACCGCCCACAGAGACTCATATGCTGGGTCAGCTTGCCGGCGAGGCGGGATTTCTGGCCAAACTGCGCAGCGACGTCGCCCCCACGGTGAAAGAGGTTTACTGTCCACCGGACATGATGACGGTCATTGTCAGCCTGAAAAAAACCTTTGAAGAGCAGGCCAAGCACATCATCTATTCACTCTGGACCAACCGGGTGGTAAAGACCGTAATCGTCGTCGATGCGGATATTAATCCCCGCGATGCCGAACGGGTCTACTGGGCAATCGGTACTCGCTGTTCTCCGGAAAGGGACGTCATCAAGGGTGATGGTTACTGCACCACCGGTCCGTCGAGAGAAAAATACGGATCCCCCACCTGGCAGAAGATGGGCATTGATGCCACGGAACCCCTCACCGGTTATCCCGATGTGGTACGTCCCACCGACGAGATCATGGAGCAGATCCGCAAACGGCGTAATGAGCTGCGCAAATCGGCAACGACCAAACTACGAACGGGGACCCGCTAACCAACGGCACTGACGCCAGCCAAAAACAATCAAAACCGATAAAAACTTAATGAGGGAGAGGAGTCATGAGCGATTACACGGGCAAAGTTGTATTAATCACTGCGGCCGGAGCCGGTATTGGTCGAGAAAGCGCCCTGGAGTTCGGCCGTCGCGGCGCGTCGGTGGTGGTCGGCGAGCTGGATAAAAAGTTAGGCGATCAAACAGCAGCGGACATCGTCGCCGCTAATGGTCAGGCGGTTGCAACAGTGATGGATGCCACTGACGTTACCGACATTAAACGGGCCCTGGCCCTCGCCGAATCAACCTACGGTGGACTGGACATACTGGTCAATGTCTGCGGCGGCACTCGGTTTTTCGGCACTGTCGAAGAGGCCAGCGAGGATGAGTGGAATATCACCATCGACACCAACCTCAACACGGTCTACCGCTGTTCAAAATACGCCATTCCGATGCTCCGAGCGCGGGGCGGCGGCGTCATCATCAATACCTCATCAGTCGGCGCCATATTGCCGGGCAACCGTAATGCGGCCTATTCGGCGGCAAAAGGCGCCATCAACACCCTCTCCCGGGCCATGGCAGTGGATTGCGCACCGGACAAAATTCGGGTTAATGCCATCATGCCGGGGATGATGCTGTCGCCACGAATTCTGGGATGGATGGAAACCAATCCCGGATTCGAAGACATGGGTGAACAATTTTGCCCCTGGGGTCGGGCCGGTGAGCCTGCCGAGGCGGCCAAGCTCATTGCCTTTCTGGCATCGGATGACGCCGGCTATATCACCGGGGCGCTGGTACCGATTGACGGCGGCTATGCTGCTGGGAAGCAGGCGGAACTCATGGCGAAAGGTGAGACCGGCAACACTGCCTGATCGGCTAGCCTTCGGGCTGCGGGTCAGCGTCGTCCGGGAGCACCACTCCCTTGGACCTGTTACGGTTCAGGAACGCCCTTCGGCAAGCCCAGGGACGTTATCTGCTGCACCACTAGATTGAACCAGCTGAGCAGATAGTGCCTCTGGGCAAGCTCAACCGGGGATTAAAGCTCGCCGATAGCCTCGCGCTGCTTTTTGCTGCTGTTGTGTAGCATTTTTTCAACGTCTCTGGCCTTATCGATGGTCTCTACCTGATCCTGAAAAACCGATTCTTTGGGGGGCTGGTCGCCCTCGCCCGAGCAGGCCGCCATCAGAATCACCGTGCTCAGCGCCAAAGGTTTAAAAATTTTTACTGCCATTTATCTTCCCCAACAGAATAGTCCAACCAGAACCCGTTCTGGCCCTCACCTGTCTTTATGCAATCTTTCAGTCCAGCAAAGCAACGCTGTCGATAACCGCCGGCAACCATTCAACTATCGAATTCAATTTACCCCGTACCAATTCTCCGACCCGCAACCCAATAACTTGCCGAATTCATTAGCGCAGTCTCGCTCAGTAATTTTCAGGCTTTCTTGCAACCAGCTGGGCAACCGCGCGGGCAATCGGTGGCGGTTCCACCGGCTCCGCATAATGCAGCACTTCCCAGTCATCGAACCATCCGCGTAACTCGCCGGGGTTTAGCAGGTAATCGGCATTGTTGGGTCGGCCGAACTGACGGTTTTCGGTCGTAAAAGTCTCGTAGACAATGACCCCCCCCGGCATAAGTGCGTCTCGAATCGCCGGTATCAGGGGCCGGTGCAGGTAACGAAACACCAGTATTACTGAAAACTGGCGACCGGATAACGGGGCTGAATTGACGGCTTCAAAATCGACTGACCAGCAGCTACTCGGGTGATCCCGTGAAGCCAGACTCGCCAGTCCTGCCCGGCAATCATCAAGCGCAGACTGATTTCGATCGGCGAACACCACCTGGGCGCCCTGCTGCGCCAGACGCAACCCGTTTTGACCGGAGCCGCAGGCCAGGTCAAGCACCGCTCCGGCCCTGGCGGTCTTTACCAAATCCGGCAACCATTCCTCAATGAGTGCCGCGGCGGATGCCGCTGGCGGGTGACGATCACTCATCCTTTTAAACAGCTTTCACAGAGACAGGCGCGACCACGCATATTGGCTGGAACGGCGGCCAACGCCTGGTCGGAAACCTCAACCTGTACACACCAGCAGGGTTCGCTGGAGTTGGCCAGTAATCCACACTGATTTGGTTCCTGACAGACCGGACAAGTGCGGCTAAGCTCACCCTCATCAATAACCGCACCTGAACCGGAATTCTGCAACGAGTCAGCCAAAATTCTGTCTCTTATACACATCTCCGAGCCCACGAGACCTCTCTACATCTCGT
>CAJXVN010000070.1 GCA_913060775.1 uncultured Gammaproteobacteria bacterium | reverse complement strand
CTACACTATCCTCTTCGTCGGCAGCGTCAGATGTGTATAAGAGACAGGAATGGTAGTCGGCGTCTGGCCGGCGTAGCAGGTCATGCAGTGAGGTTTCTCGATTAAGAGGACCGGAGAGCACTTCGGTGGCCTGTTCTGGCGCGACCTGCTGGGGGCGAATAATGGTTCTGGAGAGCCGGGTTATTTCGGCGCTAACCGTGTCGCGCTTTTCGCAGAAAACCTGCCAGCGATGGTCATCGACCAGCCCCAGTTGTCGACCGATTTCGGTTAACCGCAGGTCGGCATTATCTTCGCGCAGCAGCAGGCGGTATTCCGCCCGAGAAGTGAACATTCGGTAGGGTTCCTGGGTGCCCTGAGTAATCAGGTCATCCACGAGTACGCCGAGGTAGGCCTGGTCACGGCCGGGTGTCCAGCTGTCGATCTCCAGCGCCTGGGCAGCGGCATTAATGCCTGCCAGTAACCCCTGGGCGGCGGCTTCCTCGTAGCCGGTGGTGCCGTTAATCTGTCCGGCAAAGAAGAGTCCCTGCAGGGCTTTGGTTTCCAGGGTAGGTCGTAGGTCGCGGGGATCGAAAAAATCGTATTCGATGGCGTAGCCGGGACGGATGATTTTGGCCTGCTCAAACCCGACGATGGTGCGAATAAACGCCTGCTGCACATCAAACGGCAGGCTGGTTGAAATGCCGTTGGGGTAAACCTCGTGGGTATTGAGTCCTTCCGGCTCAATAAATATCTGGTGGGCGTTGCGCTCGGCAAACCGTACCACTTTGTCTTCGATCGACGGGCAGTAGCGGGGGCCGACACCCTCTATCTGGCCGCTATACATGGGCGAGCGGTCGAGGCCGCCGCGAATAATGTCGTGGGCCTGTTCGTTGGTGTGGGTAATGTGGCAGGCGACCTGCTCGGGATGTTCCTCAACCCGTCCCAGGTAGGACATGACCGGCAACGGCTGGTCACCATGCTGGGCTTTGAGCGAGTCGTAATTAATGCTGCGGCCATCAATGCGCGGCGGGGTGCCGGTTTTAAGTCGACCGACCCGGGGGGCCAATTCGCGTAGCCGGGTTGCCAGCGCGTTCGCTGGGGCGTCGCCAGCGCGGCCACCGCCATAATGTTCTTCGCCAATGTGAATCACGCCACCGAGGAAGGTGCCTGTGGTCAGCACCACGGTGCGGGCTTTAAAGGTCAGCCCCATCTTGCAGACCACGCCGGTGATGCGGTCGCCTTCTACTAACAGGTCTTCCACGGACTGCTGAAATAGATCCAGATTGGCGGTCGCTTCTACCCGGCGACGAGTTTCGGTGCGGTAGAGCTGCCGGTCTGCCTGGGCACGGGTGGCCCTTACCGCCGGGCCCTTGCTGGCGTTAAGTACCCGAAACTGGATACCCGCCCGGTCGGTGATCTGCGCCATGGCGCCGCCGAGAGCGTCGATCTCTTTCACCAGGTGGCTCTTGCCGATACCGCCGATGGCCGGGTTGCAGGACATCTGACCAATGGTGTCGAGGTTTTGTGTCAGTAGTAGCGTGCGCGCGCCACGGCGGGCGGCGGCTAGCGCAGCTTCGGTACCGGCATGGCCGCCACCAATAACAATAACGTCGTAATCCTGGTCAGAAATCATGGGGTTTTCAGAGGCTAAATTGGGGAGTGAGCCGGTAATTATAAAAAATTAACGGAAGCCCTTGTATAATAAGAGGCTTTTTTTCTATTAGCCAGTTGTTAGCCATTCATGCATAAATGATGGCCGATACACCCGGATGGGTGTCTACAACCGAGCAAAACAATCGACAGGGGTCAATTCAGCAAAGTGACAGGCAAGCTTTTTATTCAGACTTACGGTTGTCAGATGAATGTTTACGATTCTGACCGCATTGCCGAGGTGCTCGCCCGGTCCCACGACCTTGAAGTAACCGACAGGCCCGAACAGGCCGACGTGATGCTGTTGAACACCTGTTCGATTCGGGAAAAGGCGCAGGAAAAGGTCTTCTCGCAGCTTGGTCGCTGGCAGGAAATGAAGCAGCAGAAACCCGAATTGATCATCGGGGTTGGCGGTTGCGTGGCCAGCCAGGAAGGCGAGGCGATTCGTGCCCGTGCGCCCTATGTCGATATGGTGTTTGGCCCGCAGACGATTCATCGTCTGCCGACCATGCTCAATCAGGTTCACGGACGTCGCCAGCCAGCGATCGATATCAGTTTTCCTGAAATTGAAAAATTCGACCATCTGCCCACGCCCCAGGCCAAGGGGGCCTCGGCCTTCGTATCGGTAATGGAAGGGTGTTCCAAATATTGCAGTTTCTGCGTGGTGCCCTATACCCGTGGCGAGGAGTTTAGTCGGCCACTGGCGGATGTACTCACCGAGGTCGCACTGTTCGCCCAGCAGGGCGTCCGCGAGGTGAATTTGCTTGGCCAGAACGTCAACGCATACCGGGGCAGTCTGGATAAGGGTGGCGAGGCCGATCTGGCCATGTTGATCGAATACGTGGCCGAGATTGAAGGCATTGACCGGATTCGTTTCACCACGTCTCATCCGCTGGAATTCAGCGCCAGTCTGGTGAAGGTCTACGACAAAGTGCCGCAACTGGTTGATCACCTGCACCTGCCTGTGCAGTCGGGTTCGGACCGGATTTTAAAATTAATGAAACGCGGTCACACGGTTGACTGGTACGAGCGATTGATTGACCAGATCCGCGAGCGGCGACCGGGTATTTCTCTTTCTTCCGATTTTATTGTCGGGTTCCCCGGCGAGACGGAAGAGGATTTTGAGCAGACCATGGGTCTGATCGAGCGGGTCGGGTTTGATCAAAGTTTTAGCTTTGTCTATAGCGCGCGACCCGGCACCCCAGCGGCTGAGCTGGCCGATGATTTGCCAATGGCGGAGAAAAAAGCCCGCCTGGCGCGTCTGCAGGCTCGTATCAATGAGATGGCAACCCAGATTGGCGATGATATGGTCGGTACGGTGCAGCGAGTGCTGGTGCACAGTCGGTCGCGCAAGGGCAGCGGTCAGCTCGCCGGTCGCACGGAGAATAATCGGGTCGTCAACTTTGACGGCGGCGATGAGCTGATCAAGCAGTTTGTGGATTTACAGATTACTGAGTCGTTGCCCAATTCAATGCGCGGAGAACTGGCGGCACCGGAACATCGCTATCAGGCGACTCCGGTGAGTAAAGCGGCTTTCTCCGGTATCACCCCTTGAGCGGCGCGGTCGCTGACCAGGTTGAGTTGACCCTGGCGCCGGAAGATAACCGTCGTCTTGCCGGATTATGCGGGCCGCAGGACAGTAACCTGCAGCAGGTTGAAGAGCGCTTTGGGGTGCGTCTGATTCGGCGTGGTTTTCAGATTACTGCGGTGGGACAGAGCGAAGCCGCTGATCTGGCTGCTGATGCGTTACGGCGCCTCTATGCTCAAACGGGTGAGGAGGCAGAACTCAGCGCTAATGACGTGCACCTGGTGATTCAGTCCGTTCGCAACGAAGGCGCCAGTAAACCTGCGCCGTCAGTGGGCAGTGCCCGAGGCGGCCGGGGCGGCGAAGGCGGTAACGAACCAGGAATCGTTAAAACCAGTCGATTGAAAGTCAAAGCGCGGGGGCCCAGTCAGCTGCGGTTTGTCGAGAACATGGTTAGCAACGATATTAACTTTGCCATTGGCCCGGCCGGAACCGGTAAGACGTTTCTCGCGGTGGCCTGTGGTGTGCAGGCGCTTTTGAGCCAGAAAGTGCAGCGTATGGTGTTGGTCAGGCCGGCGGTCGAGGCCGGTGAGAAGCTCGGATTCCTGCCGGGTGATCTGGCGCAGAAGGTCGACCCTTACTTGCGACCCATCTATGATGCGCTCTATGAAATGGTGGGATTTGAACGAGTCGGTAAGCTCATCGAGCAGGGCATTATTGAGGTCGCACCGCTTGCCTACATGCGCGGTCGTACACTGAATGAGTGTTTTGCAATTCTGGACGAGGCGCAGAACACCTCCCCTGAGCAGATGAAAATGTTTCTTACCCGTATTGGCTTTGGGTCGACGGCGGTGATCACCGGCGATGTGACCCAGATCGATTTGCCGCCGGGCAAACCCTCGGGCCTGAAGCATGTATTGAAGGTGCTGGATGGGGTTGATGGCGTGACCTTTAATCGGTTTACTGCCCGTGACGTGGTCCGTCATCCGCTGGTGGCCCGTATTATTGATGCTTATGATCAATTCGAGGCCGTCGATGGCAGATAACCGCACTATTAGCCTTTCTGCTTTGGCCGGCGCAGTGGGTTACCCGGGGTTGTTACTGTCGGGGTGTGCTGCCGTTGGATAGCGATTCTTCCACCGGGCTGGCGATTCAGGTAGCCAGTTCGGCCACGGATCTGCCCACCCCAGAGGCGTTTCTTGCCTGGGTAAATCTGGCACGCCAGGGCGATGACGGTGAAGTGACCCTGCGCATTGTCGACGAGGCGGAATCCGCCCAGTTGAATCAGCAGTTCCGTAATAAGCGTGGCGCGACTAATGTCCTCTCGTTTCCGGTGGCTGATCTGGATATGCCGTTGCCGCCGGATGTTGTCCCCGATCTGGGTGACCTGGTTATCTGTGCCCCACTGGTGGCAAGCGAAGCGGCTGAGCAGAAAAAGCCATCCCTGAACCACTGGGCCCATTTAACCCTCCACGGCGTGTTGCACCTGCGGGGGTTTGATCACCAGGATGATGGGCAGGCTGAGCGCATGGAAAACCTTGAAATTGACCTGCTGCAGCAGCTGGGTATCGCTAATCCTTATCAGACTGAATCGACGGAGTTTCCATGAACGATGGCGAGGGCGGTGTTTCCCGCTCCGGCTTAATTGCACGTATTAGCCGGATGTTATTCGGTAACCCGATTGACCGAGAGGAGTTGCTGGAGCAGGTTCGCGAGGCGCACGATCACGATGTGGTCGATGATGAGCTCCTGAAGATGGTTGAAGGGGTGTTCAGGATTGGCGATACCCTGGTGCGAGAGGTGATGGTCCCACGCTCGAAGATGGTGGTGCTGGCTCGAGAAGATAGCCTCGAAGCAATGCTCGACAGTGCCATCGAAAGTGCCCACTCCCGCTTCCCCGTAATCGGGGATGACCGCGATGAGGTGGTCGGTATTGTCCTGGCCAAAGACCTGCTGCCCTATCTGCGGCAGAACGCTGAGCCGCTGGTGCTGCGCGATATTCTCCGTGAGGTGACTTTCGTCCCGGAAAGCAAGCGTCTGGATACCATGTTGCAGGAGTTTCAACGTAATCGTAACCACATGGCGATTGTGGTGGACGAATATGGCGGTGTCGCCGGACTGGTCACCATTGAAGATGCGATCGAAGAGATCGTCGGTGAGATTGAAGATGAGCATGACCCCGATGCTGAGATGTTTATTGAGCCTCTGGATAATGGCGGTTTCGAAGTCGATGCCCTGACGACGGTCGACGAATTCAACGAGTTTTTCGCCAGTGATCTGGATGACGGTGAATTTGAAACCGTCGGTGGCATGGTCGCCCAGGCGTTTGGTCGGGTGCCGGAGGTTGCCGACGAGATTACCCTGCAGGGATTCAAATTTCGGGTGCTGCAGGCCGACGAGCGTCGCATCGACAGTTTTGAGGTGGAACCGACTGCGGAGTAAGCGGTGAAGCCCGTGCTGAAAAAATGGCTGGCATGGTTGTGGCCCGCTGAGCTGGGTGCGCTCGCCATCCTGGCCTTTGCCCCTTTCAACTTCTGGCCGCTGCTGCCATTGTCACTGGTGCTGCTGTTCCACCGGTTGCTGCAACAGTCACCACGTCAGGGCGCTATTACGGGGCTACTCTTTGGCATGGGCTACTTTGGTGCCGGTGTGCACTGGGTCTATGTAAGCTGTTTCGAATTTGGCCAGATGGGCGTGTTCCTGTCGGCGCTGGTAACGCTATTACTGGTGCTTTATCTGGCAATTTATCCGGCACTGTTTGGCGGGATGGTGTCCCGGCTATGGGGTTCGGCCGGTGCATCGCCGGAGGGGCACCGGCTTTCGGTCTATCTGCTGGGTCTGCCCGGTATCTGGATGCTCCTGGAACTGATGCGGGGTTGGCTGTTTACCGGATTTCCCTGGATTTCGGTGGGTTATTCGCAGGTTGATGGACCCCTGGCCGGCATGGCCGGGTTGATCGGCGCCAATGGCATCGGTTGGGTGCTGGCGGCGATAGCCAGCTTGCTGGTGATGGTGTTGATGTCACTGTTACAGCGCGACTGGAAAAGCGTCTCCCATGCCGGGGTAACGCTTATGCTGGTTATCGGCCTGGTCACCGCCCTGAGCCATTGGGCCCATACCAGCGATTCCTGGACCGAACCTGCCGGTGAGCCGCTATCGGTGGCCCTTGTTCAGGGCAATGTGCCCCAGCTTACCCGATGGGATGCGGACCAGATTATGGTCAACATTGGTCGTCATCTCGAGGCGAGCGAATCCTTCTGGGGGGTTGATCTGCTGGTCTGGCCGGAGAATGCTATCCCGGCATTTGAGCAGACGCTGCCGGCCGGGCTGTTACCTGCGTTGCAGACTCGTTCCCGCGAAAGCCGGACCGACCTGCTCACTGGTATGCCGCTGGGCGATCCGGTTAGTGGGCGCTATTACAATGGCATTAATTTAATTAGCAGCGACCCTGACGACCAGCAGACCGGTCAGTACCGCAAGCGCCACCTGGTACCGTTTGGCGAGTATGTGCCCTTGCGCGATTTGCTGGGCGGCATGCTGGATTTACTTCAGGTACCGATGTCGGCCTTTAGTCTGGGGGAAGCGGATCAGCGCTCGCTGGCGCTGCGCCACTCGGATCATCGAATAGCGCCGAGTATCTGTTATGAAATCCTGTTCCCGGGAGAAGTTATGGAGCTGCTGCCGGAGGCCGGATTGCTGGTTAATATCAGTAACGATGCCTGGTTTGGCGATAGTATTGCCGCCCACCAGCATCTGCAGATTGCCCGGATGCGGGCGTTGGAGAGCGGTCGGCCGCTGGCTCGGGCAACCAATAGCGGTATTACAGCGCTGGTTGACTGGCAGGGCAGGATAATGGCCCAGAGCCCCCAGTTTAAACAGACGGTGCTGACCGGCACGCTACAACCCCGCCGTGGCAGCACCCCCTACGTTAGCCTGGGTGACTGGCCGCTGCGGCTGCTGTTAATGGGTTCACTGGCCTATCTATTTTGGCGACGGTGGCGTCAGCAAAAGACGGCGTAGCGGCTATACTATTGGCCCGTGACGGATCGCTGTCAGCACCCGTTTTATTACCGATTGTTTTTACCTTCCTGGATAGTCGCCAGGCAAGCCAGTTACTCGGGTAACGGCTATGTCGGGCACTGCTGCTAACTGATGACTGAACCAAAAGAGAATTTGATGGATACGGAGTACGACCCAGTCCGCGTCGAGGCAGACGCCCAACAGCACTGGCAGCAGAGCAACCTGTTCAAGGTCACCGAAGACCCGAACCGAGAGAAATTTTACTGCCTGTCGATGTTTCCTTATCCGTCGGGCAAGCTGCACATGGGGCACGTGCGCAACTACACGATCGGCGACGTGATTAGTCGTTACCAGCGAATGCAGGGCAAAAATGTGCTGCAACCCATGGGTTGGGATGCGTTTGGAATGCCGGCGGAGAATGCGGCGATTGAACGCGGCGTGGCACCATCGACCTGGACACGCAGTAATGTTGAGTACATGCGCACCCAGCTACAGCAGCTGGGATTTGCCTACGACTGGGATCGCGAATTAACCACCTGTGATGCGGATTATTATCGTTGGGAGCAGTGGTTTTTCCTGCGGTTGTTAAAGAAGGGCCTGGTTTATCGGCGTAAGTCGATGGTCAACTGGGACCCGGTTGATCAGACCGTGCTGGCTAATGAACAGGTGATCGATGGTCGAGGCTGGCGCTCGGGCGAGCTGGTAGAAA
This sequence comes from uncultured Gammaproteobacteria bacterium, assembly GCA_913060775.1. GTDB lineage: Bacteria > Pseudomonadota > Gammaproteobacteria > Immundisolibacterales > Immundisolibacteraceae > QNFC01. Next base: position 4,018 of record CAJXVN010000070.1, on the reverse strand, counting down.
CCCGGGAAATTGAGCAGTGGTTTCTAAAAATTACCGACTACGCCGATGAATTACTGGCGGACCTGGATCAGTTACCCGGCTGGCCAGAACGGGTCAAAACCATGCAGCGAAACTGGGTGGGTCGTTCCGAGGGGTTACAGCTAGAGTTTGATGTGGTGGACCGTGATGAGAAATTACGCGTCTTCACCACCCGGCCGGATACCCTGTATGGGGTGAGTTACATGGCGGTGGCACCGGAACACCCGCTGGCCACAGCGGCGATCGAACGCGATCCGGCACTGGCCGAACCAATCGCCGCCTGCAAGGTGCGCCAGACCGGCGAAGCGGATCTGCAAACGATGGAAAAACTGGGGGTTAACACCGGCTGGTTTGCCAGCCATCCACTGACCGGCGATCTGTTGCCAATCTACGTGGCTAACTTTGTGCTGATTGGTTATGGCGAAGGGGCGATTATGGCGGTGCCGGGCCATGATCAGCGCGACTGGGAGTTTGCCCAGAAATATGGACTGCCGATTCCAGCAGTGGTGATGCCGGAAGGTTATGAGGAAGACCCAGCCCAGCTGGTAGCTGACGCCGCCTACCTTGAAAAAGGCGTGCTAGTTAATTCTGGCGAGTACGACGGGTTGAGTTTTGCCGATGCCTTCGATGCCCTGGCAGAAAAGCTGCAGCAGCAAGGGCGCAGCGAACGCCAGGTTAACTACCGGTTACGTGACTGGGGTATTTCGCGACAGCGCTACTGGGGCACGCCAATCCCGGTTATTCAGTGCGAAAGCTGTGGCATTGTGCCGGTGCCGGAGGAAGATCTGCCGGTGGTGCTGCCGGAAGAGGTGGTGGTGGATGGCAGTGGCTCGCCGCTGACACGTCTGGAGGAGTTTCTGAAAGTTGATTGTCCGGAGTGCGGGGCGGCAGCCCGGCGCGAGACGGACACCTTTGATACCTTTTTTGAGTCCTCCTGGTATTTCGCCCGCTTTGCGTCGCCGGATGCCAGCAGCATGGTCGATGAGCGCGCTAATCACTGGCTGCCGGTGGACCATTACGTTGGCGGCATCGAACACGCTATTTTGCATCTGCTCTACGCCCGTTTTTTTACCAAAATGATGCGCGATGAAGGGCTGGTGACCATCGATGAGCCTTTTACTCAGCTGCTCACTCAGGGCATGGTGCTCAAAGATGGCAGCAAAATGTCCAAGTCGAAAGGCAACACGGTGGACCCGCAGGCGCTGATTGATCGTTATGGCGCGGATACCGCGCGACTGTTCACCATGTTTGCGGCCCCGCCGGAACAGTCCCTCGAATGGAACGATGACGGTGTGGCCGGTGCGAACCGGTTTATTAAACGGCTCTGGGCATTAGTGCAGCAGTACCTGCAATGGCGAGAGGTGGAAGCTACCGCGTTTAGTGGTGACCTCGACGCGGCGCCGCTGGGCGACGAATTGACCGAATTGCGGCGACTACTGCACGAGCAACTGGCTCAGGCGCAGTTTGATTTTGATAAAGAGCAGTTCAATACCGTGGTCTCGGCGGGGATGAAGCTGGTCAACGAGCTTACCCGCTTGAGTCAGCGAGTTGCCGACTCTGGATGCGAAGGAGAACAGATCAAGCCGCAGGCCTATTACCAGCTGATGGAGGAGGCGCTTGGGGTGGTTATTCGGATGCTTTCGCCGATTATTCCCCACGTCTGTCACTGCCTCTGGCAGCAGCTGGGATACAGTGGTGACATCGCCGATGCACAATGGCCACAGGTCGACGAAACTGCCCGGGTTCGTCAGCAGCTGGAACTGGTGGTGCAGGTTAACGGTAAGGTGCGCGGTAAGGTGAGCGTGGCGGCGGATATCAGTAAAGACGACGCTGAGGCGGCGGCCCTGGCCAATGACAACGTCGCACGGTTCATTGACGGTAAACCGGTACGCAAAGTTATCGTCGTAGCAGGTAAACTGGTGAATATCGTTGTATAACTATTTCTGCCCTGACCCACGGGCCGCACAACTGGAGATTGCACGGTGACAAACCCCCTGGTGAATTTTGGCCGAGTCGGCGTTGCCCTGATTCTGTTAGTCAGTGTGACCGCCTGTGGTTTCCATTTACGTGGTCAGCTGGAACTGCCGCCAGCCATGGCAGCTACCTATATCGAAACCAACGGTGTTAATGCGGACCTGGTCAAACGGTTACGCAATAGTTTGAAAAGTAACGGTGCGGTGGTGACGGCGAATCGTACCGAGGCCACCGCGGTGTTGCGATTGCTGAACGACAGTTATGATCGTCGGGTGTTGTCGGTGGGCGGTGGTCGTAAAATTCGCGAAATCGAACTGCACTATGCGATTCGGTTTGAGCTTGCCGAGGTGGGCGGTGACCGACTGGTCGCACCGCAAACCGTGGAGCTTTTTCGTGATTACACCTACGATGAAGACGATATTCTTGGCAAGCAGGGCGAAGAAGCCAATATTCGTGAAGATATGATCCGCGAAGCGGGTGATCGCGTGTTGAGGATTATCCAGGCGACGCTGGCCAATCAACCCTGATAACCGGGGTCCCGAGTTGTCGGCACGTTAAGCGTCACCCCTGTTTGAGGGTTGCAATGAATCAGACGAATCCGTCGCATGGACTTTAACGAGCTTTTTTTCTCCCCTTGAAAATTCCCGCTGCGCGTCTTGCTACCCACCTGTCCGAGGGGTTAAAGCCGGTCTATCTGGTGAGCGGTGAAGAGCCGCTGCAACTCCAGGAAGCCGTTGCACAAATTCGAGCCTGTGCGGTTGAGGCCGACTATAGCGAACGCACGGTTTTCCATGTGGAGCGAGGCTTTAACTGGGGCGAGCTGGATATGCAACGGCAATCCCTGTCGCTGTTTGCCGAAAAAAAAGTGGTCGAGTTACGGGTCGGTAGCGGCAAGGTCGGCACCGGTAGCAAACACTTGCTGGCCTGGGCAGAGGATATTCCTGAGGACTGTTTGCTGATTGTGGTTGGCGACCGCTTTGAGCGAGCGGTATTGAAGAGTAGCTGGTACCAGACGTTATCCGCGGCAGGGGTTGCGGTCGAGGTCAGGCCAGTCGAAGCGCGTATGTTGCCGAAGTGGCTCGCCGGGCGGGTACAGGCGGCCGGTTTAGAGGCCCAGCCGGATGCCCTTGAGACACTGGCCGAACTCGTTGAAGGCAATCTGTTAGCAGCGGTCCAGGAAATTGAAAAAATGGTGCTGCTTTATGGGCCCGGTACTCTGCTTGATCGGCAGAAGGTGCTGGCAGCAGTCGCCGATAGTGCTCGTTTTGAGCTGTTTGATTTAACTCGAGCACTGCAGCGGCGGGATGTTGATCATTATCTGCGGATTCTGGCCGGGCTCAAAGAGGAAGGCGTGGAGGCGACATTAATCATCTGGTTACTGGCCCGTGAAATTCGCCAGATGCAGGGTCGGCGTTCGAGCTGGTTGCGCCGGGCTGCGGCAATTGATCGAACCCTGAAAGGGGTGGATCCGGGCAACGTATGGGATCAGTTGCAGGACCTGGGTCGGACTATGTGTGGATTGCCGGTTTATAGCTGACAGCTGAATAATCTTTCTGTGGCGCGCGGGTTGCCTTCTGTCAACGGGCCTGGTTACCTGATCAGCATTACCGGGGTATTCAGCTGCCTTGCCCAGGTTTCCGGTGGCGCCTCCGCGAGCAGCGGATTATCGGCGTGAATTAATACCATGTGCGCCGAGTAGCGATTAAGCAGGGTCAGCAGTTCCTGTAATCCGCCGGTTGCCGGGGTGGGTCTTAGCGTTACTATCTGCGGGTCGACAGGATGATTCTGGAAAAACTGTTCGACCTTTGTGCGCAGGTCATCACTGGCCGCATTCTGCAGAATAATGATGACCGGCCGTTTGCCCTGTTGGCTGAGCAGTCGTGCTGGTTCCAGAAGGTGGGGCAGGTCCTGTTCCCGGTCGATCACGGCAATGACCTCTTTGCCGGGAGTGATGCGCGGCGGTAAAACGACACAGGGTCTGTCTCTTATACACATCTCCGAGCCCACGAGACCTCTCTACATCTCG
>CAJXVN010000069.1 GCA_913060775.1 uncultured Gammaproteobacteria bacterium | reverse complement strand
ATCTACACTATCCTCTTCGTCGGCAGCGTCAGATGTGTATAAGAGACAGTGCGTGCACTGTCCCGGTGGTCGCCGGTATCGGCCATGAAAGCGACTGGACCCTGGCGGATCTGGTCGCCGATCTGCGAGCGGCCACGCCCACGGCTGCGGCGGAACTTTCGACCCCCAACCAGGCCGAATTAATCAGTCACAACCAACAGCTACAGCGCCGGCTTGCCGACGCTCTCAATCGGCGCATCACTAACCGACAGCAGCGGCTGGATCATCAGCGGCAACGACTCATACACCCGGAAGAGCGACTTAACCAGTTTCGTCAGCGACTCACCCATCAGTGGCAGTTGATGAAGCAACTACAACAAAATCTGGTATCCAGTTGCACCCATCGACTCCATCGGACAGAAACCGGTCTGCTACACAGAGCACCGTCACTGCGCATTGCTCACTCCAGGGAACGGGTCAACCTGCTTAGCAAGTTAATGAACCAGCACATTGCGACCGGTGTCACCCACCGACAGCAACAGGTTGGGCGAGCGGCGGCGGCGCTTACCGTACTTAATCCACTGGCGACTCTTGCCCGGGGGTATGCGGTGGTTCGCGACACGGACACACGTCAGGTGCTGACCCGTGGTGAGCAGATCAAGCCCGATGATTCGATCGAAGTACAAATGAATGATGCTAACCTCAAGTGCCGGGTCGAATCAGTAGAATTAATGGATCCATCATGAACACACCGTCACCATCAAAATACATGCGGCACAACGGTTCACACCCCGGGGAATGGGCGTTTTTCCACTACCTGTTCGCGCTAATCACCGCCGGCCTGTTTTCTGTCGGGGCCTACGCTGATCCGGCGCCTGAAAACTGGCTACCACGAGAAACCAGAGTTCCCGGGGGTATCGCGCTGGTGGATATCACTCAGCTCTACGAGCCAGGAACTGAGGTTCAATTGAACACCATGCCGGTGAAGGTAATACCCGCCGATGGGCGGATCATGGCCGTGGTGGGGATTCCACTGTCTGTCGACGCTTCTCAGATCAATTTACGCGTCGCACCGAAAAACCGGGAAGCGATCAACCTCCCCATCGCGCTACAGCCAGGGGATTACCCTGAGGAACACCTGACAATCACCGACACCAACAAGGTTTCCCCCGACGCAGAATCCCTGCAACGAATCCGGCGGGAAACTGGTTTGATCCGAAAATATTTACGCCAATGGCAAACCGACCAGGTTGCACATGGACCAATGGTAATGCCGGTTGAAGGGCGTCACTCCAGCACTTTTGGGCGACGGCGCATCATTAATGGACAGCCACGAAAACCTCATTCCGGACTGGATATTGCCGCCCCCACTGGCACGCCCGTATTCGCACCTGCCGACGGAACGGTGATCGGTGGCGGTGATTTCTTCTTTAACGGCAACAGCCTGTTTATCGACCACGGTGAAGGCTTAATATCGATGTTCTGCCATCTGGATGAGCAGTTAGTAGAGATCGGAACCCGAGTTAGCCAGGGAGCGCTGGTGGCACGAGTTGGCGCCACTGGCCGAGTAACCGGCCCCCACCTGCACTGGTCCCTCAGTCTTAACGATGCCAGGGTCGATCCTCTGCTCTATACCGCCGTCAGTCCTACGAGTGAGCGATAGAAATTTGTTACTAACCTGGCAACGAGATTGACTCATAGGCACAAAAAGCGCACCATCTTGGCGACGCTATAAGATTCTTCCGCAAGTGATAAAAGGACTGCTGTTGGTCACGGAACCACTTACCCTACATGGCCGGTTACGCAACTCGACAATGCTGATCATCTCGATAGCACGGAGCTGCTGATGGCTAGCTCTGACCTCGTCATATTATTTGCCGATGTAAGCGGTAGTACTCGCCTGTATGAACGCCTTGGTGACGACATTGCTCGACCGCTGATCGCCGCCTGTGTTGACCTGATGGCGCGAGCAGTCGTAGACCAGCGCGGCAAGGTCATAAAAACCATTGGCGACGAAGTGATGTGCACCCTGCCAACGGCGGACGATGCGGCGGCAGCGGCCATTGAAATCCAGGAGCAGATCAGCGATGGGGTTGAGTTCGATGGTAAAACCCATCCTATAACTATCCGTATCGGTTTTCATTTTGGTCCGGTAATCCACGAAAAAAACGATGTTTTCGGCGATGCGGTCAACGTCGCGGCTCGGATGGCGGCTCTCGCTAAAGGTGGTCAGTTAATCACCACCAAGGAGACCGTCGACGCCATGAACCCGGTCAATAAATCCAGCGCTCGGTTGCTGGATCGATTAACGGTTAAGGGCAAGCGCGACACCATCGACATCTACGAACTGGTTTGGCAGGAAGATGACGCCACCCACATCGCCACTGGTTTATTCTCCGCGCCGGAACAATCCGGCAAGCTTCAGCTGACCTACGACTCAACGGTGCAGGTAATCGATCCGGCACAATTACCCATGTCCGTCGGACGTGGCAATCGAGCCGACATGATGGTCAACGACACCTTTGCCTCTCGAGAGCACATTCGATTCGAGTCACGTCGTGGAAAATTTGTGTTGCTCGACACCAGCACTAACGGCACCTACATTGAAACCGCCGACGGCAGTTTTTACCTCCGTCGCGAGGAGCTCGCCCTACGCGGGACCGGGAAGATCAGCCTGGGACGAGAACTCAGCGAAAACCCCGATCAATTCATCACTTTCGAAGTGATCGACGCCTGACTGAGCGCCAAACTAGACCACCCCTATTTCTTAAGGCTTCCCTACTCCGTTGAATAAACCATTTGCATCCGTCGCCGATCAATCCATTCTGGTTATCGGCGGGGCCCGGGGCATTGGTCGGGCCATTAGTGAGCGCCTGGCTGAACAGAAAGCCAATGTCACGTTAACGGCCCGCGATCCGGCCAGAGCCCAGGCTGCCGCCAATGACATACAGGCCGCCACCGACAGCCAGAAAGTTGCTGGCATCGAACTCGATGTCACCGCCAACACCGCTGATCGGCTCAATGACTGGTTTGATGACCATGGCCTGCCCCAGACCATGATCTATAACGCCGGCGTGAGTCCCATCTATGAACGCCCGGAAAATGTCACGGACCAGGACTGGCAGCTGATTATCAACACTAATCTAACCGGGGCTTTTGTGGCTGCACGAACCTATGGGCAGCGACTAATCGACAACAAACAGTCCGGCTCCATCGTGTTTGTTAATTCCATTGCCGGTCTGGTGGGAGCGGATCGCCTGAGCGCTTATGCAGCCTCCAAACACGGACTTACCGGGCTGGTTAAAAACCTCGGTATGGAATGGGCTGGCCGTAACATACGGGTTAACGCCATCGCACCTGGCTGGGTTCGCACTGATCTTACCGCTGGACTTCAGCAGAACGCCGTGCTTGAACAGCGATTAATCGATAGCGTGCCGCTCGGTTACCTGGCCGAGCCGGCGGATATCGCTGATGTCGCCGTATTTTTATGTAGCGATAGCGCTCGCTATGTCACCGGTGCTACCTGGGCCGTCGACGGCGGGCTTACCTGCGGATAAACCAACAACACCGGCACTACCCACCCAGAGGAGCAGGACCATGGCGTTTACCAAAGCATGCAGTGAGTCTGATATCGCGATTGGCGATAAGAAGCGTATTAAAGTTGGCGACCAAACCGTTCTAGTCTTTCATCTGGAGGATGGTTTTTACGCCACCGCCGCCAGTTGCACGCATATGTTTGCACCGCTGGCCAGGGGAAAAATCAACGATGGCTGCACCCTGGTGTGCCCTTTTCACCGAGCCGAGTTCGATATCAAAACCGGCGAAGTGCAGCAATGGGCAAATTTCCCGCCCGGAATTGCCCAGCTCACTAATATGCTTCGCAAACAGAAGGCGCTAGCGACCTTTCCCACAAAAGTGGAAGACGGCGCAGTACTGGTCGACGTTTAGGCAACCCACTGCTTGAGGATAACTGCCCGCAGTCCGACCTCACGTTAGACTGCTGAGTTGGGGTATCGCGACAGCAGCAAGTGGTGCACGGTGGAGGTTACCAGGGCTTCCTGGCCCAGGGCTGCCATCCTGCGCATCACTGCGCCCGTCAGCCCACCCAGCTCCAGCGGCGTACCGCGTTGAGCATCAATCTGCATCGACGACTTCAGTGGCGGCATCGTTTCCAGCGTCACAGAGAGCTGCTCAAGATCGGCCGGCGTGATTTCTACGCCATCCGCGGCGGCAGCGGCAGCGGCTTCGCGCATCATGTTCTGCATCACCCAGCGGCTGGAAGTCGCTTTATACAGGCTTTGAATCTCGCCGAACTGCAGTGCAGAAATCGGATTGCAGGCGCAATTGATGATCATTTTTTTCCAGCTTTCAAGCCGAATATCCTCAGCGGGTGAGGCATTGAACCCCGCTAACGACAGAGCATCCACCAGCGGTACCAGGCGATCGCTGCTCCCCGTCGGGTAGTCGCCGACACGGGTAATCAATTCTCCGACCACTTCGACTTCACCCTTCTCATTCAGGTGGGAGCCAAACCTGACCGTCATTCCGCCAATCACCGAACGGCCAAACTGCTGCTCAAGGATAATTTCGTTATCAACGCCGTTTTGCAGGGAGACGATCTTTGTGCTGTCATCAACATAGGGCAACAACTGCTGCGCGAATTCCGCCGTATGCTGGGTTTTGCAGGCAAACAGCAGATAATCGGTGTCCGTTAATCTTTCCAGCTGCTGCGGATCACCGCTATCAATAAGCGCCGGGGAGCTGCGCTCACACTCACCATCGATACGAATTACCGCACCCTGGCCCCGTAGCGATTCCAGACGCTCACCACGGGCAATCAAGGTCACCTGTGCATGTTCTGCCAGACGGCCACCAAACAGGGTTCCCAACCCCCCCGCTCCTGCGATGGCGATTTTCAAGCGTCCGTTCTCGCTGACCAATTACCGTTCCAGCAGTTCAGTTTTGCCGGCTTTCCCCAACCAATCGTCCGCATCGGCCGGTGGATCTTTACACTCAGTAATCACTGGCCAGGCCTGGGCCAGATCGGCATTGATCTGCAAAAATTTTTGCTGATCGTCCGGCAAATCCTCTTCGTCAAAAATTGCTTCAGCGGGACATTCCGGGACACACAAGGTGCAATCAATACACTCTTCCGGGTCAATTACCAGGAAATTGGGTCCTTCGTGAAAACAGTCAACGGGGCAGACTTCCACACAATCCGTGTATTTACATTTTATGCAGTTTTCAGTGACAACAAATGTCATATCAAATAGAACCTTTTAAAAAATTTGTTTGGAAACAGGCGGGTTTGGCGCGGCGATTATACCGGGTCATTCACTATCGGCTAGCAGCCGCAGGCGATAGAGCAATGCATGAGCCTCTCGCGGGGTCATGTCGTCCAGATCCGCTAGTCGTAATGCATCAATCGCCGGGTGGGTCGAACTGTCGAACAACGACATCTGTCCCTGGCTGGATGCGCTGGCGGTCAGTGGCTGCATTGATCGATCAAATTCACCCAGTCGTTTTCTGGCCAGGGCAACCACGCTGCCCGGCACACCGGCCAGCGCTGCAACCTGCAGGCCGTAACTCTCGCTCGCCGGACCTGGCTTAACCTGCCGCATAAAAATGATTTTGCCGCCGTGCTCAAGCGCTTCGAGGTGCAGGTTTTCAACCCCTTCTTCGTTTTCAGCCAGCGACGTCAGTTCGAAATAATGGGTCGCAAACAGGGTTAGGGCACGCACCTCCTTGACCAGATAATCGGCGATGGCCCAGGCCAACGAGAGGCCATCGTAGGTGCTGGTACCGCGCCCAATCTCATCCAGCAACACCAGGCTATTACTGGTGGCGTTGTTGAGTATGTTCGCCGCTTCACTCATTTCCACCATGAAAGTGGAGCGTCCACCTGCCAGATCATCGGAGGCACCAATGCGGGTAAAAATGCGGTCAACCGGGCCGATCATGGCGCTTCGAGCGGGCACGCAACAGCCCGCATAAGCCATCAGCACGATAACAGCATTCTGACGCATAAAGGTCGATTTCCCCCCCATGTTCGGGCCGGTAATCAGCATCATCCGCCGGTCCGGAGTCAGTGCAAGGCTATTCTCGATAAAAACCTCTTCAGTGATCTGTTCGACCACCGGATGGCGACCCGCTTCAACCTCTATCCCCGGGCGATCCGTAAAAATCGGTCGCACGTAATCCAGCGTCTCAGCTCGCTCAGCGAAGTTGGCCAGCAGATCCAGTTCTGCCAGTGCACCCGCGCAAACCTGCAATTCAGTGAGCTGTTCAAGAATGGTGGTCATTAACTGAGCATAAATTTCTCGCTCAAGTGCCTGAATACGCTCTTTGGCGCCGAGTACTTTTTCTTCAAGCGTTTTCAACTCCGGGATTACGTAACGTTCAGCATTTTTCAGGGTTTGCCGGCGCTGATACTCCTCCGGCAGTTCACCCGGTCGCGCCCGAGATACTTCAATGTAATAACCGTGTACTCGGTTGTATCCCACCTTGAGAGTTGATATGCCAGTCCGTTTACGCTCACGAGCCTCTATCTCGGTCAACAGTGACCCTGCATCACTGCCGATACGCCGGAGCTCATCTAGTCGCGGATCATAGCCCTCAGCAATCACCCCGCCGTCACTGAGGCGCACCGGCAACTCAGTACTTAGCGCCCGCTGCAGTTCCTGCTGCAGGGTGGGAAATTCGGCGGCACGCTGGCGGATATTGCGTATTAACGGGGCGTCCAGTTCCGTGATCAGCTCATGCAGTCCGGGCAGTTGAGCCAGCGTATCTCTTAACACGGCGAGGTCCCGCGGTCTGGCACTGCCCAGGGCCGCCCGAGCCAGAATTCGCTCCAGATCACCGGTCTGTTTGAGCAGCGCCTGAAGGGGTTCCCAACCCTGGTTATCACCAATCACCCCCACCGCGTGAAAACGGTCATTTAACACCCCGTGATCACGCAACGGACGGTTGAGCCAGCGGCGCAACAAGCGACTCCCCATACTGGTAACGCAACGGTCAAGAACCCCGGTCAACGTCGCTTTGTCATTGCCGGACAGGCTACTGTCAATTTCCAGGTTACGCCGGGTTACCGCATCGATCAGCACCGTATCGTCGGTCTGCTCCAGATGCAGTCCCTGAAGATGTGGCAAGGCACTTTTCTGGGTCTCCTGCAGGTAACTGAGCAACGCGCCCGCCGCAGCTACCGCCTGAGTTTTATCCTGACAACCAAACCCGGCAAGGTCGGCAGTCCCATACTGTTTGCATAGCAACCGTTCTGCACTCAGGGGCTCAAAATGCCAGGTCGGGCGATCCACCACCTGGGCGGATAGCCCACCGAGGTTCGTCGATAACTCACTGTCATCGCTGATTAGCAGCTCCGCCGGGTCGAGACGGGCCAGTTCTCCATTCAGCAATTCAAGGCCACTGCCCTGCTGCAAAGTGAAGCGCCCGCTACTCAACTCCACACAGGCCAGGCCAAAGGATTCCGCTGAACCACTGATTGCCACCAGTCGATTATCCCGTCGCTGGTCGAGCAGTTCATCCTCGACGAGGGTGCCCGGCGTGACCACCCTGACCACCCCGCGTTCGACCGGTCCCTTGGTTTTACCCGGTTCGCTTAACTGTTCGCAGATTGCGACGGCCTTTCCAGCCGTCACCAGGCGCGCCAGATACTGATCGAGGGCATGCACCGGTACCCCACACATGGGAATTTTCTGCCCTGCCGACTCACCGCGGGAGGTTAGAGCGATGCCGAGAATCGCCGAGGCTACCACCGCATCCTCGTAAAAAAGTTCATAGAAATCCCCCATCCGATAAAACAGCAGCGCGGCCGGGTATTGCTCCCGGATACCGAGATACTGACGCATCATCGGCGTGTGCTGGTCGGAGACGGAACTCGATTTTGAACTGGCGTTAGCTGTAACCATCGGCTTTACGCGGTTTGGTGATTACTGCAGGTGGGGTCGAATCGTGGTCAAAATGTCACGTAATACTTTCGAATTGGCCGCAACAACGTTACCGGAATCAAGGAAATCGTGACCGCCGTGCATATCGGTAACCAGGCCGCCGGCCTCGGCAACCATCAATACGCCGGCAGCAATGTCCCAGGGTCGCAGATCAAATTCCCAGAAGCCATCAACCCGACCCGCAGCCACATAGGCCAGATCTAGTGCGGCAGAGCCTGGGCGGCGAATGCCACTGGTTTTTTGAATTAACGCCCTCAAGGTTGCCATGTACTGTTCAAGATTCTGGTTATCCCGAAATGGAAATCCGGTCGCCAGTAACGCCCCCTGCAGGTTTTCTCGGCGAGCTACGCGGATACGACGATTATTCATCATCGCCCCGTTCCCACGGCTAGCCGTGAATAGTTCATCAAGATTCGGGTCGTAAATCACACCGTGCTCAATCCTTCCTTTGAGACGCACGGCAATGGAGATCGAATAACAGGGGTAACCGTGAAGGAAGTTGGTGGTGCCGTCGAGTGGGTCGATTATCCACTGGTAATCGTGATCGCCCTGTTCGCCGCTCTCCTCCGCCAGAATGGCGTGATCGGGATAAGCCTTACGAATGGTCTCAATGATTAACTGTTCAGCCTGCTGGTCAACTTCACTGACGTAATCATTAGGGGCTTTCTGGTCAATTTTAAGGTTATCAATGCGCCGACTAGCACGAACTATATAATTGGCAGCAGCACGGGCGGCGCGCACGGCTGTAGTGATCATTGCAGGTGAGGACACGGCTAACTTGGACTCATTTTGGGCAGCGTTTATCAACATAAGCGCTGGGGAAAAGCGGACAGATCGCAGCAGAAATATCATCAACGGGGAGAGCACGACTGTCCTGCCGTCATGGCTCCGCACAACCTGTAATAACCGCTTAGTTTACCGCGTCTGACCACCTCGCCACCAGCTAATAGATGGTTCTGACGGCGTCAAATCGCTACAATACTCGTTTGTTATCCTGCGATCGCCAGCCGCGATTTGCCGATACTCTCCTTTCAATCGACCTGCCACTTCTCTATGCCTTCGTCACCGACAGCCCTGGATCGTATTCGTATCGTTCTGTGTGACACGACTCACACTGGCAACATGGGGGCGAGTGCCCGAGCGATGAAAACCATGGGCCTGGAGCAACTCGTTTTCGTTAACCCGCAGAACCGGCCGGACGACCAGGCTATCGCCAGAGCGACCGGCGCCAGCGACCTGCTACTGTCCGCTCCGGTAGTGACAGACCTCGATTCAGCCATCGAAGATTGCCAGCTGGTATTTGGTAGCAGTGCCCGTAGCCGCAGCATTGGCTGGCCCACCGTTACGCCGGAGCAGGCCGCTAATATTATTGCTGAACGCGATACCTCAACCAAAATCGCCTTCCTGTTCGGCAAGGAGCAATACGGCCTCACCAATGCACAGCTCGACCGCTGTCAGTACCTGGTGCAGATACCGGCGAATCCTGAGTTCAGCTCGCTGAATCTGGCCTCGGCTGTCCAGCTAATCAGTTATCAGCTGCGCGTTACCCTGTTGAGCAAAGCACCCGCCGCCGATACGGCGGACACGGCGTCGGTAAAACCGAGTGATCTGCCGGCGAGCAACGCTGAATTTGAAGGGATGTTTGATCACCTTACCGCCACTCTGAGCGCCATTGAATTCGTTGATCTGGATAACCCCGGAAAGGTACTGCGCCGTATTCGAGCACTGCTACAACGAGCTGAGCTCAGCCGTAATGAGGCCGCCATTATCCGGGGCATCTGTAGCGCCACGGTGCCACAGGATAATCAGAATGGGCCAGATCGACAAAAAAATAGTGGCCTGAACAAGGATGAAGTCAATGTTTGATCGTATGCGTGAAGATATCGCCAGCGTTTTCGACCGGGATCCGGCGGCACGTAATACCCTGGAGGTACTCACCCTCTATCCGGGCCTGCAGGCTATCTGGGTGCACCGGCTTGGTCACTGGCTCTGGTCCCGCAAGCTGTACTGGCCAGGGCGGTTTATGTCCCATATCGGGCGGTTGCTCACGGGTATAGAGATCCACCCTGGTGCCGTTATTGGCAGACGTTTTTTTATTGATCACGGCATGGGAGTGGTCATAGGCGAAACCGCAGAAATTGGCGACGACTGCACGCTCTATCATGGAGTCACCCTCGGGGGCACCAGCTGGCAAAAAGGCAAACGCCACCCGACCCTGGCAGACAACGTGGTCATCGGTGCCGGGGCCAAAATACTCGGCCCCATCACGATTAATAGCGGCGGTCGAGTCGGTTCAAACTCCGTGGTCACCCGGGATGTGCCGGCCAATACCACGGTAGTCGGTATTCCTGCCCACCCGATTCAACCGTCGAACAAAGCTTCCGATCGCAAGGCCACCGCCAGCCGTATCGGTTTTGCGGCCTACGGTCAGGGCACCGATGAGGGGGATCCGATTAGTCAGTCCATTGACGCGATCCTCGACCATATCAAGGCCGTGGATGATCAGATGAAAAAAATAACCGACTCCATGGACGAATTTGAAAGTCGGCTGCCGCCTTCCGAACTGCCAAAAACGGACTCGGCCAGCAATGTATGACGGATAGGCAAACCGACCGTGAACACCCCCTATTTTGACTATGCCGCTACCACACCGGTCGATCCGCAAGTCCTAAAGGCGATTAGTAATAGCCTCGAGTTCGATTACGGCAACCCCTCAGCGCAGCAGCACGCGTCTGGTCAGACCGCTGCCGCGCAAATTCGACAGGCTCGACAGCAGTTAGCAGACCTGATCCATGCCGATCCGGCGGCCATCACCTGGACCTCCGGCGCTACCGAAGCGAATAACCTGGCCATTTTTGGGGCGACAAGTTTTTATCAACAGCGCGGTCGCCACATTATTTGCTCAGCCACCGAACATAGCTCCGTTCTGACTCCCTGTCAGCAGCTGCAGCGCCAGGGCTACCGGCTCACCATTCTGCAACCAGACCGGGACGGCATTATTGCCCCGGAACTGCTGATGAGTAATCTGCAACCCGATACCGTACTGGTGTCCATTCAACACGCCAACAACGAAACCGGAGTTCTCCAGGACATCCCCGCTCTGGCGGCCTGCCTGCAAAACCACTCGGCATTGCTGCACGTCGATGCGGCCCAGAGTCTCGGTAAAGTAGCTGTCGACGTGCAGGCCATGGACTGCGACCTGTTATCGCTCTCCGCTCACAAGGTTTATGGCCCCAAGGGAATTGGTGCGCTCTATATTCGACGGCGACCCCGGGTAAATCTGACACCGATGCTCTATGGCGGTGGCCAGCAAGGTGCCCTGCGCCCGGGCACGCTTCCGACTCACCAGATCATTGGGTTTGGCAAGGCCTGCGAAATCGCCAGCGCTCAGCAAACGCAGGAGATTGAACGTCTGTGGCAGTTACATCAACGGCTGACGACCGGGCTTGATTTGAAGGACGCCCAACCGGCCTATCACCTGAATGGACATCCGTCTCAGCGACTGCCAGGCATTATTAACCTCAGCGCCACGGATGCCGGCAACGACCTTCTAAAGCAACTTCCTGGCTATGCGCTGGCTAACGGCTCGGCCTGTAATTCCAGCCAGCCTGGGCCCTCTCACGTGTTACTGGCAATGGGACTGAATCGCAGTGCCGCGGCCAATGCCCTGCGCATCAGCTTCGGACGCTACAGTACTATCGAAGAAATTGACCATTTAGTAACCGACCTGAATACACTAGGGCACAGGCATTAGCTATTTCTGCAAGGCATTTGTGAAAGCTACCAATCGGGATAGCCAGGGCATTTCGGCCCATCAACCAGTTAAGGAGGATTTCTAACCATGCGTGTAATTATTCTGGGGGCCGGTGGCCTCGGCTCGGTCTTTGGTGCCCGTTTTGCCGAACAGGGAGCCGACGTGACGCTGGTAGCACGCCCGGCTCATGTGGATGCCATTAATCAAAACGGCCTGAAAATATCCGGCGTCAAGGGTGAGAGCTCCCACACCTGTCTCTTATACACATCTGACGCTGCCGACGAAGAGGATAGTG
>CAJXVN010000068.1 GCA_913060775.1 uncultured Gammaproteobacteria bacterium | reverse complement strand
CAGCGTCAGATGTGTATAAGAGACAGGGCTTGCGCGCCGCCTGAACCCGCTGGAACAGCTGCTGTTTGGGTTCCAGGCGTTCAACAATCACCTCGACAATCCAGTCACAATCACTAATTAGCGCCAGATCTTCGTCGAAACTACCCGTGGTCAACAATTCACCGGCCGCCGCACTCATGAGAGGCGCCGGTTTGCGACTATAGAGAGCATCTCTGGCAGAAGCCGCGGTTTCGCGAGTCATATCAAGCAGCAGAACCGGAATGCCGGCATTGGCTACCTGTGCAGCAATACCCGACCCCATGGTGCCTGAACCTAGCACCGCTACTTTATTGATTTTGCCCATTATTCATTCCTTATCAGCACGCTTTCCCGTCTCGCTACCGCCGGTAAAGTTCCGGTAAACGCAGGTCACCAGAACCTGGGGCAGGACTATCGGGAATCCAGACTCGCAAACACCGCGGCCAGAGCCACCGCGAAAAAGTTGCGAACCTTACCGATTTCCATGGTTCACGACAAGCTAAGCAGGCGATTTGTGCGGCAAAGACAATCGATACATTAGCAAGAAAAGAGCAGCCGTTAACAACCACTCAATACCGACTTTTTCAGCCGAGTTTCGCTGTTTTACAGCCTTTTAAAGCAGTGCAACGACGGCCTGCCACCCCGTCAATGTTCCCTGAACGCACTTTGAGTTTAATTGCAGTCGCATTGATCCCGTTTTTAACCTGGGGTCGCTCTTTCTGGATTCGTATTAAAATCATTTAAAAACTGGTTCGGCAGAAGGCGCCTGACCTGCGCGATATCCAATTCACTTTCCACCGAGAGTAACCATGACTCACAAGCACACGCTATTAGTAATCCTCACCGCGCTATTTAGTAATCAGGTTCTCGCCGCTCCCGAGCTTAAACCCGGTAAATGGCGGATAACCTCCACCCTCGAACACCCAATGATGCCATCACCGCAGGAGCAAACCACCGAAGAATGCATCACCAGCTCGCGGTTTGATTTTGAAAAAATCATGGGCGAGTTGCCCACTGATAGCTGCGACCCCATCAAACCAAAAACGTCCGGTAACAAGGTCTCCTGGAGCATCGACTGCGTAAACCCCATGGACCCCTCCAGCCGCGTCACCGGAACCGGAAACTTCCAGGCTAACGGCAAAAGTGGCGAAGGGATGTTTAAGATGAACATGGCTATCCCCGGCATGGGTGACCAGTCGATCACCAGCCGTTGGCGACAGGAATATCTTGGTAAATGTGACTAGCGGAATACCACCGAGTCCAACCTTCCGAAAATAAAGCGCCATCCAATCCGCTAGAACAATAGCAGGGAGCCAGAATTGTCCGACTACAAAATTATTTTGCCCGAAAGCGAAATACCGACTCACTGGTACAACATCGCTGCGGATCTGGACGAGCCCTTTGCCGCCGTCCTTGCCCCGAACGGTAAGCCCGCTAACGCCAGCGATCTCAGCGCCATTTTCCCGGACCCGTTGATTGAACAGGAGATGTCCAGCCAACGCTGGATTGAGATACCCGAACCGGTACGCGAAGCCTATAAACTCTGGCGTCCGACGCCACTGTATCGCGCCCATCGGCTGGAGCAGCGCCTGGGGACCCCCGCAAAAATTTATTACAAAAATGAGGGCAGCAGCCCTGCCGGATCACACAAACCGAATTCCGCGCTGCCCCAGGCTTATTACAACAAACAGGCCGGTCGCACCCGTCTGACCACGGAAACCGGCGCTGGCCAGTGGGGCTCGTCCATCGCCTGGGCCGGACAGATGTTTGGGCTGGAGGTGATGATCTATATGGTCAAGGTGAGCTACGACCAGAAACCCTTTCGCCGTTCGATGATGAATACCTGGGGTGCCGAAGTGATCGCCAGCCCCAGTGATCGCACTGACGCCGGTCGTGCGCAGCTCGCGATAGACCCCAACACCAGTGGCTCACTCGGCATGGCCATCAGTGAAGCAGTAGAAGACGCAGCCAGCCGCGCAGACAGCAGCTATACCCTGGGCTCCGTACTGAACCACGTACTGTTACATCAGACCATCATCGGCCAGGAAGCGATACGCCAGTTTGCCATGGCAGGCGACTACCCCGATATCATCTTTGCGCCCTGTGGCGGGGGTTCTAACTTTGCCGGCGTTGCCTTTCCATTTTTAGCCGACAAGGCAGCCGGTAAGCAGGTTGACCTGATCGCAGTAGAACCCTCAAGCTGCCCGACCCTTACCCGTGGCCATTTCGCCTATGATTTTGGTGATACCGCTGGCCTCACCCCGATGATGCTGATGTACACCCTCGGCCACGATTTCGTCCCCCCGGGGATACACGCCGGCGGATTGCGCTACCACGGCACCGCTCCACAACTGGCGCAATTAGTCGAGCGCGATCTAATCAAGGCCATCGCCGTTGATCAGATACCGACTTTTGAGGCCGGTGTCCTGTTTGCCCAGACCGAAGGCACCATTCCTGCTCCTGAATCCAACCACGCTATCCGTGCCGCCATCGATGAAGCGCTGCGGTGCAAGGAGAGCGGCGAAGAGAAAACCATTTTTTTCAATCTCTCCGGTCACGGCCATTTCGATATGTTTTCCTACGACCGCTATTTTTCGGGTGAACTGGAGGACTATCCCCTGCCACAGTCCGCTATTGATGACGCCCTCAAAAACTTGCCAACGCGCTAAAGCAATGGCTGCCAGGGTCCAGCGCAACAACCAGAGCGTTCGGGACTTTCAATCGGATGGCATGATCACGCGTTCAGGGCGCTAGAGTCACCTCACCTCAGCAATCGCCCGCATAACCTGTCGAGCATCTTGATGCTCTATCAGTGAATGGTCATCGATACCAGACCAAAACTCGATCCTGGAAAATACTTGTTCCCAATTTTGGATTTACGGGGCTTCACGTTTTCGTTTTTTAATGTCAGCGAATTAACCCCCCCTCGGTTCAATAATTCAGGCGGAAAATCGAAAACGAATATTGGATGTTCTGACTCGTCGCTCCGGATGTCTATGTCACCAATCTTTTCATCATTAAGAAACACAGCTGCGAAATGTCTTGGTTCCTGTTCAGAAAAGAAACTTTTCAACTCCAGTGTCAGCTCAAAATCCTCACAGGATTCATCATCGAGATTAAATAACAGAGTCGTTTTTTTACCCGCCGTGCGCCGCCCCCAGCGTGACACCCCGGATAACCCGGAAGCAAAATACCCCGACTCTCGGGTAAACAAGACGGGTTCATTACATTCCACGGATGAATTCATCAGCGAAATATTCCTGATCGCTTTAGCGACCCCTTCCACATAATTTCCTTCGATGTCCATGGCTGAGTAAATTTCAGTCGAATCGTATCTGGAATTAATATTTTCCTTTCCGCCCACATAAAAAATCGCCCGCCGGTGACTAGAGCCCTTATCCCGCTCTACCAACAGGCTCTCTCCATCGCAGGGATTATTTTCGCACCCGGCCAATCCGGTCACGTCATAAACGGTTGGAGCGATATCCACCAGACTCGCAGGTCTGTCTGAAAACCGTAACGAACCTTCTGCATTCGGTAGCTTTACCATTAACATCGGCCAGTATCGACTCGCTGTCCAGCTGTAGTGTCCCTTTGCGTTAACCAGCGCTCCCTCATAACCACTCCCGTCTTCTTGCCGAGGTTGTAAATAATCCGGATACCCATGATCGCTGGCAACCACGATCAACGCATTTTCATAAACACCAAGCCGCTTTAATTTGTCGAAAAACTGGTTTAGCTCACTGAGGACACACGATATTTCATCGATTGCCGATTCAAAATTCTGGAATGCTTCAACCTGATAAACGCAATTTTCGTCGAATCGAATTGGATGGTGAGAATAGGCATAGTGGTGAAACTTAAACACGGGTTCTTCTACCAGGCGCATCTCCTCGACCATCTTTCTGAATGAAAAAATATCCATTCCATAGCGCCCGCCGGTCACATCGCCAACTATTTTGCTGGCCATGTCCAGCTGACTGCCAGCAGGCCTGGAAAGATAATTAACCAGGCTCCACGAAAGCGATTTTGGTAACACCCTGAGAATTGAAATATCGTAGGCCGTAAACCCCGATTTTTTAGCCAGGGCACTTGGCAAAACACTGACCGTCGTGTCGCAATCATAATCAGCTGCCAACTCACAGGGAACATTAAAAACATCAACTTTATAATTATTCTTTCCCAATACTTGAGCGATAGAGGCAGCTGAATATTTTTCCATCAGGGAGTCGAAATCCATACCGGATTTTCCTGCAACGATATGTTCTCCGGTTACCGTCGATAAAATTGAAAAATTAGTCGTTGGCGCATAACTCACCACATCAGAATACGCGGTAAATCCTGAAAAAGACGTAAGTATGTCCTTTTTATTTTTTATAAAATCAATCAGGACATCATTTTGAACACCATCCAGACTAAGAACAATCACATTGTCATTTTTAGAAAACCGGCTAAACCCGTTTTCGCCGGGGTCCTCTATAACCTTCGAATTATAAAATTCAAAGTGACCGTATACGATAAAACAGACAAGAAAAACCCCTAATATAGTTAATATACTTTCAACGAAATCCGGTTTTCTAAAGACGACCCAGGCGATGGCAATAACTATTCCTAGCGAAATCCAGAAATCATTATCAAGCACGATATCTAGCTCAATCCCTCCAAAGCCCTCCATAAACCCATAATCAATTGGGATAAAAAATGCACGAATAAAGACATAGAGAAACACTACCCGGGCAATAAAAAGGACAACGGGAGCAACCCTTTTCCCATAACGCGCTATCAATAAAGCGAAGCCCAACGAAAAGATCATCGCCAACAAGATATTAACCAGCCAGTTCCGTCCGTCCCATGCTATTTCTGTACGATTTAGCAAGTACATCTGACACGGTAGCGCCACCAGCACCAGCACGGCAATTAATGAAAAATTGAAATATATCTTTTGAAAGGCCCTGCTTCTAATATCCGTCAACAACATTTTTCATCCAGTATCGTCTTCAAAAAACCCATCTAAAATTATTGGATTTATCGACCGTTGATAACAAACAGGCCACCGATCAACGTTGCGGATTGCAATATGGCTTCCATATTCCAATCCGGTTTCCGTGGCTGCCAATAAACGTCAGCGCTAGCGTCTCCCGAACACCCAGATAGCACCTCCGCACTGGCGGATGCCAGCCAGTTAAAACAGAAATCGGCGGTGAGAGAGTTGAGCCTACTGTCGGCGGACAGTTGCAATAGTGAAGCGATTAAATATAAACGTTACTAACGCGGTGTGAAAAGCATAGCACCGCACCGGCGGTATTCTGGATCCTGTTCCCACAGTGGCGGAACGCCTGACTCAGGGTGGTCACTTATCTGAAGGAAATAGGCGCCAGGCGGAAATCGAATCAGCTTGAATGTATTTGTGATGGCGATCTTCCATTGACCGCAGCTGGCTAGACTCGCGACTTCTGTTTTTTTTGGATGGTTGATTGATAGACTGAGGCACAATTTTTCACCTGCACCGAAGACCACGGAGACTATTTTGAACAATCCCCTGTGTGAGATGTTCGGTATCGACATCCCCCTGTTCGCTTTTTCCCATTGCCGCGATGTTGTCGCGGCGGTCTCCAAGGCTGGCGGATTCGGTGTGCTTGGCATGGCCCGCATGGGACCTCAGCGCTTGCGTGAAGAACTAAAATGGATCGATGACCACGTGGACGGCAAACCCTACGGCATCGATGTGCTCATGCCGACGACCTATAGTGATGCGGGCGATCTCAAGTACGACATCGGTCAGCTGGTTCCGGCTGAGCACGTGGATTTTGTCCGCAATCTGCTTGACGATGCCGGCGTGCCGCCGTTACCACCGGCCGAAAAAGATGAAATAGTCCGGACACTACTCGGTGAGCTCTCGTTCACTCCGCGCGAGAGCATGGAAATGGTAGAAATCGCGCTTAATCACCCGATAAAACTAATTGTTAACGCCCTCGGGTCCCCTCCTCCGGAACTGGTAGAAAAAGCTCACGCCCGCGATATTCGAGTTGCCGCGCTAGCCGGGCGACCCAAACACGCCCTCAAACATCAGGCAGCAGGCTGTGATTTTGTGATTGCCGTCGGCAATGAAGCCGGTGGCCACACAGGACCCATTACCTCCATGGTCGCGTGGCCCGACATTGTCGATGCAGTAGCACCCATGCCGGTACTGGGCGCCGGTGGTGTAAGCCGGGGCCGCCACCTCAGTGCCGCTATGGCACTCGGTTGTGCCGGCGTCTGGTGCGGCTCTATCTGGCTCAAGACAGAAGAAAGTGAGGTAATTCCGGAAATTAAGGAAAAACTCTTCGCCGCCGACGCCACTGACTCGGTGCTCACCCGCGCGGTTACCGGCAAACCCTGCCGCACGCTGCGTTCGGCATTTACGGACGCCTATGAGCAGCCAGGTGCTCCCAGTCCACTGCCCGCACCGCTACAGAACATTCTCTGGTGGGCAGAAGGACGCACTCGTGCCGAACGGGTCCGAAAAGCTGAGTTTCTAACCTACCCCGTGGGTCAGGTGGTTGGCAACATGACCGAAGCCATATCGGTTCGCCAGGTCGTCTACGACATTATGGAAGAGTTCATCGAGACTCAGGCGCGCCTGCAGGAAGTACTCGGGTAAGCAGATACCCGGGATTCGCCCGCCGGTGGCAGGAGTAGGACCAGACGTCAACCAGTCTGTTCGCCAGTGGCCCCGTACCGGAACAAATTTTTCTTTAACGAAAATTGATTCAGCAGGCCAAAAAGCTGCTCGCTCTTAAATGGTTTGGTGATATAGCTATTGGCCCCCAGGGCATCAAGTTCCTTCACATCGGTACTCAGGGCACTTGCACTAACCACCACCACAGGAATACTCGCTGTCTGCGGGTTCTGCCGCAACCGAGTTAACACGTCTCGACCATTCATATCGGGTAGATCCAGATCCAGTAATACCAGATCAGGCTGTTCACTAACCACGGCCGTATAACCGCTAGCGCCGTCTTCTGCGATGATCAAATCAATGCCCGGATAAGGCATTAGTAGATCATTCATTAGCTGCTGAGTAACTCGATTATCTTCGATGTAGACCAGTGAAAGCTCAATCTCAGCCAGCGGTAATGTGAAATCGGAATGATGGGACGGCTCTATCGATACACGATCACTTGCAGTTTCAACCGAACTCCGCGGCACTTCGACCCAGAAGGTACTTCCACGCCCTACACGACTGGAAACGCCGACCCTGCCATCCATGCCCTGCGCCAGTTGTCGGCATAGACTTAACCCAATACCTGCTCCCACCACTTCTGAACGGGCTGCCTCCAGCCGTTCGAAGGGATCAAAAATTCTTTCCAGATCTCGCTGCTCGATACCCGGCCCGGTATCCCTGACACAAAGCCTCAGTCGATTATCAAGGCTCTGGTCAACTGTCAGAAATAGCTCACCGCCATGATGGTTATATTTAATCGCGTTGGTGCCGAAATTCAGCAGAATCTGTTTTAGCTTTTTGGCATCTGCAAAGGCGTAGAGACCACTGAATTCCTTTGGTTGGAAATGAATCTGGATATCCCGTTTTTCTGTCACCGGAACCAACAGCTGAAC
This sequence comes from uncultured Gammaproteobacteria bacterium, assembly GCA_913060775.1. GTDB lineage: Bacteria > Pseudomonadota > Gammaproteobacteria > Immundisolibacterales > Immundisolibacteraceae > QNFC01. The sequence goes on along the minus strand of CAJXVN010000068.1, from coordinate 4,517 downwards.
CACCTCCGCCGCCAGTTCGGAAATCGCAACCGATTCACAGACGAACTCGTAGCCTCCTGCTTCGACACGGTTAATGTCAAGAATGTCATCGATCATCACCATCAGGTGTTTGCTGGCGTTTTGAATATGGTTAAGCTTCTCCCGCTCCTGACCGTCAAGGGGACTACTCCGCAGGAGTTCACTAAAACCAACGATTGCGGTAAGCGGTGTGCGGAGTTCGTGGTTCATCGACGACAGAAACTCAGACTTTGCCTGATTCGCTTTTTCAGCATTCTCCTTCGCCACAACCAGCTGATTAGATAATTCGATGGTCCGTTTTAGTGTGCTGTGAACCAGCCTGCTAACGGCATTTACGAACAAAAAATAAAGCGCCACCGTTAACCCCAGAGTCAATCCCTGAACCGATGTACCGGTAATTAACCAGGCAATCAGCGGCAACAGCGTCGCACAGGAATAAGCGAAAAACAGGCGTGGGATGACTGAAAGCGTTGCCGTCGCCCCACAAACACTAGCAAGCAAAACAATGATTAACGGCAAAAAATCATTGCTCGTATATGGGGCAAATAACCAGATGGTTACACCCCAGTTCAATGCAGATAAGGTCGACCATAGAAACAGTGACCGATTCCAGTATCGCCACGATGACCCGACCGCTTCCTGCTTAAAAAACTGACGGGTTAAAAACAATCTAATTATCGAAACGACGGTGACGGTCAGCCACCAGCCCACCAGCAAAGGCGGCGGTACCTGCCCCCAGAGCCCAGCTACCAGTAGGGTGGACAGCAGCGTTACCAGTATCAGCGCGCGGGGGATGCTTCGGTAAACAAATTTTACCGACTCAAAATTGAGGTGAAGATAACCGGGCACCGATGGGTCGGTGCCGATGCTGACAGGCAACTCTTCAGCCTTCATCAGATTATCGAGGACAGATCGTTTGGCCAGACCGGCGACCGAGCCTGCCTAATCGCATCGCGATTAGCGGCCGGGACTGAGTGAGAATAATCGGATCACAGACCGTCATATAACCGCTTCCTGATTCTGGTTTTTCACTGGCATCCAACAAAAAACCTGTCAAAAAAACAGATCGATTTCACCCACTCCGATTGGGGATGCTCCCCGGGCCGGCGTTAACCCCCGGCCTTTAACTGCATACGCCCAAGAAAATCCAGCTTGCCAATGGGCACTCCCTTCAGGCGCAGGATGTCATAAGCAGTCGTCGCATGAAAATAGAAGTTAGGCAGGGAGAAACTTGTAATGAATCCTTCGGTAGTAAAGGGTAATTCCATCTCACCGGCTGAGAACATAACGTCACCACCGGCCATTGCATCCACCTGTTCGCGGCTGTAGCTGGCAAGTGTTGCGGCTGTTTCCGCCATCAATGATTGCAACCCTGCATAATCATTCTCAGGAAGGCTTGCAGGCCGAGTAAATACCCCAGACTCAACCGCTTTAAGCGCACCAACGGAGTGATACCCCACCGCAAATACCTGGAAGCTAAATGGCAACATATCGTCGTACAACGAAAAGTTCACCAGTTCGTCCAGGTCAATGCCCAACTGCTGGCTTTGCTCTGCTCCCTTATCCAGAATTCCGGCCATCGATTCAACGATCTGCCGATAAGGGGTTACGGTAATGTCATAAAGACTTGAGGCCATGGTTTACTCCCAATGAATTAGCCAGTGCGGCAGTTTATAAAATCAAATAATGACTCCGTTCGACCCAACTGGGAACGGGGGCCAGCTTCTTCAATGCGCTGCAGCATTCCCGATTCCGTCAAAACTGACAGCGTATTATTAAACACGTTATCAGACACTGCTGCACAGCACTCTTTTTCATTTATCTTGCGTTAGTAACCGGTGGCAGAGAAAATCCCCTTCGGCCCCCGCATCCATCAGGAGGATACCTACCATGACCGTTTGCCTGTCACCCGGAGGTAAGACCCTTCACACCGCGACGCAGTTTTCTGACCAGCTCATGGTCGCCACCGTCAACGGCATTGCAGTCATCAACCAGACCAGCCCGACTGCCTGGCGACACCGGCGCAGCCACCTTGAAGAACACCATATCTGTGCCCTCCTGCAGGAACCTGTGAGCGGACGTTACTTTGCTGGCAGTCACGACGGCGGTATCGCCATTAGTGATGACGGTGAAAACTGGCACTTTAGCAATGAGGGTCTGGACATTGAAAACGTGTTCAGCCTGGCCGTTAGCCAAAAAGATGGGAAAGCACTGCTTTACGCCGGCACCGAACCGGCCGCGCTTTTTTGTAGCGACGATCTGGGCGAAAGCTGGAATCGAATTTCCGGCTTCGACAAGGCGCCCAATCGAGACACCTGGACCTTCCCCGCGCCGCCATTTATCGGCCACGTCAAGAGCATCACCGTAGACCCTCAAAACAGTCAGCGGATTTATCTCTGTGTCGAGCAGGGAGGGCTCTACGGTACGTCCGATGGCGGCGAAACCTGGACTGATTACACAGCCGGCATGCCTAACGATGCCCACCGAGCCGTTATTCATCCTCAGCGGCCCGAAAGAATTTACCTGGCCAACGGCTTTTTATTTAACCGCAGCGACGACGGCGGTCAAACCTGGTTTGAAATGGGTGACCAGATCAGCCGCATCGGCTACGCGGATCAGCTAGTTTTTCATCCTAACCAACCGGATTCAATGATCGTTGCCGGTGGTTATGCCACCCCCGACGCCTGGGCCACTGGTAGTGCTAAATCAGCCATTTACCGCACCACCGACGGCGGTGACAGCTGGAATCAGGCAACCGCCGGGCTGCCGGACGAAATCATGCCCAGCTTCGAAGCCGGCAGCATCGAGGCCTGCGCTGATCAGTCACGTATTTTCCTTGGCAACACCCACGGCGAAGTCTGGCTCAGCGATGATGAAGGTGGAAGCTGGCAACGGATCGTGGCCGATATTCCCTGGGTCTCCAAATGTTTTCATGCCGATCTAATTCACGGCAAACTCGTGCTCGGTGACGAAGATGTGCAAATTCCTGATGAATTACGGGAGAAGATGGCGGAAATGGTGGAGCGGGAATAACCGCGGAATGACCGGAGTCTGGCGAGGTAGTCAATTAACACTACAGACGAGCATCACTGAAAAAAATCGGCCTGTAAAAATGCGCGGTCAGGGCAATCTATTTAAGCCGGATGGGGGAATTTCATTCCTTAACCAGCGCTTCTTCGATCGTCCGACAATTCCCGGTGTGGTTACTCACCGGTCAGACTTCAATCCGAATTGATCAGACCGCGCAGTTCTCAATGATTTCTCAATCCAATCGCTGCCATTCCGTCCCGCTGTTCAAACCATTCCAGGGCATCGGCCAGCTGCTGGTCACGTTCGCGGACGATACCGTCGTAATCGTCTGACCATTGGTACCAGCCTTCTCCGGAGATGGCTCCGGCTTTGCCGTCCGCCACCAGATTCTTCAGGGTTGCAGTCGGGGCGTTCGCCTCTGAACCGGTCTTCTCTTCCATATAAGCCATTACGGCCAGGGCTGTTTTTTTATGGACCACCAGGTCTTCGGTGAGCAGAGGACCCCAAAGGGCTAATCGAGGCCCAATGCTAAGCCGGACCGCCGCGTCGATATCGGCGGCAGTGGCGAGGCCTTCGTCCACCATACGGTGAATCTCGGCGAGCATGGCCATCTGCACCCGGTTGACCAGAAAACCGGGGCTTTCACGACAGACTACGCCGACGTGATCAATGGTGGTGAGAAAGTTCTGCGCCCATTCAATCAGCGCCGGTGGGGTGAAGTCGGCGTGGATTATCTCCACCGCTTTAATAATGTGGGCCGGGGTAATGTAGTGGATACCCACTACCCGCCCGCGGTGGTTCACGCCTTCGCATAATGAGGTAAGCAGGAAAGACGAGGTATTGGTCGCCAGCACCACTTCAGGACCACAGAGGGAGTCGAGCTGGGCAAACAGGGCCTGCTTAACGCCGAGGTCTTCCTGCGCGACTTCGTGAACCATGAAGGAACCGGCCACGGCATCGGCTAGATCATCAGCAGTGCGCACCCGTTCGAGAATGTTCGCTACCGCAACACCCGCAGTCACGAGGCTTTCTGCAATGGGGGCCGCCCGCGCGCCATAACTGGCCAGCGCCTGCGCATTGCTATCGTGGAGCACCACGTCGTAACCGTGGCGGGCATAGATAGTGGCGATAACGGTGCCCATAAAGCCGGCTCCGATGACGGTGATCTGATTCTGTTCGCGCTCTGGCTGCCTGGTCATGGTGCTCTCCCGCTAATAAATTCCTATCGCAAAAAATCGATAACTGCCTGGTTAAAAGCCTCGGGGTGTTCAATGTTGGGGCAGTGGCCACAGGCCTGGAAAACGGCTAGTTGTGAACCCTTGATCTGCTGCTGCAGCTCCTCGGCGTATCCGGGCAGGCGCAATTTGTCGTTGGCCCCGGCAATGATTAATGTCGGACTCGTAATCAGCTCATAGGGGGCTGTCTCTTATACACATCTCCGAGCCCACGAGACCTCTCTACATCTCGTA
>CAJXVN010000067.1 GCA_913060775.1 uncultured Gammaproteobacteria bacterium | reverse complement strand
GAGATGTAGAGAGGTCTCGTGGGCTCGGAGATGTGTATAAGAGACAGGGGCAGTTCGACATTTTCCAGCGCGGTGGTCCGGTTGAGCAGGTTGTAGCCCTGGAACACGAAACCGAGATAATTTCGCCGCAGCAGCGCGCGCTGACGTTGTGTTAATCCGCTGACCTCCACCCCTCGAAACTGATAGGAGCCACCACTCGGCGAGTCGAGGCAGCCAAGAATATTCAGGCAGGTCGATTTACCGGAACCGCTGGCCCCCATCACCGCCAGAAAATCACCGCTTTCAATCACCAGATCAATGCCGCGTAACGCGTGGACGGTGGCCTGACCAGTGCCGTAGGTGCGGGTTACCTGTTCGAGCCTCACCAGCTCTGCGGAGGGTTGCTGGCTGGTCATTGGCGTAGGGGTAACCGTTTAATAATGAGCGGCGTTTCCAGGTCCAGTTCTCCCTCGGTTATTTCGGTGCGCTGGCCATCGCTGGCACCGACCACCACGGGGATTGCAACGGGTTTGCCGTTATCCAGTCGCCATACCCGATCACCGGATGGGACCTTGTTGCGCCCGGGCCTTTCGGACTCACCATCGGCGCTGTTTTCTGGTAAGGGCGTAAAGCGCAGTGCGGCGTTGGGCACCTGCAGTACATCGGTGAGGCGCTCCACCAGAATGTCGGCAGTGGCGGTCATGCCGGGACGCAGCGCCAGGTCACTGTTATCAACGGTGAGCAGGGTTTCGTAGGTGACCACTCCCTCGACCGTTTTGGGTGCAAATCGAACCTCTTTAATGCTGGCGGGGAAGTCCCGAGTGGGATAGGCATCTACCGAAAAGGTGGCCGCCTGGCCGGCGACGACTCGGCCGACATCGGCTTCGTCCACATCCACGTGCAGTTCCATCTGCTGCAGGTCTTCGGCCAGGGTGAACAGCACCGGCGTTTGTAGTGAGGCGGCGACGGTCTGGCCGGGGTCGACTTTCCGGTCCAGTACAACCCCGCTGATGGGGGCTTTAATGGTGGCTCGGGAAAGATCGGTTTCATTCACCTCCAGCAGTGCTTCGGCTTCGGCGATGGCGGCCTTGCTGGCGGTTTCGTCGGCTTGTGCGGTTAACAGGGTCGCCTGCGCGCGGTCGAGGTCTGACCGCGACGGCACTCTGCCACCGCTAAGTTCGCGCACCTCCTGCAGGCGGGCGTATTCGTTGCTGGCTTCGGTGGAGCGAGCCTGGGCGGTTAGTAACCTTGCACGGGCTGATTCCAGCGTTGCTCTGGCCTGCAGCACCCGGGCCGCGAGTTTGGCGGTATCGAGCCGGGCGAGCACCTGGCCGGCTTCTATCTGGTCGTTGAAATCGACTTCAACCGTGGCGATGGTGCCGGATACTTCGATACCGACCTCTACCTGGTTGGTCGGTTCCAGCGCGCCGGTGGCGGTGACATAAATGAGCAGGTCATCACGGACGGCGGTTGCGGTTTCATACTCAATGGCCGGATCACGATTGCTAAACCGGCTCGCGGTGATAACCAGTATTAATAGCAGCGCGGCGATAATCCAGTTGCGCCGTCGCCATAAAGGTTTGGGTGGGGGAGTGCCCAGTTCCAGAGTCTCTGACACCGGATTCTTACCGGTTTCGTCAGGCACCCCGGTTGGTTCGGCGTTACTCATGGTTCGGGTCTCTCCTGTCGAGTTGGGCGGTTGTACCCGGCTGCAGTGGGGTCCAGCCTCCGCCCAGTGCTTTATAGAGTCGAATTAAATTGGCGGTGATCTGGCCGTCGCTGGTGGCGAGCTGGTCCTGCAATGTCAGCACTGAACGTTCGGCGTCCAGCACCCGCTGAAAATCCACCAGTCCCGAACCATACTGGCGGCGGACCAGTTCGGCGGCAAGTTCTGCTGCGTCGGTAGCGCTCGCCAGCGAATGGCGTCGCAGCTGTTCCTGGGCATAGGCGACCAGTCCGTTTTCAACTTCTTCCAGCGCCAATCGGATGGCCGATTCGTAACGGTTAAGTGCCTGGCTCTCGGCGGCACTCTGTATTTCGATGTTGCGGCGCAGGCGACCCGCATCAAACAGGGTAAGCCCCAGGTCGGCGATGGCGCTGGTGAGAAAGGTATTGGATGAAAATAACTCACGACTGGCGAGTGATTCCACCCCCACCGAACCGACCAGGGTCATGTCGGGGTAGCGAGCGGCGGTGGCCACACCGATAAGAGCTGTCTGTGCCGCCAGTCGACGTTCGGCGGCGCGGATATCCGGTCGTCGGCGCAGGGCTTCCGCCGGAACCCCAATTGCAAGGTCGAGGGTCGCGGTTGGGATTGGCCGGGTGGTCGATAGCCGGTCCGTTAACTCCCCGGGATAACCGCCGAGCAGGGTGGCGAGCCGGTTTAATGCCTGCTGTCGGGCGGTTACCAGCGCCGGGATTTGTGCGCGGGTCTGTTCCAGGTTCTGCCGCGCCTGTTCGACGTCGACCTGGGTGGTCAACCCGGCCTGCTGTCGCCAGCTGGCAATATCGAGCGTATCTGCCTGGCTGGCCAGGTTGCGCCGAGTAATGGCCAGGCGGGTCTGGAATGCGCGCAGGTCGATGTAGTTCAGTGCCACCTCGGCGGTGATGCTTACCAGCAGGTCCGCGTGGTCCAACTGGCTGGCTTGCCAGTCGGCGGTTGCCGCTTCCAGCGCGCGGCGTTTGCTGCCAAACAGGCCCAGCTCCCAGCGCGCATCGAGTCCCGCATCGTAGAGTCGGGTGTTGCTCCCCGGGGTTTGTGGCGGGTCAATCCGGGTCTGTCGCACCGAGCTGCCGCCGGTGATTACCGGCCAGCGGTCTGCCGCCACGCTGCCGCGGCGGGCGCGGGCTTCGCGAATACGCGCCTCGGCCTCGCGGATGTCCCAGTTGTTGGCGATGGCTTCGGCGATGAGCTCAGTCAGCAACGGGTCGTCGAGCTGCTCCCACCAATGGGACAGCCGCTTAGCTTCCACATCATTCAATGCCGTTGTCGCCGGCTGAGCTTCCCAGGTAGACGGCGGATTGCTTTCCGGTGGGACGTAATCGGGACCCACTGAGATACAACCTTGCAGGCCGAGCATTAGCACCAGCCAGATAGTTGAGCGTGATGGTGAATTTGTTTTTGAATTGCTCAGCATTAACGCGTGAACCGGGTCATTTAGCGTGTGCGGACGGAGCCATCATTTATCGCTGTCCTGAATTTAGAACAAGCGTAGTTTGTTCATGGGGTCTTAATCAATGATGGTTATGTAAAGTTTATGTAAAGTTGATGGGGAAGGTTTTTTTGGTGGTCGGGGAAAAGCTAATCGTCAGGCTGCTAGGATGTTTGATTCTTTACACTGTGTGCGGGATTCCCCGACTCATCCATGTTCATAAGGGCTTCGTTGAGCAGTGACAGCTGATTGCGGTCAGGCTGGTGATGGGTTTTTACTGGAGGTTAGTCAGGTCATGGATAAGGAAAAGGTCAAGGCGTTTTCAGAGCGAGTGTTCGCCGATATGTCGGCCTCGCTGGCCAGTGGCATGGTCTATGTTGGGGTTAAGACGGGCCTGTTCCGGGCCATGGAGGGGCAGGGGGCCATGAGTTGCGAGCAGGTCGTTGAACGCAGCGGCCTGCAGGCTCGGTACGTGGAAGAGTGGCTGAAGGGCATGGTTGCCAGCGAATATTTGCAGTACGACCCGGCACAGCAAAATTATCTGCTGCCCGATGAGCACGCCTTCATGCTGGCCTCGGACGATACCGATCATTTTGCCGGCGGGCTCTATGCCATGATTCCGGTACTGCTGGCCGGGGCGCCCCAGGTGGCGGAAGCGTTTAAAACCGGGGGCGGGGTGCCCTTTGGCAATATCGGTGAAGAGGGCATTCTGGCCCTGGATCTGCTCAATCGCGGTGCCTATCAACACCGCTTTGTGAGCTACTGGATGCAGTCCATGCCGGGCGTGGTGGAACGGCTGGAAGTGGGCGGGCGAGCGCTGGACGTTGGCTGCGGCTCGGGTCACGTTTCGACGGCGCTGGCGACCGGTTTTTCTCGGGCGCAGGTGCTGGGTATCGATCCCGATGCGGCATCCATCGAACAGGCCCGAAAAACTGCGGCCGCTGCCCAGTGTGGGGCCGAGTTTCTCGCGGTCACTACGACCGGGTTATTGAGTGACGCATCCATCGAGCCGTTTGAATTCATCTCTGCCTGTGATTGCGTGCACGATTTTCCCGATCCGCTGGCAACGTTGCGAGAGATCCGCCAGCTCCTAACGGATGATGGAACTTTTTTAGTCATCGAACCGAAAGTGGCTGACCGGTTGGAAGATAATGTGAATTCCGTGTCCACCATGTTTTACGGGTTCAGCCTGTTTCACTGCATGACCCAGTCGCTGGCGGTGGATGGTTGTGGCATGGGTGCCTGTGCAGGGCCTGAGCAGACTCAGGCGCTGTTAAAGGAAGCCGGATTTGGCTCGGTTGAACTGTTACCGATCAAAAGCCAGGTGAATCTGTTTTACGCGGCCCGGCGGTGATGCTGGGGAAACCTTAAGACGAGAAAGTGATGACTGATCAAGCTGAATTAATGCCCACCCTGTTTATTCCACACGGTGGCGGACCCTGCTTTTTTATGGACTGGCACATGGGGCCAGCCGATACCTGGCAGAAGATGGAGCAGTGGTTGCGCGGGGTAGTGGCAACGCTGCCGGCCAGGCCGACGGCGGTGCTGGTGATTTCCGGCCACTGGGAGGAGCCGCAGGTCACCGTCAACTCGGCGCCCCATCCTGAACTCTATTTCGATTATTACGGCTTTCCGCCGCATACCTACGAACTCACCTACCCGGCGCCGGGTGATCCCGAACTCGCACGGCAGGTGCAGAGCTTGCTCAGTCAGTCCGGCTTTCCCTGCGGTGAAACCCTGGAACGGGGTCTAGATCACGGCGTCTTCGTACCCTTTAAATTAATGTTGCCGGAAGCCGAGCTTCCGGTGGTTCAGCTCTCCCTGATTGCCGGTCTGGACCCCGATGCCCACCTTCGAATTGGCCAGGCACTGGCGCCGCTGCGCAGTCAGGGGGTGCTGATTGTCGGTAGCGGCATGAGTTTTCACAACATGGGTGCCTTGCAGCAGGGAAGCGGTTTGGCGGATTCTGAACGTTTCGATGACTGGCTGACTCAGGCATGTGAACTGCCGCCGACCGAACGGCGCAAGGCACTGACCGAGTGGGCGCAGGCACCGTCGGCGCTGGAAGCCCATCCCCGTGAAGAGCACCTGCTACCCTTGATGGTGGCTGCCGGCGCGGCGATGGACGAGCCCGGCCAGCACATCTACCGGGACCAGGTGATGAACGCCACGGTGTCGGCATTTCAGTTTGGGTAACAGCGATTTAATCAACTATTAATGCGGAGACGGAGATGAGTAACTACACGGGCAAACAGGTGGTGATTACTGGCGGTACCGGGGCACTTGGTCAGGCGGTGGTGAAAACCCTGCTGGAGCAGGGCGCCACCTGTCACGTGACCTGGCTATTTGAGCAGGAGCTGGAGCATTTTGAGCTGGCTGATCAGGTCACCCTGCATCAGGCAGATTGCAGTGATGAATCAGCCGTGGTGAAGCTCTATGGCAGTCTGGATGGACTCTGGGGTTCGATTCATATTGTGGGCGGGTTCGGCATGTCGCCGATTCGGGAGACCAGTCTTGAGGCCTTCCGGCAGATGCAGACGCTCAACGCTGAAACCTGTTTTCTCACCTGTCGCGAGGCGGTGCGCACCATGAAAATGGGTGGCCGCATTGTTAATGTCAGTGCTCGTCCCGTACTGGAACCCTACGGCGGGGCGATTGCCTACGCTGCCAGTAAAGCGGCGGTGGCCAGCATCACCCGCTGCCTGGCGGATGAGGTTAAGGGCGATGGTATTTTGGTTAACGCGGTGGTGCCGTCGATTCTTGATACCCCGGCTAACCGTGAGTCGATGCCCGACGCGAATTTTGATAGCTGGCCAAAGGTCGAGCAGGTCGCCAATACCATCAGCTGGCTAGCATCCCCGGACAATGCAGTAACCAGCGGCACCCTGGTGCCAGTGTTTGGCTCGGTTTAAAGTGCATTATTAGAATAATTAAATAAGTTATTGAATATTAATAGGTAAATATAATTTTTATTCCAACAAGGAGTTGTTCGCGACCATGCCGAAAATAGTCAGTAAGTTGAATCCTCGGTCGCCAGAGTTTCAGGAAAATCACGCAGCGATGCAGGCACTGGTCGAGGATCTGCGGAAAAAGGTCGCCGAATCCGGCCAGGGCGGCGGTGAGAAAGCTCGGCAGAAACACCTTGACCGGGGCAAGTTGCTTGCCCGCGACCGCGTTCGATTGTTACTCGATCCGGGTAGCCCATTCATGGAACTCTCTCCCATGGCTGCCTACGACATGTATGACGGTGGTGCTCCTTCCGCCAGTGTCGTCACCGGCATTGGCCGGGTACATGGTCAGGAGGTGGTGGTGGTCGCTAACGACGCCACCGTCAAAGGCGGTACCTACTATCCGCTGACGGTTAAAAAGCACCAGCGTGCCCAGCAAATTGCCCATGAAAACAACCTGCCCTGTATCTATCTGGTGGACTCTGGTGGAGCCTTCCTGCCGTTGCAGTCCGAGATATTTCCCGATCAACACCATTTTGGCCGCATCTTCTATAACCAGTCAGTGATGTCGGCTCAGGGAATTCCGCAGATTGCCGTGGTCATGGGCTCCTGTACCGCCGGGGGCGCCTATGTGCCGGCGCTATGTGATGAGTCAATCATTGTGCAGAACCAGGGCACCATCTTTCTGGGCGGCCCGCCACTGGTTAAAGCGGCCACCGGCGAGGTGGTCAGCGCTGAAGAACTCGGCGGTGGCGACGTTCACTGTCGCACGTCGGGCGTGACTGACCACCTGGCGCGGGATGATGCCCATGCGCTCTCCATCGCCCGGGACGTGGTCAGCCGGCTTAATCGCAGCAAACAGCTGCCGCCCGGCCTGCGTGAACCTCAACCCACGGGATTTGCCGATGATGATGTCTATGGGGTGGTCTCGGCCTCGGTACGTCGTCCCTACGATGTGCGCGAAGTCATCGCCCGGCTGGTGGATGGCTCGGAGTTTTCGGAATTCAAAGCCTTATACGGTACGACGCTGATTTGCGGTTTTAGTTACATCGACGGTTTCCCGGTGGGCATCATTGCTAACAACGGCATCCTCTTCTCTGAGTCGGCCCTCAAGGGGACCCATTTCATTGAGCTCTGCTGCCAGCGCAAAATCCCGCTGCTATTCCTGCAGAACATTACCGGGTTCATGGTGGGTAAACAGTACGAAGAGGGCGGCATCGCGAAAGATGGTGCCAAACTGGTGCACGCGGTTTCCAACGCCAGTGTGCCAAAGATGACCGTGGTCATCGGCGGTTCTTATGGCGCGGGCAATTACGGCATGTGCGGCCGCGCCTTTGGCCCCCGGTTTTTATGGATGTGGCCCAACGCCAGGATATCGGTCATGGGGGGCGAGCAGGCGGCCAGCGTACTTGCAACCGTCAAGCGTGATGGTATGGAGGCTCAGGGGGAGGAGTGGTCCACGGAGGATGAGGAATCATTCAAAGACCCCATTCGAGAAGTCTACGAGACCCAGGGCCACCCCTATTACGCCACCGCCCGACTCTGGGATGACGGCATCATCGACCCGGCTGAAACCCGTCGGGTCCTGGCTATGGCGCTATCAACCGTTTACAACGCGCCGATTGGCGAGCCTAACTTTGGTGTGTTTCGAATGTGATTGTGGCGATTAAAAAATTATTGGTTTTGAGTTCCCCTGATAGCGCGCCCATAACGGCGGCTGTTTTTCGGATAAGTGCAGCGCGCTGTTTGAGCGTAGCGAGTTCGCGCAAACCCGAAAAACAGTCGCCTTTGTGGGAGAGAAGCGATATTGGGGTGCCCTTTTCTTTGGTTCGTTTCTTTTGGGCGCGCAAAAGAAATGAACATAGATGTTCATCAATATAAGCATTAAAAACAAATGGTTATAAACATATGTTAAATAAAGTTCTAGTAGCGAATCGTGGTGAAATTGCCTGCCGGGTATTCGTCACTCTGCGTAAGCTCGGCATTACCAGCGTGGCGGTCTACTCCGAGGCCGACGCCGACGCCCGCCATGTGCGCGAGGCTGACGAGGCCTGGCCCATCGGTCCGGCGGCGGCGGCAGATTCCTACCTGCAGATCGAAAAGGTGATTGGCGCCGCTAAAGCCAGCGGCGCCGATGCTATTCACCCCGGGTACGGTTTTCTGGCCGAAAGTGAAGCCTTTGCCGAGGCCTGTGCGGTGGCCAACATCATCTTCATTGGCCCCAGTGAGCACGCGCTGCGAACTATGGGGCTAAAAGATAGCGCCAAAGCGGTGATGGTCGAGGCCGGTGTGCCGGTCGTCCCCGGCTACTACGGCGACCCGGACGCGGATGAAATCAGCGACGACGACCTGGCAAAAGAGGCGGCTGCCATTGGTTATCCCTTGCTGATTAAAGCCGTAGCCGGTGGTGGCGGTAAAGGGATGCGCCGGGTCGATAGCGACGCTGAATTTCAGGCCAGTCTCGAAGCGGCCCGCCGCGAAGCTCAGGCGGCCTTCGGTGACCAGCGGGTAATGCTGGAAAAATTTCTGCTGGAACCGCGTCATATCGAGATTCAGGTATTCGGCGATAGCCACGGTAACTGCCTGCACCTGTTTGAGCGCGACTGTTCACTGCAACGTCGCCACCAGAAAGTGGTGGAAGAATCGCCTTCGCCGTTTGTGGATGAGGCGCTGCGCCAGGCGATGGGTAATGCCGCCGTTGCAGCGGCGAAAGCGGTCGACTATCAGGGCGCCGGAACGGTGGAATTTATCGTCGACGCGGATGCCAATTTCTATTTTCTAGAGATGAACACCCGCTTGCAGGTTGAACATCCGGTGACGGAGATGGTTACCGGGCTTGATCTGGTGGAGTGGCAGTTACGAGTGGCCGCCGGTGAGCCGTTGCCGCTGACCCAGGAGCAGGTAAAGCTCAACGGCCACAGCATCGAAGTTCGGCTCTACGCTGAAACGCCCGAAAATGGATTTCTGCCCAGTATCGGCCGGGTAGAGAAAATGGACTGGGGCTGGACGGGGCATCGGCCACCGGGTATTCGAATCGATACCGGGCTCGATAGCGGTGACGAAGTGACGCCCCATTACGATCCCATGGTTGCCAAAATCATTGCTCACGGCGACAACCGCGAGATCGCCCTGGCAAGACTGCAACGCCAGCTGATGGTGACGGTGTTACAGGGACCCGGGAGTAATCTGGTGTTCCTGCAGCGGTTGCTGATCGATCCGGTATTTCAGCAGGGTAAGGCGAACACCCAGTATATCGATGGTCAGGTGGATGAGCTGGTCGCGCCGACTGTGGGTGATCAACAGTCTTTACTGGCTGCCGCGGTCCGCCTGCTCAAAGACGAGGCCGAACAGGCAGCGGCCCAGGCCGCTCGACGCGGTGAGCCCAATTCACCCTGGGCCGCCACCGACAGTTGGGGCTACGCCGATGGTAATCGACGTTGTTTGCGATTTGCCAATAGCGCTGGCGGCGAGCTTGAAATACAGCTCAGCTACCAGGGTGATTTCGTAGGCCACGGTCAGTTGGTCTGGTTCGATGAGCCGGCGCAGATGGCGGTGGAAAGTCGCTGGCAGGGGGATCAGTGTCAGTTACTCATCGACAAGTTGCCCTGGGTCGGCAAGGTCTCGCGTCAGGGTGATCGGTTCGAGGTTGCCACCGCCGAGAGTCGGGTGGTCTGGGACTATCTCACGCCGTTGCAGGATCACGACGACGACGGAGCGGAAGAGGGTGCACTTACCGCACCCATGCCCGGCACTGTGTTGCAGCTAAACGTGGGCGTGGGGGATAAGGTAGAACAGGGTCAGTTGTTAATGATCGTCGAGGCGATGAAGATGGAGCACAGCATTGTGGCGAGCCATGACGGCGAGATTGCCGAGGTGCGAGCGGCAGTGGGGGAGTTTGTTGAGGCGGACACGGCGTTGGTGATTTTTGCCTGAACGACCGGCTGCGCAGGATGTTGGCTAGGTGGATCATAGTAGTAATTGGATCCGCTTTGTTTTACGGCGGTGCCTTTGTTTTTTTTCTCACTGCTAGTGTAATGGCCTATGGCCGTTTCGCTGACGACGGCGCCCACATGCCCTTAGATGTGGATAGTGCGTCAGTGGTTCTGGCGGTTGCGTTAGTTTTTGTAGTCGTTGGTTTTGTAATTCGAAAGGGCTACCCATGGGCCCACCGCACGCTCGAATACGGCTTGTTGGGAATAGCACTTTGGCTCTACGCATGGCCTTTCTATTCGTGCTACAGCGATCCCTGGACATGTCATTACGGAACAATGCTTTGGCAGCTATATCCGGGTGTCGTTGTTTTGTTGCTCGCCAATGCGTTGCGGAACACAAGACAGGTGTTACGCACTAGTAAGCCAAAGTCTCACCGGCTGTCTGTGGCGTTTGTACTTGTCTGTATGGTGTTTCTAGCCCCTATCTATCTGCAACGGTGGGCTTTCAAAATGGTATGTAATGAGCCCATCGTCGGTTGGGATGACCGCTATCACTACCAGTACGTAGGCGATGAGCGGGTGAATACTTATGTGCAACTCCTGAAAGTTGCTGCACAAATTATCGAACTAGAGCAGGATCCATACTCAGGACCGCTTAATATTCTGAATGGAGAGTACGCAGCGTTTCTTGTGCCGCCCGGGGGGTTTGATTCAGTCGTTTTTACGCTGGATGAGGAAAATCGGGGCTTCTCTTTTGGTGTGGGATCAATGAAAGAGAGCACCCATTTGTTCTTTACCAGAAACGAAAATCTAAAAACACTGCTGACGGGTTATGACTATTCTATAGAAGCGCTAGATTGCAGCGCTGGCACAGCCGCGATGGCAGATATGTCTAAAAATATTGCTTCTAGGGCTTATCTGATGACGCCAGCGGTGAAAGCGTGGCGGACAACAGATCGGAAATTCTGGATGTTTAGCCACCGAACTCCGAATACAAAACTAGAATCCACAGCTTTCTCGATTGTGAGGCACGCAAGTGGGTCTAGTTTTTCCAAAATTCATTATGATGTGCCTGCAGCATCAAGTGACGATCTATTTAACGCGGTTGCGCGTAGGTCAGCGCTGCCGGATGCGAACCTTCCTTCGTGGCTTTCCCAACTCGAGCGCTCGACAATGCTTGAAGAGCCGATAGATTTTGAAGCTTTGCAAGTCGAGTTAAATGATCATGGTTTCACGCTACGAGATAATTCAGGTGTGAGCAATATTTACAGCTTTACGAAAAATGGAATTGAAGTCGAAAATTAGATGTCCTTTGATGTCGTTTGCATAATTGTTGCGCTCCAAATTTTATTGTTTTTGCCAGCTTAGGTAGGCTGACTGTGCAAATAAGTAAATTTCTGACCGAACGCCCCTACTGTGCCTAAACTCCTGTTCAACCTCCGCGGTGTGCCGGACGACGAGGCCGAGGAAGTTCGTGCGCTGCTCAGTGAAAACAGCATCGCCTATTACGAGACTTCGCCGGGTAACTGGGGCATATCCCAGCCCGCGCTGTGGCTGGAGGACACAACTCAGCTCCTGGCGGCCACTGAGCTGATTGACCGATACGAACACGAACGAATGGTGAGCGCTCAGGCAGAATACGCTCGCCTGAAGGCGCAGGGGCAGGTGCCGAGTCTGCTCGATAATCTAAAAAGTAATCTCTTACGGGTGGTTGCGACGCTGGCCCTTGCCGGTGCCCTGGTGTACCTGCCCATCAAGTTATTAGGCTGATTGTCAGGCTGGATGAACGTCTGCCACCTTCGCTTAACGGTTTAGTGAGCCACGGGTTACGGTGGGGCATTAGGCGGTTGAGAAACCCGTTGCACCCGTGGAAGCGCAAATTACTACCCGAACGCTAATGCAGCCCCGTTGGAAAGTTAGCTTCCCGGTCATCGACGCAATTTTTTAATTAATAAACTGGCTGTCGGATGGCGGCTATAGCCCGGAGACGGTTGGGTGAAGTGTGAAATTCTCGAAATTGCCCCGAGCCACGATGACCGTATTGCCGAGGTGATTAAACAGGTCGGACAGGAGTTTGGGGCTGTGGGTGAGGGATTTGGTCCTGGCGATGCGGAAGTTGAAAACATGAGTCACCACTACCGGGCCGAGGTCGCTAGCCTTTATCTGGTGGCACTGGTTGACGGTAAACTGGTTGGGGGCGGTGGAGTTGCGAGCTTTAATGGCAGCCGGGACACCGCTGAACTGCGCAAGCTGTTTCTGCTGCCAGAGGCTCGAGGTCTGGGGCTGGGTAAACGGATTACCTGTCTCTTATACACATCTGACGCTG
>CAJXVN010000066.1 GCA_913060775.1 uncultured Gammaproteobacteria bacterium | reverse complement strand
GCAGCGTCAGATGTGTATAAGAGACAGGTATCAATCAGGACTGCACAATCAACAAACAGCAGCCTTCCAGTCGCATGGTGGCTGATTGCAACTGCTGTTCAAGGCGTTGTTGCAGGTCGTCCAGACCGGCGATTTCATCGTCTCGCACCGCCGGGTTGACCCGCTGCAGCGCCCGCAACCTGGCGGACTCTTCTCCCAACTCCTGTTCTACCAGCTGGCTGGCGGATGCGCGGAGAGATTCCAGGGTTTCCTCGGCAGCCACGTAACAGTCGTTCAACAACTTTTTTAACTCCGCCTCCCGGCTTTGCAGAAACGGCACCACCCGTTCCCGGTCAGGCTCAAACCGCGGTAGTTGTTGATCAAATTCAGCCGCGCCGCTGACGTGGCGGATCAGCGTCGGCGGCAGGTAACGGTCCATGCTTGCCCCTGCGCCCTCGCGGCCGGCTACCTGGGTCACGTGCAGGGTCTCCAGCAACAGGGTACCGGGCTTCAGGCCACTATCTCGAATCACCGCTGCCGCCACCAGTCCCTGTCCACTTTCAATCCATTTTTCCATCGCACCCAGGGCCAACGGATGCTCGTCGGTTAGAAAGATCATTTCTTCGCGTTGCAGGGCGGTGACGCGATCAAAGGTGACAGTCACGCCATCGTCTGGCAACTCCGGCAAGGATCCGCCACTCATCATTGGCCCTGGGTGCAGCACCAGGGTACGAGCAGAATGGGGCTCAACGTCCACCCCCAGCTCGGGCAACAGCGTGTCGATGAAGGCTTCCAGCCCATCCTGCTGATCTCGCTGCTGGAGTTGCTCACGCAATTCCAGGGCCCGCTCCATCCGACAGGAATTAAGCTCCAGCAGCCGATCGCGCCCGGTCTCGATAATAGTCTCTTCCTCGCGTCGAAAATGCTCTGCTTCGGCAATTAGCTGAGCATCCTCACCGCCGGCGATGGTCGCGAGCAATCTCGACTCAAACCGCTCAAAAACAGCCAGCGCAGCAGGGCTTGGCCTCGCAAAAATATCAAGCGCCTGATGACACCATCGCCACAACACTGCCTGAGCACCGCGATCAAAAAGCGGCAGATGCAGTTCAATGGAATCGCCCTGGCCGATGCGATCAATACGGCCAATACGCTGCTCCAGCAACTCCGGATTCAGCGGCAGGTCAAACAGCACCAGGTGCCGTGCCGCCTGGAAATTGCGCCCCTCACTGCCGACCTCGGAGCAGATTAACAACTGAGCGCCATCGGCTTCGGCAAACCAGGCGGCGGCCCGGTCCCGCTGAACCAGCGTCATATGGGCGTGAAACAGGGCGCTGCGCAGGGAGGTCTGCAGGCGCAGATAGTCGTGTAGCTGACGAGCGGTAGTGTCATCACTGCAGATCAACAACACCTTGCCATCGTGCTCGCCGGTGACAAACTGCAGCAGCCACTCGACACGGGGGTCGGTGCGCCACCACTCGGTGGTTGATAACGCCGCTTCCGGGCAGAGCGCCGTCGAGGAATAGGCAGCTGGCAGCGCCATCGGGTAGTGATGCACCGACCGTGCCGGAAAGCCACCCACCGCTGCCCGAGTATTTCGAAACAGCAACCGCCCGGTGCCATGACGATCCAGCAGACGGTTGCGCAGTCGCTGGCGAAGCGTTTCATCGACCGAGTTAATCTGCAACTCATGGTTCGGCAGGTCGCTTTCGTCGAGCAGATCGTTGGTGCGCAACTCCGCACACAAATCTGTGGACCAGGCCGGTTCATCCAGACGGTCATAGAGCTCAGCAATCTGCTGAAATCCGCGGGCCTGTTGCTGAAACTGACCAAAATCATGGAAGCGATCAGCATCCAGTAACCGCAGTCGATCAAAATGGGCCGCCTGGCCGAGCTGTTCTGGGGTAGCCGTGACTAGCAGCACCGCCGGGGTAATGCCCGCCAGCGCAGCGACCAGACTAAATCCCGGTGACGGTTCGGGTTCCATACCGCCCAGGCGATGCGCCTCGTCCACGACCAACATGTCCCATTCACCGTCACAGGCGTGGAGCGCGTATTCGGGTTCAGCCTGCAGTAGTTCCAGACTGGTAATCACCAGCTGTTCACTGAGCAGGGGATTTTCCCAGTCGCTGTCTTCAAAACGCTCCCGATCAAACAGGGAAAACCGCAAACTAAAGCGCCGCAACATCTCCACCAGCCATTGGTGCTGCAGATTCTCCGGCAGCAGCAGCAATACCCGGTTAATCCGCCCGGACTGCAGCTGGCGTTGAATAATCATGCCCGCTTCGATGGTTTTGCCCAGCCCCACCTCATCGGCCAGCAGGACTCGCGGCGCATGACGACCGCCGATTTCGTCCGCCAGGTAGAGCTGATGGGGTAACAGGGCTGTCCGATTATTACCCAGCCCGCGCAGGGGAGAACTCAGCACATGCTCACGGCGCAGCAGGGTTTCAGCACGCAACTGGTAACGGCTCAGGCGATCAATCTGCCCACTAGCCAGCGCCTCTTCCACCGCGTTCCGGGGTGGGATTTCCAGCAATTCAGTTTCGGGAATGATCAGTTCCTGCCCGCCATCGCCACGACCGACATAATAATGCAGGCCGTTGCGCTGCTGGACCCGGGCGATGACCATGCCGAAACCATCTTTGCTGACGATCGCCTCACCGGGCTTACACACCAGCCGTCGCAGAGGTGCGGTGTCGCTGGCATAAACCCGGGTGACGTCACCGGCGTGGTAATGAACGGTCAGTCGCCGGCCTTCCTGCTGCACGATCACACCCAGCCCCAGTTCCGGTTCTGCGTCGCTAAACCAGCACTGGCCGGCGATGAAATCCCTGGCTAAATCACTCAATCTCAATATTTCTCAAAGTATGAATCGTGCGTAAAAAAGTTATTGTTTTCAGTAGAGAACTCAGCGCCGAGTTCGCGATTGAAATCGCTCCTACAGGCTCACCAGGCTCATTCTCCGCGACTCCGTTGGGCCATTTCATCGACCACCTGATACATGGCTGCCGTTAAGAGAGTCAGCTGTTCTGCGCTAATAATGTAAGGCGGCATCACATAGAGCAGTTTGCCAAACGGCCGGATCCAGACACCCAGATCCACCAGTCGCGGTTGAATCCAGTTCATCTCCACGGCCTCGGTCAGTTCCACTACACCAATCGCCCCTTTGACCCGAACATCTGCCACTAATGGCAGCGATCGACAAGCTTCAAGTTGTTGGTGTAGCTGGTTCTCAATCGCCTGCACCCTTGACTGCCAGGGTGAGGCCAGTAGTAGGTCAATGCTGGCATTGGCGACGGCACAGGCTAACGGATTGGCCATAAAAGTAGGACCGTGCATCAAAGTGCCATCGCCATCCCCCGCAATTCCGTCCGCCACCCGCTGAGTGGTCAGGGTCGCCGCCAGCGTCAGGTAGCCACCGGTCAACGCCTTACCCAGACAGAGAATATCCGGCTCGATCCCGGCCTGCTCATAGGCGAACAGACTGCCGGTACGACCAAACCCGGTGGCGATTTCATCCAGTATTAACAGCAATCCGTAGCGATCGCAGAGCTGCCGGATTCCATCCAGATACTCAGCGCGATACATCCGCATTCCGCCTGCTCCCTGGACCAGCGGCTCCAGAATTATCCCGGCAAGTTGCTGGTGGTTATCAGCCAGCAGCTGCGCAATCGGTTCCATCGCTGCCGGTTCCCAGGGTGAATCCTGCAAGGGTGGCATGGGGGCAAACAGATGATCCGCGAGCAGGCCCCCAAACCGACCATGCATGCCGGTCGCCGGGTCGGCAAAAGCCATAGTGGCGAAGGTATCGCCGTGGTAGCCAGACTTCACGGTGAGAAATTTTTGGCGCCCGGGCTCACCCTGCCCCTGCCAGTACTGCAGGGCCATCTTCAACGCCACTTCCACCGCGACTGACCCGGAATCGGTAAAAAACACCTTTTCTAAGGAGGGTACGGTCAGCTCAACGAGTTTCTTAGCCAGCGTTACTGCCGGTTGATGGGTAAGGCCGCCAAACATGACGTGGGCCATCTGCGGTAGCTGATGTTGAAGAGCCTGGTTAAGTTCAGGAACGTTATAACCGTGAATCGCCGCCCACCAGGAAGCCATCCCATCAACCAGTTGACGTCCGTCTTCGAGGGTCAGTAAAGCCCCTTCTGCCGACGCAACGGGAAAGAGTGGCCCCGGCGCATTCATGCTGCTGTAGGGGTGCCAGATGTGGTCATGATCGAATCCCAGATCGATCGAAACTGCCGGCGGCTCGATGGCACCGGAACCGTTAAAAACTGTCATCAAATCGTCACGCTACCGTCATCAATGGGTCATTTTACCTGCTTAGCATTCGCATCCAGTTACTTGACTACCGACGCATCAATCGAGAATGCGAAATGAATGGAGAAACATTGATGAATAACTGGATGAAAATGCTTGGCGACCATTATCGGCGTGCTCGCCGCCGATACCCCGAGGAAAAGCTGCTTATTTTATTTGATATCGACGGCACGGTTCTGGATATGCGCCAGATGATTTTGCACCTGCTGAAGGCCTATGACCGTGCCAACGACAGCCATCACGCAACCGGTCTGCGGCTGGATGAAATTACCGTGCATGAAAACGATATCAGGCCACTGCTTAACCGCATGGACATGACCCCCGCTGAACAGGACGAGTTACTCCAGTGGTTCAATCAGGTGGTCTGGTCACCGCTGGCAGTGCGGGTAGCCCATCAGCCGTTTCAGGGAGTGCTGGAAATTATTCGCTGGTTTCAACTGCAACCGAACACCCACGTGGGTTTGAACTCGGGCCGCAGCGAACGACTGCGCGCCGACACCCTAAAAAATCTGAACGAACTGGGCAGCGCATTCAAAGTGCATTTTTCTAACAGTTTACTGGCCATGAATAGCGGCCAAAACGCGCCTGAAGCAATCGCTGCGGCGAAATGTGCCGCCATCAGCGAGTATCGGCGCAGCGGGTACCGCATCGTCGCGATGGTGGATAACGAACCGGCCAACCTGGCGGCAATTGCCAACTCACCTGACTACGACGGCTTTCTGCTACTACACGCCGATACCCTGTTCGAAAGCCAGCGCACCCTGTTGCCGAATACCACGCTTACCGGCAAGCATTATCGACTTGCCGAATTGATCACCGCCGATCAGCTCCATACTCAACCGATACCCCGACATGTGGAATTCGTCTTCCAGGGAATCGAGGAGGCGCGTGTGCGCGATCAGTTCCTGCAGGGTTCGATATTCTGGGGAGAGGTATCCATCAGGCTGGGTGAACATAGTCGGATGCCGGAGCTCGACGTCAGCACGACCGACCAGTCATCACCCGTTAATGCCCGAGAACGCTGGCTGACACTGCTTCAGGATATTACCGACAGCCAGCGCGACCACGGCTTGAAAATAGACCTGAAACAAGGAGGCATCCTGCTGGACAAACTGCTTCGCGACCTCCGCATGGCCCAACTTGACCAGCGTCAGGTTTGGATTAACGCGCCGATGCAACGTCTGCATGAACGGGGGTTTACCAAGCTTCGTCGCGCCTTACCAGATGCCATCCTGCAATGCCCGCTGGATAGTCTGCAGGCGGTCATCAGCGCCCTGCCCGAGCAGGCTGGCGAGATACTCACTGAACTAAAAAACTGGGGAATCAACCGTTTTTCAGTTGACTGGAGCAAGGGTGGGCCGGAGCTTGTCGAAGCATTACAAAGCCGGGGCTACGAGGTGAATATCCATTCAATGCCAGATCTGGATGGTTTTCTGCGCGCTTCCCTGCTTTTGCCGAATTCAATCAGCAGTCGCTTTAGCAGCGACCAGTGGCCGGCAGCACAACCCGCAGAGGCACCCGCCGATGCCCACGCTGCCTAAACGTCAGTCACGCCCGAGCTCAAACCTCGTCGCTCACCAACGGGGCCAATTCTGTTACAAATAGTGATTAACTAATATTTACAGCGGGAGAGCCTCGGGTGACCGTCGAAAACACTGATCAATGGGTTGAATTTTCCAAACAGGATGGCATTGCCACCGTCCGTCTAAATCGGCCGGAGCGCCGCAATGCCCTGGCCACCAGCATGGTCAACCGACTCCACGACATCTGGCGCGAGGTGGATGCCGATGACGAGATACGGGCGGTCATTTTTTGTGCCGCCCCCTGCCCAACCTTCTGCGCTGGCATGGACCTGAAAGAGGCTAGCGAGATCAAACGCGAAACCGGCAAGGACGTACTTGGGTTTCTCAAGGACCCCTTCCACGAGCGCATGCGCGAAGTAAAAAAGCCGATTATCGGCGCACTCACCGGTGACCTGATGGCCGGCGGCATGCTGCTGAGCCTGAACTGTGATCTACGGGTCGCCCTGCACGGCACCCGTGTCGGGATTACCGAGGTTAAGGTGGGCCGTGGCTCCCCCTGGGGGGTACCGCTACTGTGGATGATTCCCCAGGCAATATTGATGGAGCTAACCCTCACCGGTAATTTATTGCCGGTAGAACAGCTGCATGACTACGGGTTCACTAATTATCTGGAAGATGATTACGACGCGGTGTTATCTCGCGCCCAGCAACTCGCTGAGACCATTCGAGATAATGCGCCCCTGTCGGTGGAGGCGGGTAAACAGAGCATTTTCAGCGCTGCTAATCTCGGCGCCAAAGCGGGCCTGGTCGAAGCTAAAAAAATATACGAAAAAGTCTATAGCAGCGAGGATGGCATCGAAGGCCCACTCGCCTTTGCCGAAAAACGCAAACCTGTCTGGAAGGGTCGCTGATTCACCGGCAGAGCAATTCTGGTCAGGTCCAGCGGTCGATAACCGTCGACAGGTCATCCACCGTATAGGGTTTACTCAGGTAATCGTCCATGCCCGCCGCCAGACATTGGCTTTTGGCTTCGCCCATGGCATTAGCGGTGAGGGCAATGATCACCTGCCGGGGTAGACCCTTCTGCTGTTCCAGCAAGCGCACCCGCCGGGTTGCCTCATAACCATCCATTACTGGCATCTCACCATCCATCAACACCAGGTCGTACTCCCCCTGTTCCAGCATCTCCAGTAGTGCAACACCATTGTCGACAACGGATACCTGGTGGCCCTCATCCTCTAGCATCTCACGCGCCAGTTGCTGGTTAATCGGATCATCCTCCGCCAGTAAAATGGACGTTCCGCCCTGACGATCGGTATCAACTTCCTGCGCCAGGCTAAACGGAGCATTTTCAGCGTCTTCCAGTTCATCAGCCGCATTGACCTTTGCCGCCGGTAAACGCACCTTTAATGTAAACAGACTGCCCTCACCTGACTTACTGGCCACCTCTATCTCACCATCCATTAACCGAGCCAGCTGTGCGGCGATGGCAAGCCCCAATCCGGTACCACCATAGCGACGGGTGGTGGAACTATCGGCTTGAGTAAAAGCCCCAAAAATTTGCGGTATCACTTTCGCTTCGATGCCAATACCGGTATCCGCCACCTGGACCATGAGTCCATCAGGAGGGTTGCCCGGATCGGCGCTCAGAATCACGCGGATATTACCCTCCGGCGTAAATTTGACCGCATTGGAAACCAGGTTGGAAATAATTTGTCGGAATCGCACCGGGTCTCCAGTCACCCAACGGGGAGCGCCACTTTTTATTTCTAAGGTCAGCGTGGTTTTTTTGATATTTGCCAGCGACTTAAACAGACCGGTGACCATCTCAACCGCGTCATGAACATCAAAAGTAGTCTGTTCCAGTTGCAGTCGATCGGCTTCAATTTTAGAAAAATCGAGAATATCGTTAAGAATGGCCAATAGATCCTGGCCAGATTGTCGAACCTGTTCGACATATTTAATCTGCCGTTCCGACAATTCCGTCCGTTGCAGCAGCTCTGCCATTCCCAACACGCCATTCAGCGGCGTCCGCAGTTCATGACTCATGGTAGACAGGAAAACTGACTTGGCCTGACCGGCTCGTTCGGCCCTGGCAAGCGCGTGGCTCAAATCAGCCGCATGCGTCTCGATCGTGGAAAGCATGGTATTGATACCTTCCATCACCTCGCCAAGTTCATCGTTTCGTTTGACTGCCAGCCGCACCGAATAATCGCGATTGCTGGAAATGCTCCGCGTCGTCTGAAAAATAGCCTGAAGCGGCACCATAACCAGCGGCCGCAGCCCAAGGAATAACAAGGTTATTGCTACCAGAACCGCAACGGCAATGTTTGCCCATAACATCGAAGCGGTAGCAGCGACCCACTCCTGCAGCGGACTGGTGTCAGCCATGAGCAGCAGCGTGCCGGCCTTTCCGCGACCAATATCCACAGGCCGATAAAACGCTAACGTCTGCTCCGACTCCACGTAACCACTCGGTTGCCAGGCCGGCACCACAAACTCCCCGTCCGTGTCGCCGCGCCGGTAGGACGCAAAAATTTGACCCTGCTGATCGTAAAGCACCGCCTGCACCACATCCGCATAACCGGTCAGGCTAGCCAGGGTTTCGTTTGCCGCATCTGCATCTTCAAAAGCCAGCGCTGCGCTACTGTTGGCGGCGACTACCGCGGAAACGATCGCCAGCATATCTCGGGCATCACCCTGCTTGTCTGCCAGCCAGCGACTGCCCACACCATAACCTGCAGCTATCAGCGTGAACGAAACAACGGCGGCCACTACAAGCCAAACTCGGGTAACCAGAGACCAGTCGCCACTCATCCATTTACGTAACCTATTCATCAATAAGCTCTTCCGCCAGACGCAGTAATTTTGAGCTCAGCACCAGGCCGGCATCACGAGCGACACGACGGTTAATCTTAAAACGTAGGTGATTGTTTTCGTTGAACAGGGCGATCACTCCACCATTGGCCACAAATTGATCACCGCGACCCACCGTCAACAACCGGTAGTCCGATTGACCTAGCCAGCCCGGCAGGGGCTGGTCGGTATACACCAGTTGACAACCGGTCAGCTCGGCAGCGTCAGAAACCCGGGCAACCACCACTCGGCGACCACGGAGAGTTGCGCTGCCAACCATCCGCTCGAACACATCGGCAAGGTCGGTCGCATCAAAAAAACAGAACACCCGCTGACCCTTTTCACCCCTGTTATGCTGTTCAGGCCACCGGGTATAACGGGCGAAATTAAATAGAAAGGCCGCGGTAATCTCCGCTTCGGTGACCCCGTCCGCAGCCCGACTGGTACCGTTGACGCCAGACAACGCCATCAGACCCAGCAGCAGCACGGCCCAACATCTAGGCATTAATAGCGCCAGTCCGCTCGCACTAATGCTGAACGACCGATGGAACTGGTCTCGGTAGTGATAGCGTCGTTGTATTCAAAATGCTCTCGGTCGAGCAACTCCCTGGCCACCAGACTGACTGTCAGGTTTCGCGTCGCTCGCCAGCCGAGCCGAAAACCCAGACTCCACCAGGAATCAACATCCAGCACCGGCTGAACATCGTTGTAACGGAGGCTGGCATCAAACTCCCAGTTAGCCCCTATATCCGTGTGCGAACTGAGGTTAAAGATCTGTTCCGGCGGCGGTGGCGAAATGACCCGGGAAACCGCACTGACCCCATCCAGTCTGGAAAAACTGTAGCTGCCCTGTAACCGCCAGAAAGGCGTCACGTCCCAGTTCCCCGACACTTCCAGTCCATACAACCGGGCATGCTCCAGGTTGTCGAAACTAAAGGGGATCAATACATGGGGTGCTGGCACCTGCACCAACGTCGGCGCGCCAGAAGAAGTAACGCCGAGCAGATCATCATAATCCTGGACAAATGCAGTGGTATCCAGCGTTAACCGTTTCCCAAACTGTCGCCGCCAGCCCAGTTCATAGGCAATCATTACCTCCGGGTCGACACTGCTGTCACCCACCGTAGCCACAAACCCGGGCAGGCTACCAATTAATCCTCCGGCAAACCTCAAAGTACCGTCCGTATCGGTTAACGCCGGGGTACTCACCGCCCGCGACACAGAGGCCCAGAGTACGTTTTCAGGATCAATCTGATAACGCAACCGG
Source organism: uncultured Gammaproteobacteria bacterium (assembly GCA_913060775.1). Classification (GTDB taxonomy): domain Bacteria; phylum Pseudomonadota; class Gammaproteobacteria; order Immundisolibacterales; family Immundisolibacteraceae; genus QNFC01. Next base: position 2,670 of record CAJXVN010000066.1, on the reverse strand, counting down.
ACTGACGGCTGGACATTCCCGTCCACTCGGCTGCTGTGCTCGAATTTACTACCCAGCGTCAACCGTAACTGCGGGGTAAAAATTTCCCAGCTCTGTTGAAAAAAGCCGGTAAACAGTTCTTCAGTGGAATGGTCTGGATCGAGCGTTATCGAAAAGCTCCCATCAACCTGGTTGCGCAACCGCCGATAACCAAGGCCCCAGACCCGTTCACGACCGCCGGCCAACACAAGATTTTCTGTGAATTCGAAATCAAGGGTGGTATCAGCGGTCTCTAACCGCTCCTCGTCCCGGCTACGGTCATCGTAGTACAGCTGCCATTGGCGGCTACCGTGTTGAGTCTGTTGTTGTAGACGCACCAATGCCGTACCGCCACGGGATTCCGCTCCGCCGTGCGGATGACTATTGAACGGCGGCAGGGGTGACACAAGATCGCTAATCTGCCGGCGTTGACTGTTCCAGCTCCGTAATATCAAACTCAGTTGATCATCACCGGCAAGGTCCAGGTCACCGCGAAACTCGAAGCGCCGACTTAGCCAGTCATCATCCGCAGCATGGTCGCCCCGGTCGGTGATACCGTCACTGTTACCGTGCCGGCGAAAAAATCCGCTAACCCGGTAATTCATCGCGTCACCTGCTTTCCCGCTATGCGACAGACTCGCCGATGGCTGCAGATTATCCCCCCAGACAACCGCCACCCGGTGACCCAGGGTATCCTCGGCCAGTCGGGTAATAATGTTAATCACCCCGTTTACCGCATTCGCGCCCCAGGTGGCGGCACCGGGGCCACGGATAACTTCGATCCGGTCAATTTCGGCCAGATCCATATCCAGCTCATCCCAGTTGACGCCCGAGAAAGTGGATGAAAATACCGACACTCCATCCACCAGCACCAGTAATTTGTCAGCAAATTCACTGTTAAATCCGCGGATACTCACCGCCCAGTGACTGGCATCGATCTGTCGGGCGTCGACCCCGGGAGCCAGCCTGAGCAGTTCCGGTACGCTGGTAGCGGTGGAGCGACGAATATCGTTCGCCGAGATCACAAACACCGCCGCATCGACCCCGGCCAGCGCCTGAGGGGTTTTGTTGACGCTGGTAACCTCCAGTTCAAACAACTGTTCCAGCGACAGATCAAGCAGCGGGTGTGGTTCGGCGAATACGGCCCGGGCACCCAGACAACCAGCCAGCAAAATCGCCACTGCTCCGGGCCACAGAGACCCTGTTTTAATTCTCAAAACTGCCCCTCAGAAGGTCATTCACAACCATTGAAATGGCTGGCTTATTCCAATGGTGTCCGTGGGTGAAAAAGGTTGCCGGGAAATCCCGCTAGCAAGAATCAACCACTCTTTTTACGGGGATTCGGCGCCATCATGAAGGGGTAATCCTCTGGATTGGTGGACTCCAGATTAAAGACCTGCCGCCGTTTGTCCCGCACCAGAATATGGTCTGGCTCGGAATCTCGAAACGAATAGCCACAATCTTCGCAATAGAAAATCGACCAGACCACTTCGCCCTGTTCCTTACCTTCGTGCTCCAGACGTAAATTGCTTTTATCGCACCGGGGACAACTGCTCATTCGACCGCCTCCTGTAACTGACTGACCATCCGCTGCAGGGCGTCAATATCCGCCCCCACTGGCGGCTCAACCATGGCGCTATCAACCCCAATGGGATCGGGCGCGGCATGAGTGGTCGCATCGATAATCAATTTGTGGCTTTTACCCGGCACAATCGAGGAAGGATCGACGGGAATACCCGTCATACCCGGCACCACAATGACGTCATCGGAACGGGTTTTCACTGACAGGGCCCACATCACCTCGGTGAGATTAAACGGATCAACGTCGGCGTCGACCATGATCAGGTTTTTCAGGTACATGGATCCGTGGGGTGTGCTTAATGCCCTCATGGCCACGGTTTTGGCAAAGCCACCGTATCGTTGATGCACGGAAATAATACCGGTCAACCCGTGTTGATACATGGCGTTCACCGCTTCCACCTCGGGGAACTCTTTTTTCAGCACGGCATAAATCGGCGTGCAGGTATTGAGCCCGATGAGGGTGTCATGTTCAGTCCAGCCGCGGCCAATGTAGATGTTTTCGAAAATCGGATCATCACGATGAGAAATGGCGGTGACCTTGAACACCGGCGCCCGACGGACACCACTGTAGCTGCCGGGGAATTCGCCAAACGGCCCCTCAATCTTATATTCACCCGGCTGGTAATCGGCTTCGATAACAATCTCGGTTTCGGCAAGAATATCCATGCCATTACCCGATTCGGTCAGCGTCATCGGCGCGCCCATCATCGCCGAGGCGTATTCAAACTCCGACTCGTCATAACCGATCGGCGTGGCTGCGAACAGGGCCATCGCAGGATGGTTACCCAGCATCACCGCAATTTTTAACGGCAGACCCGTTTCGTCAGCAATGCGCATCTGCCGACCCAGGTCATGCACCGGCGGACTGAGCAGCGTAAAAGTATCCTTGCTATGGAACTGAATGCGGTTAATCCCCACATTCTGTTTACCGAAGTTTTCCAGATCACTGGGATCGCGGCTAACCACGTTAGCCTTGCCCAGATAAAAGCCGCCGTCATACTCGTTGATCCGGTAGAGCGGCAGCAGGTCGTAGAGGTTGATATTCTCCCTGTCTCTTATACACATCTGACG
>CAJXVN010000065.1 GCA_913060775.1 uncultured Gammaproteobacteria bacterium | reverse complement strand
ACGAGATGTAGAGAGGTCTCGTGGGCTCGGAGATGTGTATAAGAGACAGTCTCCTGATAATGACGAATTACCTGCTGATGATGCTCCAACACCCGGTTTAGCACTGCCTGATTGCGAACAAACAGCGCCTGACTCCGACGCTGGCTCTGGCCGGATTGACTGGCAAGCTCAAACAGCGGCGACACCAGCCCACCGGCACTGGTAATCAAGGCTTCCTGCAACGGGTAATTGGGTTTATTCGCCGCCAGTGCCCGTTTGACCGATGCCTCCAGCGTGGCAAGCACGCTGGTAGCGCGTTGCAGCGACTGAACCTTATCGCTTTTCAGCGCCTTAACCGCTGCCGCGGTGGTCAGGGGTTGAGCCGATGCCACCGCGCCGCTAAAGACCAGCAACAGGGCTGGTAACAGAAATTGCAAAATTGTTCTAAGTATCAATGACCTAACCGGCAACGCTAAACACAATCTCCTGTTTGCTCGCTTGCAGACAGGTGTTGTAGACCCCGATAACGTGTTTGTAAGGCACGTCATCGGCGGCATCAATGACGACCAGAATGTCATCAGGCAATAGCGCAAGGTAGTCGAGCAGTTCCGCGTAGCTATCGAGGGCACGCTCCTCCAGAAATAACCGAAGTTGTCCGCCCTGGCGGGCCATTTCAATGTGCAACTCAACCGTCTCCCAGTCTTTGCTGGGATCTTCGCTGGCTTCGACACCCAACTGAGGCAGGCGGTTTTCGAGCACCAGCTCGGGCTTTTCGAAATTGATGGTCATTAAAAAAAACACCATCAATAAAAACACCACGTCGATCAACGGGGTCATGCTCACCGCCAGTCGGCGCTTTACACCACTTTGCTGGAATTTAAGCTTCATTCCGATACCTGCCGATCCAAAGGCGGATTGGCAGTGACCGATTCCGCCAGCGGGGTGAGTTCGCCTTCCCACGTGGCGAACTGCACTTTATCGATGTTCAGCGTCGCCAGCTTCAGCATTACCAGCTTGATCAGTTCATAAGGCACCTCTTCGTCAGCCCGCATCAACGCGGTTACGTCGCTGCCACGGGGGTGTTTCCGGACTATCGCCGGGCCCATATCGGCTAGCGACATCTGCGTACCTTCAAGATAAATTTCATCTTTAGACTTAATGGTGATGAGCATTTTTTGCTTGTTACTGTCATCACTCTGATAGCCCTGGCTGGCGTTGGGCAGCACCACGTTACGGATATGCACCTGAGAAAAGTTGATCAGAATAATAAAGAAAATAATGATCAGAAAAATCACGTCGATCAGCGGTGTCATATCCACCACCAGCGCCGCCCAGGGCCGTTTTCGGTAGGCTCGCATTAAGCTTAACCGGCGCTGCTTTTAAAGGGCGCAATCAACCGTTCTGCGGCGAGTGCCGCCTCGCCGGTAAATTCATCCACTCGATTACGAAAAATGGCGTAGCTGTAGAGCGCCGGAATCGCCACAATCAAACCCAGACAGGTAGTCACCAGGGCCTGAAAAATACCTTCGGCCAGTTGCCGGGGTTCGATGGCCCCGGGGGTCATGGCAATTTCGTTAAACACCTGCAACATGCCCAGTACCGTGCCGAGAAGCCCCAACATGGGGGACAGCGCACCAATGACGTTGAGATGCTCGGTTTTGCGGGCGATACCACTGGCGAGGGCTTCGGCGGTGTCTTCCATCGCCTTGATCATGGCGTCATAACCAAGATTGGCTTCGCGCAATCCGGCGCTGGTCACTCGCACCAGGAAGGAGTTGTCATTACTGTCGAGCCGGTCGAGGTCATCAAACTGCTTTTTTTCGATCATGCTTTTTAATCTGGCCAGATCATCGGCCGGCAATATTTTTGATAACCGGATGGTGAGCAGATAGTCGATGATTAACGCCAGCGCCACCACCGAGATCAGAATAATCAGGTAGCCGACCACCCCACCCTTATCGATAAGGGAAAACAGGCTCATCTCCGGTAACCGTTCTGGCTCCGCCGCACTGGAGGTGTCTGGCGGCGGGATTACCGCCGCGGCTGAATCAAATGCCGCCGGATCAATACTGACCGGTGCCAGTAACCCATCATCGACTGGCCCCGAACCCTCAAGAACCGGCAGGGTATCCGGCGCGGCAACGGTTGTTGCCGTTTCGTCGTCATCGGCGGCGCTGGCCACCAATGGCAATGCCAGCAATAGCGCAACCAGCAAACTCGGCATCGGCGGGTTAATTTGTGGTGATTTCATTTCAACTCCATCGTTAAAACCAGAGGGGCATGACTGATCTAATGAGTCTGTTTAAAGCTGACGGGTAAACTCGCCGAGGTAGTTCTGCCATTTCGACCCAAATACCAGCAACAACATATCGGCGATGACCTTTTCATCGTTCTGTAAACGGGCGGACTCACCGCCGCCGGCCTGGGCAATGGCACGAAACTCATCAAGCACAGCGCTGTTATCAAGATCGTAACTATGACGCTCACTGCCAAAATCCCGGAGCTCTTCCGGCAGGTGCAGCTCCGCCAGGGCCCGTTTGGCCACGCCGACTGGCCGGGTATCAATGACCGCCACCTTCCCGCCCATGCGGGTTCTGAATTTTTCCACCAGCGCCAGGGTGTCGGGCATATCCTCGGCGTGGGGCGGCGCATCGCCGATCAGCAAAATAAATTTTTTCGATTTTTCGTTCCAGGCCATCTCTTCTACCGCAACTTTCAGACCCAGATCGACGGCCTCTTCCAGATCCGTACCGCCCCAGGCTTCCATCTCGCTCAGAAACCCCTGCAGCGAGACGGTGCCGTAGGTTAATGGCTGCATGCGGGTAATAAAACGAGATTCGGCGTCATCATCCTGATAGGCAACCAGACCAATGCGGCTGGTCGGGACGATAGTTTTGAATGCCGATGACAAGTTTTCGATCTTCTGCTTAACCTCAATAATGAAACTGGCCATGCTATGGGTGGAGTCGAACACGAAAACCACGTCCAGCCCGCCTTCTCGCAGCACCTCAATATGCCGCGAGAAAGAACCAACCAACCGCTCATAGCCCGTATTTAGCGGCTGCCGCCCGGTCACCGGGTTAGCCCACTGGCGATCAACCGTCGCTGCCTGAATACTGATGATGTCGCTGCGATCCCGCACCGCGGCATCGGGGAAATACTCCACGTCGGGGGCAATCGGCTGGTAGTCAATGTCCGGCGTGGGATAGGCCATCATGTCGTCAGAACGAAATGATTCCTGGGAATCCTCACCCTGAAATTTGAGTCGATCGTCACGCTTGCCGTGACGCAGCTCGACGGTGGCTGCTGGCGGGGTTTCGTCCTCAAGCTCGCTCATGGCCAGCCCCCAGCGCACCTTGTCGGCAAGGAACAGCCCGGCACCGTGAATCAGGAATGAGGCCAGCAGTGGCAGAACAGCCAGGCCCGCCAACGAAACCAGGGCGACGCGAGCAAATCGCCTCGGTTTAGTCGATGCAGTCATTAAACCAGGGCCGCGCAGCCCGCCATTGGTTGGTCAAAGTGTTCCGCCCCCTCTCCCGAGCGTGGACTAATCATCCCTGCTGCTGACTCAGACAACCTGAGAACCCTGGCACTCCCAACCGGGGTAATGCAGGATAACAACATCTCGCTAAAATTTGCCAACGGCCTTTCCAGATTTTCGCCGACGTGGAGAGGCAGCTCGTTTTTACGCAGCACTACTTCAATTACGACTCCTGATTAATCACTGATCTTTGCGCTGGGGCAGGGTTACCCAACGCTTCTCGCCACTGGATCACCAGGCTGTATATCACCGGGAGCACCAGCAGATTAAGCAGCATCACAGTGACCATTCCGCCGAGCATGGGAGCGGCGATGCGGTGGGTAACGTCTGATCCGGTGGCCCCGCTGACCATGATGGGAATTAACCCGGCGATGGTGGAGAGTGCGGTCATGGCCACCGGACGTACTCGCCGGGAGGTTGCAGAATGGACGGCATGGCGAATCTGCTCCACGGTTAGCGCCGCGCCGACCCGGGCGCGCAATCGGGCTATTTCCACGTCGATAAAACTCAGCACCAGCACGCCAATTTCTGCCGCCATACCCGCCAGCGCGACAAAGCCGACGGCGACGGCCACTGATACCTGGTAATCAAGGAGATGAATTAGCCAGATGCCGCCGACCAGGCTGAAGGGTATTGAAAGCATCACCACCAGCGGCTCGATGAAATTACTGAAATGGAGGTAGAGCAGCATAAAAATAATGGCCAGGGTGACCGGCACAACAATCATCAGCCGCTGGGCCGCCCGCTGCATATATTCATACTGCCCCGACCAGGTAATGTTGTAACCCGGCGGGATAACGACCTGCTCTGCCAGCGTCTGCTTAGCTCGGCTGACAAAACCGCCGATATCCGGCGTGGACAGGTCCACGTAGACCCAGGCGTTGGGCCGGGCGTTTTCGCTCTTGATTACCGGCGGACCACGGCGCATTTCAATGTCTGCAAGCAGGGCCAGCGGAACCTGTGCGCCAGTGGGGGTGGGGACTAATACCCGGTTGAGGCTTTCCAGATCATCGCGCAACTCTCGGGGGTAACGCAGGTTTACCGGATAGCGCTCCAGCCCTTCAACGGTCTCGGTTACGTTCATGCCACCAATGGCACCCTGGATCACCTCCTGTACCGCGCCGGTGGTGAGGCCATAGCGAGCCGCGCTTTCGCGGCTGATATCAAAATCGAGGTAGTAGCCGCCCACTGCTCGGTCGCCAAAAGCGGAGGTAGTCTCCGGCAGGGATTTCATCGCCTCCTCGATCTCTTTCGATAACCGCTGCAACACCGTCAGGTCGGACCCGGACACCTTGATGCCGACCGGCGTTTTAATGCCGGTGGAAAGCATATCGATACGTGTTTTGATCGGCATCGTCCAGGCATTGGCCAGGCCGGGGAACTGGATCGCCTGATCCATTTCTGCCATCAGTTCGCGGGTGGTTTTGCTGGGATCAGGCCAATCCTGCCGGGGCTTCAGGCGCACCGTGGTCTCGATCATCGACAGCGGTGCCGAGTCAGTGGCAGTCTCGGCGCGGCCTACCTTGCCGAACACCTGATCCACCTCGTCAAAACTCGCGATGATTTTGTCGGTCTGCTGCAGCAGTTCGCGGGCTTTGGTGATGGAAATACCCGGAAAGGTCGTGGGCATATAGAGAATATCCCCTTCGTCGAGGGGCGGCATGAACTCGCTGCCCAATCGGGAATAGGGATAGACAGTGATGCCGATCACAAGCACTGCCAGCACCAGGGTTACCCCCCGCCAGCGCATCGCCAGCCGCAATGCGGGGGTGTGTAGCGCGTGTAACAGCCGGTTTACCGGGTTTTTTTCCGACTTGATAATGCGGCCGCGCATAAACAGCCCCATGATCACCGGCACCAGGGTGACCGCCAGAATCGCGGCAGCGGCCATTGCATAGGTGGCGGTAAAGGCCAACGGGCTAAACATGCGCCCTTCCTGCGCCTGCAGGGTAAAAATGGGAATAAATGAAACGGTGATCACCAGCAGGGAGAAAAATAGCGCCGGACCTACCTCGCGGCAGGATTCCCCGATGGTTTGCCAGCGTTCACTGTCGGTCAGTTCCCGGCCCTTGTCATCCTTCGCGCTGGCCAGATGGGTATGGGCGTTTTCAACCATGACAATCGCCCCATCGACCATGGTGCCGATGGTGATGGCAATGCCGCCGAGGGACATGATGTTGGCGTTCAGCCCCTGAAATCGCATGACCAGAAAGGCCATCAACACTCCCAGTGGCAGGGTAACAATCACCACCAGTGCCGACCGCACATGCAGCAGAAACAGCATAACCACCAGGCTGACAATCACCAGTTCCTGGGTCAGGGAGCGGGTGAGACTGTCCACCGCGCGGGTGATCAGGTCGCTGCGGTCGTAAACGGTGACCAGTTCTACGCCGGGGGGCAGCCCGGTTTTCAGCTCCTCTAATTTTTCTTTTACCCCGGCGATGGTGGTCTGGGCATTTTCACCGTAACGCATTACGATCACGCCGCCGGCGACTTCCCCTTCCCCACCCAGCTCGGCCAGGCCACGCCGCAATTCGGGGCCGATCTGGACATTCGCCACATCCTGGAGCCGCACGGGAGTGCCGCTACCGTCGACGGCCACGGGAATCGCTTTTAGGTCTTCAATCGAATCGATATAGCTGCTGCTGCGAACCATATATTCGGTTTCAGCCATTTCTATCAGCCGTCCCCCCACCGCACGATTGGAGGACTGAATCGCAGACTTGATTCGGTCAAGCGTAATGCCATAGCGCTGCAGCGCATTGGGATCCACCTCGACCTGATACTGCTTGACATAACCGCCCACCGAGGCAACTTCGGCTACGCCATCCACGGTTTGCAGGGGATAGCGCAGGTACCAGTCCTGCAGGGAACGCAGGTCGGCCAGATCGTGCTGTCCGCTGCGGTCAACCAGCGCATATTCGTACACCCAACCAACACCGGTGGCATCCGGTCCCAGCGTGGGGGTAACGCCCGACGGTAGTCGACCACCTACCTGATTCAGGGATTCCAGCACCCGGGAGCGAGCCCAGTAGATATCGGTCCCATCGGCAAAAATAAGGTAAACGAACGAGATTCCAAAAAACGAATAGCCGCGCACAACTTTAGTGTCCGGCACGGCGAGCATGGCCGTGGTCAGGGGATAGGTGACCTGATCTTCAACCACCTGGGGCGACTGCCCCGGGTACTTGGTCAAGATAATCACCTGAACATCGGAAAGATCTGGGATCGCATCCAGCGCCACGTTTTTATAGGCATAGAGACCCGTCAGGGCGATCACCAGGGTGGCGATCAGCACCATAAAGCGGTTGCGCAACGAACCATTGATAATGGCGTTAATCATGGCCATGCCCTGCATGATGAGCGTGGCCACCGGCGGGTTTATCGTCGCTGGTTTCTATTGGCTTTGCCGGTGGCGCGGCGTGGTTATGCTCAGTCGGTTCGTGGGCGGCTTCCATCATTTTTGCCGCCGCCTCCCGTAACGACGATTCCGAATCGATCAGAAACTGGGCGGAGGTAACCACCTCCTCCCCGGCCTCTATCCCGGCGAGCACTGCAACCTGACCGTTGGATTCAAGCCCCAGGGTTAGCACCCTTGGCTCAAACTTGCCCGACTCCCGAACCACAAAGGTCTGGTTACGGCGACCGGAGCGCACCACCGCTTCTGCCGGTATCACCACTGATGCATCGGTGGGGGCGCCCCGAATCAGCACATTGGCAAACATATCCGGCCGTAGCAGGCGGTCACTGTTTTCAAAAACCAGCCGTACTTTCGTAGTGCGGGTTTTCGCCTCGGCGTAGGGGTAGATGTAAGCAAGCTCACCGACAAAGGTTTTGCCGGGAGCCCCGGCCAGGGTCATCTCCACCGCATCGCCCACCTTCACCCAGGGCAGCTCGTTTTCATAGATGTCGGCATAGACCCAAACCTCCGCCAGGTCCACAATCCGGTAAAGCTCGGTGTTCGGGGTCACGTACTGTCCCTGGCGAGCACCGATTTGAATCACCGTCCCCGCGGTCGGGCTATGGAGATGCAGGGTCCTTTTAATTTCATGACTCTGCTCCAGTTCGCGTATTTGATGCTCCGGCACATCCAGCAGGGTTAACCGCTGGCGAGCGCTCTGCACCAGCTCCTGCGCACCTCGTTTTATATCGTCAAACGAGCTGTCTTTAAGGGCGCTCAGGTTATTCAGCGCCAGCAGGTATTCCTGCTGAGTGGAAACCAGCTTGGGGGAATAGACGCTTAACAGAATTTCGTCATCGGCCACCGGCTGGCCGGTTTTATCGATGCGAACTTCATCGATCCAGCCGTTAACTTTCGGGTGAAGTCGAGTCATCCGTGTCTCGTCATAATCCACCCGGCCCACGGCACGAATGGTTCGACTTAGTGGTTGCCGGCTCGCTTTGGCCGTCCGCACGCCAATGTTCTGCACCACCACCGGGTCGATGGTGACGGTGCCGCTGGCATCCTTACCCCCGGCGGTACTCGGCGTGTCGGCATAGACGGGGATGTACTCCATACCCATTGAGTCCTGGGCCGGCACCGGTGAGGTGATCTCCGGGTTCATCGGGTTACGATAAAACAGCGGTTCATTCGCCGCTGCCGGGGCCATTGCCGGCGCGCTGGTGGATTGCTGTGCAAACCAGTAACCGCCGCCAAAGCCGCCAATCAGTACGATCAAAATAACCAACACCCTTGTTTTATTCATCGATATTTTCCTCGCCAACGGCCGCGACCAGCTGAGCCAGCGCCTGATTGGCCTCGGTTAACATTTGCCAATAGCGCAACTGATAATTAAAAAGGGTGATCTGACTGCGCACCAGGTTGAGAAAATCAACTTCATCGACCTGATAGCCGGCGCGCATGGACGCCACCGTCTGTTCTGCCTGCGGAATAATGCCGCCCTTAAACAGCGTTAACTGCTGGCGTGCTCGCTCATAATCGGTGACCGCTTGCAGAACCTCCGCCCGCACACGGCCAAGCTCATCTTCGAGCTGGTAACGAGACTGGCTAAGTTCGTGGGTGCGCTGCTTTACCGCACTGGATTGACGCCGACTGGTATGGATCGGCAGATTAACGCTCACCATCACCGAAAGCAGATCCGGCAGCGACGCCCCGCCCGCAGCCTCTCCGCGCCGTTCGCCATAGGCAAGGCCCAGTTTAAAATCCGGGTAGTAATCCTTATTGGCCAGATCTAATTGAGACCGGGCCGACCCTACCTGACTCTCCAACTGCTGCAACAAGGGTCGCCGTACCTCGGCACGTTGTAACAGCCGTTCAGCCGATGCCAGCTCCGGCAGCGATTCGTTAATTTTCAGTGGCAATCGCAGGGTTGAATCGGCCGGGGCAGCCATCAAGCGGTTTAGCTGAATCGCCTGACGCCGCCGCAGGGCTTTCAGGTCTAACTGCTGATCGATGAGTTTCGATAGCTCCAGCTGCGCCAGCAGCACATCCTGCTGGCGACCATCGGCCACCTCATATTTGGTTCGTACGACCTGGACCAAATTGCGCAGCAGTGCCTGATTGCTCTGCACTATATCCAGCGCACGATCCAGGTAAAAAAGCTGCCACCAACTACGTTTCACGTCCCGCACCAGACGAATACGGGTCTCTTCAAACCCATGTCCTGCAGCGTCGGCGGTCAGTTCACTAATCTGCTCACGCAGGGCCAGCTTGCCGGGAAACGGAAACGCCTGACTAATACCGACCTGCATCTGCGTCATCGCTTCCTGCCCAACGTGGAAGGTATCCGTGGGCAGGTTCATCGCGTTTACGCTAAGGACCGGATCGGGCAGCACCCCGCGCTGACTGGGAATCTCCCGCAACGCCTGATAGCGCGCCTGCATCTGCGCCAGATCGGGGTTGTCCTGTAACGCCCGGACCACCGCATCGTCCATCCGCAACTGGTTAACTGCCGGATCGTCCCCGCCTGTTTCTGCCGCCTGGAGTGGCAACGCAGCCGGCAGACTAACAGCCAACATCACCGACAGACCCTGACTAAACCAACGCCAGCACCGCCGGCCCACCTCAACCATACCTTTGTTCAGGTTACGCAAGATCACGCCCCCAAAACCGCTAATTAACAATCAATGTAATCAACGGTTTTTATATCAGTCGCCGGGCCTCGTCAGAGACAATTACCGACTAAAACAGACAGGGGCAAACGGTCGCCCCACCATCAATCCGCCGTTTAACAGGCGGACCTATCCTCAGTTAAGCGGATATGGGTGGGCGATAAAGCAGAATAGAAAACGCCTCGACAGAGCGCGTAAGGAGGGATGAACTGGCAAAACGATGATGAATGGATAATGGGTTCGGCAGCTTCTGCAACAGACCGCTGGAGCCAATAGAGCAGTCACCGCAACCAGCCTGCCCACAGCACTCCTGCTGTCCATCCACCGCATCGACAGCCTGATCTATTTGAGCAGTGGTCGCAACGTGGTGCGCATGGTGATCCATTTCACCATCAGTCCCGGCCATTGCCTCAGCACTCTGCTCACAGTGCTGCATCGGCATACCGACAGTTGCCAGCTGCCACTTTGCCATGGCCGGGTTCACCGGCAACAGCACAACCAGCATCAGCACCCATAAGCGCCGACGGCTGGATACCGAGTTAAGGCCTAAGTACCGCCTAGTGAGATTAGCGAGTTTTTTCATACTGGATCAGTAGACCATGGCATCGTTGGATCATTCAACCGTGTAGGTGTCGCTTTTTACCGAGGCCGCATAGCTACCACCGCTACAGGCGCTGTTACTGGCTCGGGTCTAGCTACCTAAAGACATGACTGCAAGACTGAACCCCTGCTTTTCACTTTAATGTTATTCCTCCGCTTTTTTGCATACCTAACAAAAACGTTGTTCAGAAAAAAGGAGCGGATCGTAGTTTATATCTGATAAGAGCGGCTTGCTAGCTGTGCTATTTAATTGGATCGAATGCCTGAAAGTAATCTTGAATTTCCTTCCGTATTTCATGCGCAGCTTCTTCTACTTGTGAAATACCACAATTGTTGGCATAGAGTCTCTCGTTGATTTTGTTATGAAACCAACCTTCATTATCCTCTAAGGTGCTCCAATACTTTCCTTCCTTAAGCCCATCAAAATAAGCGTCCAGTTCCTCTACATAGGAAAGAAATATAGTTTCTACTCTTTTTTCTAATAGTGTTGCGACAGAATATCTAATGGCATGAGGTATAAATGGGTCTGACTTTATTTTATCCAAATACGACCGAAGTTCTTCCCAGCGTTTTGGCATAGGCTTTCCAACTCCGATTTCTTTACTTGTTATAATTTCGTGCTTAAACGGTTTTATTTCCTCGTGAATTCTTTCAAGAACTTCTTTAGCAGCTCGCTCTTTAGCCCAATACTTATTTGACGACGGATCAAATTCTTCATAAATTTCTTCGGACAAATTGGCTAATCGATCTAATACTTTCTTCTGATATTCAGTATTTACGGAGTTTAACAAACCGCGTTTTGCTTTGAGAAACGTCATTACGGCCACTGTCGCAATAGTGATGTAAAAGGCGATTTGTACTAGTTGCAACATAGTGTCCACGGTCCCCTCCTAATACTATTTAACGCTTAGCTAAGCGGCACTCCGCTCCAGGCACCCTCCAGATAACAAAATGAGCGACCTTGGGCGCAATCTCATTTTTATACGTCATGTAGTGAGCCTCTCAATTCTTTAACTAGCCTACGAGATTCGCTATACACCTCTTGGTAAGCTCCTTCTATCTCCTCTTTTGGTTTTTTTGTTGGATCATTCTCGAGCTTCGCAGCTTCCTTAAAGATATTCGCCTGCCAGGTAAAAAAAAGTTCAATATCACTTGCTAAACTGTCGTCTTCGGTTATTAAAATAGCATGAGCGGCCAGTGCATACCCTTCAAATGGGTCATTTCTTAAATCACTTCTTCGTCCTAGCGATAGTAATTCTCTAACCAAATCAGAATAGACCTCAAATTTTCTATCTCTTAACCATCTCCGTTTTTCCGACTCTCTTACAGCATTCTGCAACCAAAGGATATCCAGAAGTTTCGTAACAATTGCTCCAATTCCTATCGCACCTGCTAATTTCATCCACTCCATGGGATTACCTTTATAAAAATAATGTAATAGTTAACGCATAGATAAATGGAGACATACCAGTTTTCATGAAGGGATTAAGCCATCAAACGTTGTCTGCCCACTCATAACCCTTGCTTATTAAAACTGACTCTTTTCCTATATTGGCAACTCCAAATATGCGATATAAAGAGCCAGGAGGGCTGCAGAGAAGGACCACAACCATTTCCAATGGGACAAATAAAAGTGAACAAGTGTGCGAGCTATTTTTGCGGACCAATGGTATTCCTGCCATACACCGATAATACCCGGTATATCAGAAATTTTTGTTTCTCCTTTATACCAGCACTGTATCTTATTTATCATCGGATATTCTTACGCCTAAGGGAGCTTATGAAATACATATTGCGTCTCCATTTTGAAAGCCTAGTCAGGTGTATTGATTAGGTATAACTGATTACGGACGAGCACCGAGACCTGCACATTCCCGAATTTCTTCACCATCAACCACCATAAGCCCACATTTATAAAGCACATATTCATGTTCCACATCCAGCTCTTGCCCTTGATAATCGACACTTTCAGATTCATATCCCCTTTCTGCCATTGCCTCCCCACACGTCGGACAAAAAAATTCTTGCATTAATTCATGAGCTTTAGAAATTTTACGACTGAGCTCCTCTCCCTCTTTTCTTATCTCATCCAATTCTTTCTCTTTATTATTTATTTTTTCTTGATTATTTTCTTTATCCTTTGCCAGGCGAACAATTTCTTCATTAAGCAATCTGACCCGGTCAGAAAGTGATTTTGCCAACGCATCTGGACTAAATTTAGAGGCTTCGACTAATTGCCTCTCAATAAAACTATTTTTTTCTTTTAGTAGCTGAATCGTCGCATCTTTTTGACTGACCAAAACTCGATAAAGGAAAAAAAGGGTGCAGACAAACAGCACGATAGAGGACAGTTGCGTATAAAATATTATTTCATTTGTCACGAAGCATCTCTTTTACGCATAGCGCCACACAGGTCATTTCGCGAAATAAATTATAAAAAATACAGTGATCAGTTTTTAAAATCACGCATCAAACCGGCATTTCGCGGTTACCGACAACGATTTCAGACAACCCATGCCTTCACGAAAAACTGACAACCCCGACTTCATTCAGGCTGGGCCATACTCAAAATCAATATTAACGCGGGCTCACCGCCACTAACGGTCCATTTTACCCGGACAACAACGACAACCCCTAAAAGAAAATACTCAGATTACTAGCGAGAACAGTGGTCTGGTCCAGCGCTATGACCCGTTTGACTATCTGCCAACCAATGGGAGTATCGACTCGGCGGATTAGATCTCGGCGGCCGCCGACGAAGATATCGACGTCTCTTTCCAGGCGGCTGCGGTAGAGCATGAAACTGCAGTCCACTTCCAGCTCGCCATCTTTATCCGTTGGGTGAATCTGCACGTTGCTGACCCTGTCTCTTATACACATCTGACGC
>CAJXVN010000064.1 GCA_913060775.1 uncultured Gammaproteobacteria bacterium | reverse complement strand
GCAGCGTCAGATGTGTATAAGAGACAGAGGCTGCCATCATCGTTACGGTCTAACCGGTCACGGATATTTTTTGCACGCTGGCGCTCACGGGGACCTAACATGCCATCGTCGTTGTGATCAAAACGCTCAACTATCGGCCGCACCGCCTGGCCGTCAGTGTCGGCCAGACCCGCCGTCGGCTGAAAAGCGAGCATGGCCAGCAAGGTAAAGGGAGTTGCTTTACGTAAATTAATTGGAAAAGAGTTATTCATCGCTTGTCTCCTCGTGAATGGAGGGACCTCGGAAAAATTCTGAATCAGGTCAATGGCTACCCAGGCATTCAACTTTGAGGGCTAAACCGCGCTGTGCCGTGAATCATTGACGCGGTTTTGCAAACCAGAAAGCGGCTTGTCCTCAGGCTGGCAGATCCCTGTTCCGATTTTTTCCAAAATCCCCTAACTCCCACCAACAACGCGCACCCGGACTTTTCGGTTGACGACCAGCCGCGTTTTATTCAACAGCCATCTCAGCACTGCCCACCGACCCACCTCCTGTCCATTGGCCGGCGTATGGAAAAACCAGAAACATCGACCGGTAAAAAATCAAGATTTCTCTCGGAGGGAGAGAGATTCAATTGAATGGGTATCGGGAAGGCCAGATAGTGCAGTTAACGGATGCGTAAAACGTGGCAACAGTGATCGGTTAAACCAAAAAAAAACCAGTGGCTGTCATTACAGCCACTGGTTTTTTTAGTTAACGCCTCTCTCTGACCAGAACCAATATTCCCGGCGTTGCCAGGGGATATTAAGGGTGAAACTTGATGGGCCGCTCATCACTCCATTGGTAGATTTCAATGGTCTCCGGGTCACATTTATTGCACCCTCCGCCGCAGTTATCGTCACCCTCCAGTTTGATTATTTTGCCTTTGCGCTGCCACTTTTCAATCAGTGGCCGCACAGCGTCCGGTTCCATCTGCAGATGCAGGGCAATATCGGTCAGCGGTGCTCGGCCATGGGTTTGCAGGTAACTTCGAAGGTCAGACAGCATGTTTCTTCTCCCGGCTAAGTCGCCGTTACCGTCTCGGCACCAGGCAGGGCTCGGCTGGCCGCACGACGCAATACCAGGAAAACGCCAAACCCCAGTAATAACATGGTGCCTATCCAGCTGGCGGCAATCAGCGGCTGGCGACTGAAAATTGCCAATTGATAAAAGATCGTTGCAGCGCCATAGGCAAAGCCGGTGGTCCAGCCCACTACAAATAGCGCCCAGCGCGGACCCGCCTCTCTAAATATCGCTGCAGTGGCGGCTACGCAGGGGAAATAGAGCAGGACAAACAGCAAGTAGGCAAAGGCCCCCGCCTTGCCATCAAACCGACTGGCCATTGCGCCAAAGGTCCCGGCCTCAACCTCCTGTTGCTCGGCGGCGGCGGCTGCACTGGAAATATCACCAATATTGATGCCCAGCGGGTCAGTAATCACCGATCCCAGTTCCGCTAAATTGTCAGGAATAGTCTGCAATGCGCCGGTCACGCCAACCCACCAGTCAAACGCCTCAGTTTCATCAACCGCCGTTTCATCTTTAGCCAGCTCGCTATAGAGGGCATCGAGCGTACCAACAACCGCTTCCTTCGCCAGGACACCGGTAAATATACCGACGGCGGCTGGCCAGTTATGCTTATCTAACCCGAGTGGCGAAAAAGCTGGCGCAATGGTCTCGCCAATCGCGCTAAGCACCGATTGTTCGCTATCTTCATTGCCAAAACTGCCATCTCGGCCGACCGAGTTAAGCACATTAAGCACCAGCACCATCGGCACGATGAGCTGGCCCGCTCGAATCACAAAGCCTTTCAATCGATCCCAGGTGTGGATCAGCACACCCTTGACGGTGGGGACGTGATAAATGGGTAGCTCCAGAATAAAGGGCGCCGATTCGCCCTTTAGTAGCGTCGATTTCATTACCAGCCCGGTGGCAACTGCGGCACCGATACCGATCAGGTAAAGCGCGAACACCACGTTCTGGCCACCTACCGGGAAAAACGCCGCCGCAAACAGGGCGTAGATCGGTAACCGCGCCCCGCAGGACATAAAGGGCGCCATGGTAATGGTCAGCAGCCGGTCACGCTCATGCTCCATCGTGCGCGTGGCCATAATGGCCGGCACGTTACAGCCAAACCCGACCAGCAAGGGCACAAACGCTTTACCGGGCAGCCCGACTGCGCGCATCGCCCGGTCCATCACAAAAGCAGCGCGGGCCATGTAACCGGAGTCTTCCAGTACCGACAGAAACAGAAAAAGACTACCGATAATCGGAATAAAGGTAGCCACTACCTGGATGCCGCCGCCGATCCCATTGGCCAGCAGCACAGTAAGCCATTGCGGCACGCCTGCCGCGGCCATCACTGCGGCAGCCCCGTCCACAAACAGGGTGCCGGCGAGTTGATCAAAAAAGTCGATAAATGCGCCACCAAAGTTAATGGTGAAGGTGAACATCAGGTACATCATTAACAGGAAGATCGGGATGCCCAGCAGCCTGTTCAAAACCACCTGATCAATGCGATCTGAAACACTGCGGGTCACTTCCTGCTGGCGTCGCACCAGTTCACGGGTAATACGGTTAATAAAGTTATAGCGCGCATCGGCCACCACAATATCAATGTCATCCCCCAAGGCCTGCTCAACGGCGGTCCGCGCTGCTTCAATCGTTGGCTGCAGTTCAGTACCGCCGATCGAACCCGCCAGGGAATCCCCCTCCAGCATCCTTAACGCCAACCAGCGATTATCGACCTGATGGGCGCTGGCCGCAGCAGCGGTGGCAGACTGTAAATCGGTAACCGCCTGTTCCAGTTGTTCGCCGTAATCAATCGTAATGTCGGCGGTCTTGGGGTTATCCGCCAGCCTCAGGATCGCTTCACAAAGTGGCTTAACGCCCTCGCCGGTCGAAGCGATCAATCCGCAAACCGGGCTATTCAGCGCCTGCTGCAGACCAGGCAGATCAATCGCAATCCCCTTTTTATCGGCCGCATCAAGCATGTTTAACGCGATCAACACCGGCACTCTCATTTCCAGCAGTTGAGCGGTTAAATAGAGGTTACGCTCCAGGTTGGAGGCATCGACGATGTTGACAATGAGATCGGCCTCACGACTGGCCACATAGTCACGGGCGATCTGCTCATCGATGGAGACCTCGTCCTCGCCCTGCTCCAGGGAGTAGGTCCCCGGCAGGTCGACTAATTCGATCTCGACATCAGCAAAATTAAAATGGCCGGTTTTCTTTTCAACGGTCACGCCCGGCCAGTTACCGACCTGCTGACGGGTGCCGGTCAGCTCATTAAATAGCGTAGTTTTGCCACAGTTGGGGTTGCCGACAACACCGACGACCAACTTCCGACGTGGATTCATTTCCGCTCAATCTGGATCATGTGAGCCTCTTCACGACGCAGGCTCAGATCAAATCCGCGCACCCGGATTTCCACCGGATCACCAAGTGGTGCAAACCGCAGTATTTCGAACTCGACCCCCGGGGTCAGCCCCATGGCGAGCAATTTCCGCCGATACGCTCGGTGTCCTGACTCAAAACCGATGATCCGACCGATATCACCGGGGGCAAGATCTCGCAAGGTTGATGATGTCGCGGGTGCTAACATAAAACTACCTGAGTAGGAATCAAACCAGGCCTGAATGCCCAGCAGATAGCCAGCAACCGCCGTTACACGGGCTGGCCCTATAAATGACAATGAATCTCATTATCGTTTCGTGCCTGATGAGAGTCAACTAGCGTGCCCACGATGCCAGACGGCACCAATCGGGCCCATTTCGGGCAGAAAATAAAAAGGTGAATTTGATCGCTTTCGCTTTGGCTCCGGACATTTCTTCAGCGCCAGAGTCACGGCTAAAACCAGCCCTGAAAGGGCCGTCGGCAGGTCATTTAAACCAGAAAGGTGAGCTGGGTCATCTCCTGATCGTTATTGAGTAGCAAGACTTTCTTCAGGCGAATTTTAAAACCCTCTCCCTCAGGCCGCAGATGATAAATATATCGACCATGCCAGAAAAAAGGCGTATTGACGTTCACGCGAACCTCGGTAGCCTGAAAATTGGCACCGACCTCGATGAGTTCGTTCTCGAGCTCTGAAATTTCGATGTTGCCAATGATCCGCCGTACCCTGGATTTAGGTTCCTGGGTCCACGCCATGCCTGTCTGCACCCTTTTTAACCGTAAATTCAGTCGACTGATGTTGTCATAAATAATCGACAGCTCCCGTTCGGGATCAACATCGTCATGATTACAGGGCACCCAATAAACAGTCTCCTCATGGTCATCCCAGAGTGCAAACCAGTCGTCGTAAGCATTTTCATCGGCCAGTCTCGCCTCGCGAAACAGAAACTGCTCGATTTTTCGGAAATCTAAAGCCACTGATCTCTCCTCTTTGTCAGCGTATGCTCACCGGTCAGGAATATTTACCGGTCATCACGTCCTTGTAATGGGCCCACTGGGTGCGCTGATTGAGCTCACTCAGGTGACCTTCAACCGTGGCGCCTTCATCATCCACCCAGCGATCGTTACCCATGCCCCGACTCATCAGGATCCATTCATTCATGCGCGCATCCAGACCGGAGTAGTTACGCTGCCACACCTCTATATCATCCGATAGCTGAAACCCGGCCGGGCCATAGGCACCCTCATCTTCACGCAGGCGCATGGTATTAATCTCATCGGGGGCGCCTTTGAGTAGAGCCGGTGCGTAATAGATATAGGTCTCGTCCGGGCTCACCGGCACCGACCAGCGCAGTTCCTGCAAAATGATGAACAGGTTGGGAAAAACAATGGCATGGGCCGGACCATCGATGAGGATTTGCTCGGCTTTTTCCTTACCGTAAAAATCAACCATCGACTGTTTATAATCCGCCACCGCCTGTTCATCGACCTTGCCGTCCCATTCGCCGGTGGCCATCATGCCAATTTTGCGGCGCATCGGCCGCATATCCAGCTCCGCGTGACCATTACCAAGATCGCGGGCAGTCAGCTCATTGAACAGGCCGGCTCCACCGCCTTTTTTCTTATCTTGCTCGTCACCGAACATGGCGTTCAGATACATGTTTGAACCGTGGGTCGACATGACGTGGTAACCGTCAGCCGAGTTTTCGATCCACATTTTCCAGTTAGCACGAATCTTCATCCGGTAAACGCCGTGGTTTAGCGTGATCTCACCGGTGGGGGACATGGCACAAAAACGGTCAATGTTGTCTTTTGCCAGGCCCAGGTTCTCCATCAATGGGCGACCCTCGGCGCTGAGGCTGGCAAACAGAAATCCCCGATAAGAGTCGAGCCGTGCCACTTCAATCAGGTTAACGCTGTTACGGTCCAGCTGAGTGCCGTAGGTTTCTTCCAGCGGGATCTTGTTGACCTCGCCGGTATTTTTGTAGGTCCAGCCGTGGTAGGGGCAGACGAACCCCCCACTATTACCCTTCTTTAATTGACACAGGGTCATGCCGCGATGGCGGCAACGGTTCATGAACACCCGGACTTTGTCGTCATCACCACGGCAAATGATAATCGGCTGGCGGCCGATCATGCCCGTACGATAATCCCCTCGGTTAGGTACCTCGCTGTCGTGGCCAATGAACACCCACTGCCTGTACCAGACCTGCTCCAGTTCCTGCTGGAAAATCGCCTCGTCGTAATAGAGCCTGGAATGTATGCGGTCCTCTTTGACTAGCTCATCGTAGTCAATGGACGAACTTCCTGCTGACAGATTGGCAACCATAATCTTCCCCCCCCCCCAATTTTTCAAAACCGTGCCCAGCAAAGTGAACCGGCGATATACGCCTGCTCGGCCTATACGGACATCGTAGCAAAATTTAACGATCGCTTAATCAGTTCCTGATTACTTTATTGACTGTCATTTCGAGATCGTTCGAACCTCGATGCCCTCTCTTGTTTTCACCCATAAAAAAAGGGCCTCTAAAGAAGGCCCTTTTTTGATAATCCGGCTTAGCAGCAATCAGGACAGACGACGTCCCCGCGCTGCACCAATGCCAACCAAACCAACCCCAAGCAGGGCAATAATACCCGGTTCAGGAACAGTCACGTCGGTAGCCGCATCATGAGAGAAAGGGGCTTTGCGGATCACCGTTTTTGTCTTCTTTTTTGTATCTGCAGAATCAAATGTGTATTGATAGAAATCGAAATGGAGTTGATATCCCGCGCCTAACTCAGACACATCGAAAACAAAATCGGTATACATCAAATCTAAATTGGGCTGGTCGCTGGCGTCTTCTGTGTTGTAGGCGGAAACGACGCGACTCGAATCAAAAGCAGCATCAAGTTCCAAAAAGTAAGCGTCAAAAACACCATGCGGTGCTAGACCAGCATTGGGGTCCACCACCCCAAAATCTGCTGGTGGGGTGCCCCATAGCATGTCATCAATATCATAGGTGACTCCATCAGCGACAAAACTGCCGAAATCCGGTGGGGTAGCAGGTTCCGAATCTAAGTGGGGAAGCAATGCCACAGAAACTCGGTAAGTTGCATCAGACGTTGTATCCTTTAACAAAGCTCGCAAGGTAAATTGCGGATCAGTGGTGATAGTGCTCTCTTCACTTCCACCGACATAAGTACCACCGAGAATATCTAACTGCAAGGCTGGCAGGGCTGCCACTTGACAGGAGAGCAACAAGGCACCCGCAGCAAACAAGCACTTTTTTTCAAATCGCATAATTGATAACCCTAGAACAACAAAGTCGGCACAAGCCTCATTAACACCAATAATGCAAATTTCATACCAACAATTATGTGCATTAATATCAATTGGTTACAAAAAAAGCTCCAAAAATACTTGGTGTTTGTAAAATTTCCTGACTGAAAATTGTAAATATTCCTGACATTTTTAGTCCCTCACTATTCATGCCTGAACGACCCAAAATGACCAGCAACACCACCCACCAAAAGCGGATGCAGCAAAAAAAGTCACTGATGAATCGACGCATTCGTGCCGCCGATACCGATCAGAGCATATTGCTGGTCAATACCTGCCCTGGATAAGGCATAAGCATTGCGGGTTTTGGCATAGTTGCCCGCGCAATGGGCCACGACATGGGAGATGATTTTAGCTGGGAAACCCAGGATAGGGAGCAGGATCAGCACTCCGCCGACACTCGCTGGCCCTCTTTTGCCGCAGAACAGCCAACAACTGTTGCAACTATATAATACCGACCATGAGCAGCCAGTTGATGATCCAGGGCACCACCTCTGATGCCGGCAAAAGCACGCTGGTCGCTGGACTTTGTCGGGTACTGAGACGGCGTGGTCTGCAGGTAGCGCCGTTTAAACCACAAAATATGGCATTAAATAGCGCCGTCACCAGTGATGGCGGTGAAATCGGTCGCGCCCAGGCGTTGCAGGCCCTGGCCGCCGGCCTCGATCCTCACTCGGACATGAACCCGGTATTACTCAAACCGAACAGCGACACGGGTGCTCAGGTCATTATTCATGGTCAACCGCTGATCAACATGGAGGCCGGTGAATATCACGACTACAAAGCCACGGCGATGGAGGCGGTTTTAGCATCCTGGCAGCGGCTGATTGACCAGTACGATTACCTGATGGTGGAGGGAGCCGGTAGTCCGGCAGAAATTAACCTGCGCAATGGCGATATCGCCAATATGGGCTTTGCGGAAGCTGTCGATTGCCCGGTTATATTGATTGCTGACATCGATCGCGGCGGCGTGTTTGCGCACCTGGTAGGGACGCTGGAACTGCTGTCAGCATCCGAACAGGCGCGAGTAAAGGGCTTTGTCATCAACCGTTTTCGCGGCGACATCAAGTTACTTGAGTCCGGGCTGGAGTGGCTGGAAGATCGCACCGGAAAACCGGTGCTGGGCGTACTGCCTTATCTGCACGGGCTTGACCTGGATGCGGAAGATTCCCTCGACCGGACCCAGTGCCCGGTTGAAGCAGCCCGTCCGTTAATCGTGCGAGTACCGGCGCTGCCGCACATCAGTAACCATACCGATTTCGATCCGTTACGCAGGCACCCGCAGGTCGATTTTGACTATGTGGGTCCCGATGCCCTGAACGCCGAAACCTTGCGCACAGACCTGATTATTCTGCCCGGTAGCAAAAATGTCGCCGGCGACCTGCAATGGCTTGAAACACAGGGCTGGCGTGCTGCGATTGATCGCCATCTGCGCTATGGCGGCAAGCTGCTGGGAATCTGTGGTGGTCTGCAAATGCTGGGCACCTCCATCAACGACCCCGACGGCATCGAGGGCAGGCGCGGTTGCACGCCAGCGCTAGGTTATCTTGATCTGCAAACAACTCTGCGGCGTCACAAAACCCTGACTGAGCGCGAAGGTATGATCATGACGGAAAAAATTCGCGGTTATGAAATCCATAGCGGTATCAGCACCGGCCCCGCCCTGGCATCCCCGCTAATTTATTCCCCCGCGGGAAACGACGGCGCGCTTAGCGCAGATGGACAGATCGCGGCCTCCTACTGGCACGGTTTATTTGACCAGTCGGCGGCCTGTACCGCGTTATTGCAATGGTCCGGACTGACGACCCCAACACCGCAGCCTGGTGCAGATCAGGTCCGCGAAAACGCTCTCAACCGGCTGGCAGACTGTCTGGAGCAGCATCTCGACTGGCCCCGCCTGGAACCGATAATCAACAAACCCCGGATTGAAACAGCAGCGCGGTCCGGTAATCACCACCCCCTTCCTTAACCACGCTGATACGGCTCAATCCGGCGTAAGGCGTGGTTAACTGAAACAGCTCCTGAGGGGGTTTGCCTAGTGCATTGCCAACCAGCACCCGCTGCACACTCGCTGGGCAGACCATCAATACATGCTGGCCACCGCATTCATCAAGCAACTGGTTCCAGGTCGCCAGTACCCGACCCTGAAAATCAAGCAGAGACTCGTCCCCAGGTGGATCACTCTCTAGCGGGTTGGCCCAGAAACGCTGCAGATCACTGTCAGGGTTGGCCATCAACTCATCAAGATCCTGAGATTGCCAGGGACCGAAGTCCATTTCACTGAACCCGGGATAGGTGTGTGAAGATACCCGGTACTGGCGAGCGAGCCGTTGCGCAACTTCGCGGCAAGACTCGTCAGGCGGGCTAATCACCTGTTGCCAGGGGGCAACAATACGGGTGGCACCGCGTAAATGGCTCCAGCCGATCGCCCGTAATGGGTCGTTCAGACTGTCAGCAAAACGGTGCCCGGGCGCGGGCTTGCCGTAACGCAACAGGTCAATAATGGTTTCATCAAACATCACCCGTCTATTATGCGGCCTTGAGGCCTCACTCCTGCGCTAAATTTGTTGGCCGTCATTGGTAATCGCTGCTTATCGTCATCATCTTCGAGCCAATCGGCGGACAAAATTAAAATATCGGTTGCCTCAACACGGTGGCTTCACTATCCTTGCCGCGCCGCAGGTGCTCGCCACTGGTTTTCGCCAGACGAGTGAAACGGGAAATCGGTGAATTCTGCCTTTAGTCGCAGACCATTCCGATGCTGCCCCCGCAACGGTAAATGAGTTTTACGCGAATCACCCAGCCACTTTGCATAACGGTTTTTAACCGGCAAGGGAAGGCGATTAGCGCTGACAACTTCTGTTGTCGCTCATGAGCCCGGAGACCGGCCTGTGGTAACACTGTCTGGTGTCGCGGTGGGCGATATGGTGCGCTACCGTCTGTCCGCTGGCAGCTCGGTGACCATCATTTTTTCATTGTGATACCGACTCTATTTTAACGACGCGGGGAGCGTCAACCCAGAGGTATACAATGAAAAATCCAACCCGTTTCGGCGGACTCCTGTTAACCCTGTTATCTGCATCGTTTGTCGTCCAGTCTGCCGACAAAATACCCTCTACTGAACCGGTGGAACTCAGCCCCGTTGTCATCACCGCAACGCGGACCAGCCAGACGCTCGGGCAGTCGCTGGCGTCGGTATCGGTAATCACTCGCGAACAACTCGACCGCCAGCAGATTACAACCGTTGCCCAGGCACTGGACGGCTTTGCGGGCATTCAGTTCAGTAACAATGGCGGCGCAGGAAAAGTAACCTCCCTGTTTATGCGTGGCGCAGAATCAGACCAGGTACTGGTTTTAATCGATGGTGTCAAAATGGGCTCTGCGACGGCCGGTACCAGCCCTTTTCAACACATCCCGGTTGACCAGATCGAGCGAATCGAAGTGGTTCGTGGACCGCGGGCCAGCCTCTATGGCTCCGATGCCATCGGCGGCGTAATTCAGATTTTTACCCGTTCAGGAAAGACTGGTGGGCATCAAAGCGCCAGCGTTTCCGTTGGCGCCCACGACTTTTTGGGCAGCAATATTAATTTTAGCGAACGTTTTGAGAAAACCTGGATCAGCCTCAGCGCCGATTACCAGCGCACCGCCGGGATCAATTCCTGCCAGGGTTCTTTTGCTGGTGGCTGTTTTACCGTTGAACCGGACCGGGACGGGTATAAGCGAAAGTCGGGCTCCTTGCGCATTGGTCACCAACTGACGAGCAACCTGGAAATCGAGTTCCACTCCCTGCTGACATCCGGTAAAACCGAGTTTGACGGTGGCTTCACCAACGAGGCTGATTTTGCGCAGCAGGTGACCGGCGGCAGCGTAATCTGGGACGCCGCCGATGACTGGCAGATAACGGCGCGTGCGGGTATCAGCAAAGATGAAACTGAAAACGAGCTGAACGGTGTTTTTTCCAGCCTGTTCGACACCCAGCGAATTTCTCGGTCACTGCAGAGTGATTATCAGCTAGATGACGGTCAATTGATCACCCTGGGTTACGATTTTCAGGACGACCAGATCACCAGCAACAACCTTTACACCCAAACCAGTCGCCGCAATGAGGGCCTGTTCGGCCAGTACCTGCTGGAGATTGGCCAGTGGTCACTGCAGGCAAGCGGACGCCGAGACAGCAATGAGCAGTTCGGCAGCCATGAAACCGGCGGTATCGCCGTGGGCTATTTTGCAGACAATGGCGTTACCACGACTCTGAGCCATGGCACCGCCTACAAGGCGCCCACTTTTAACGAACTGTTTTTCCCGTTTTTTGGCAATGCCAACCTCGATCCAGAAGAATCTAAAACCACAGAGTTGGGATTCTCTGGAACGGTACAGGGAGTCGACTGGTCCAGTAATTTTTTCCACACCTCCGTGGATGAACTCATCTCCTTCGATTTATCAATTTTTGCCCCGGCCAACATCTCCAGGGCAACCATCAATGGATTTGAGCTACAGGCCAGTACCTGGGTCGCCGGCTGGGCTATCGATGCTCAATTTTCGTTCCTCGATGCAAAGAACAAGGACAGCGGTGCCAACCACAACAACCTGTTACCCCGGCGAGCCCGCCGCTCGTTTCGTCTGGATGCAGACCGCAACGAAGGTAAATGGCAATACGGCGGTACCTTAACAGCCCGCAGCAGTGCTTTTGATGACCTTGCCAACAGCAATGAAATCGGCGGCTTTGTCACGTTGGATCTGCGTGGCGGTTATCAGTTAAACCGCCAGTGGCAAATACAGTTGAAGGCCAACAACCTGTTCGATAAAAAATACCGCACCGCCGCTAATTTCAATCAGGACGGGGCTAATTTAATGATGACCCTGCGCTGGCAGGATACCCAATAACCGGTTGATCAACTGAGCCGGTGGCCAGACCCAGAATGCTTTATATCCATCGAGTTCGGGCCGCCGGCCTCGCTACCGCTACTAGATTTTCTGTACACTGACTGATATCACAACCTTTGCTGGAGAAATTTGATGATTGCCGCTAAACCTGCCCATCGACTAATCGCGTTAGGGGTGTTTTCCCTGTTGATGATTGTGACTCGTAGTCACCATATTGCGACGCCGCTGCACCTCCCGGATGCCAGCGTGGCGCTGTTTTTCCTCGGGGGCATTGTGATGCAGCGACGACTTGGCTATCTGGCCGCGATGATTGTCGGTGCCGGGTTAATCGACTTCTGGGCAATCAACTATAACGGTGTCAGTAGTTTCTGTATTTCATCGGCCTATACGATGCTATTGCCGACCTATGCTCTGCTCTGGTTTGGCGGCGACTGGGTCGCTCGACGCGTCGATGCGGGCCATGCCCTGCTGCCGTCCCTGGCGGGATCGTTTCTGATCAGCAGCATTGGCGCGAACCTGATTTCCAGCGGCAGTTTTTACCTGCTCTCTGGGCGGTTTGGTGATCCAAGTCTGATGACCTTTTTAGAGCGGATGCTGCAGTACGCACCGGGTTATGTGGCCTATGCCGCCATGTATGTTGCGGTGGCCACGGTCGGTTACCTGGCATTTGCACCCCACGGTGCAAAGCAGTTGCAGGGTCACGCCTGATCAGGGCGACCGGATATGGGAAACCGGTTATCAAAAATTTATACCCGTACGGGAGACGACGGTACTACCGGCCTTGGCGACGGTAGCCGAATCGGCAAGGACTCCCTGCGGGTTGAAGCCTACGGCACCGTCGATGAACTCAATAGCTTGCTCGGCGTACTGCTGGCCACGGCTGACGATACGCCTTACCGCGAGCTATTGAGTGATGTTCAACATAACCTGTTTGATCTTGGTGGCGAACTCTGTATTCCTGGCCACACGGTTATCACCGCCACCCAGGTCAGCTGGTTAGAACAGCAGCTCGACGAACTTAACGCTGACCTAAAACCGCTGAAAGATTTCATTCTGCCCGGCGGATCGGTAGCGGCCGCTCATTGCCACGTTGCCCGTACCGTCTGCCGCCGTGCAGAACGACTGGTGGTGAGCCTGGCCCGCACGGACACGATCAATCCGGAAAACATTCACTACTTAAACCGGCTGTCTGACCTTCTGTTCGTACTGGCGCGCAAATTGAACCAGCACGCTGGCGTTGCCGACCGACTCTGGCAACACCAGCGCAACAGTTAATCAGCAGTCACCAGGCACTTTCCGGGGTCGGCCCCGATCATCGACAGCAACGAAGGTGAGCTCAGCTTCGGTCACTTTCACCCCGTCATCAGCCGTCGTTGTCCGCTGTGCATAGGCCTCTATCCTCACGGTTATCGACGTCGTACCAACATTGGTGACGTGACCGTAAAAACTCACTAAATCGCCGACAAACACCGGTTGTTTAAATTCGAACGATTTGACCGCCACCGTAACGGCTCTGTCTCTTA
>CAJXVN010000063.1 GCA_913060775.1 uncultured Gammaproteobacteria bacterium | reverse complement strand
CGAGATGTAGAGAGGTCTCGTGGGCTCGGAGATGTGTATAAGAGACAGTCGTTACAGGCTGATTACCTGGGTCGGGGCGTTGAATTGAAGCGGGTTGGCAGTGGCTATCGGTTTCAGGTGGTACCCGACCTGGGTGGCTGGGTGTCGCGCCTCTGGCAGGAAAAGCCGGCGCGTTACTCGCGGGCGTTGCTGGAAACCCTTGCGATCATCGCTTATCGCCAGCCGGTCACCCGCGCAGAGATAGAAGAAATACGGGGGGTCAGTGTGAGCACCTCGATTATGAAAAACCTGTTACAACGTGAGTGGGTGAAAACGGTGGGCCATCGTGATGTGCCCGGCCGACCGACGGTATACGCCACGACCCGCCAGTTCCTCGATCATTTCAATGTGGCGTCACTGGCCGAGCTGCCGGCGCTGGATGAAATACGGGACATCGCTGACCTGACCCCTGAATTTGATTTTTCCGATCCGCCCTCCGATCTAAACCACGAGACAGTCCCCAATAGCAGCGCGGGTGCGTTGTTAGCGGTTGAAGACAGTGATGCGCCGGAGACGGCGTCCCCGTTACCTAATGAAGATAATTCCGTTGAGCCAGAAATAGATGACCATTAAACGACCCGGTAAAGCCTCTGCTGGACAGAATAAAAAGCGGTCAGCAGCGCGCCCTGCCAGCAAAGTGAGCCGTCGTCCCAGGCAGGTCGACCGGCGCGGGCGGGTGAGTGCCGGTCCTGCTCCCGGATTTGAAGAACGGGTGCAGAAAGTGATCGCGAATAGTGGATTGGGGAGTCGCCGCGAGGTTGAGCAGTGGATTCGCGAGGGTGAGGTGAGCATTAACGGCAAACTGGCGGAGCTTGGCCAGCGGGTTAATAACACCGACCGCATTCGGGTGCGGGGTCGCCCCATTGCGACACGAACCCCGGCGAAACAGCGGGTGCTGATCTACCATAAGCCGGTTGGCGAGTTGTGCAGTCGCTCCGATCCTCAGGGCCGTCCGGTGGTGTTTGAAAGATTACCGAGCCTGGCGGGTCAGCGCTGGATTTCCATTGGCCGGCTGGACATGAATACGTCCGGATTGCTGCTGTTTACGACGGACGGCGAGCTTGCGAATGGCCTGATGCATCCCTCCAGTGAAATTAGTCGCGAGTACCTGGTGCGGGTACTCGGTGAGGTGAGCCGCGATCATCTGCGACGGGTCTCTACGGGCGTCACCCTCGAAGACGGTGAAGCCCATTTTGAAGAAATTGACGTGGTAGGTGGCAAGGGAGCAAACCGCTGGTATCGGGTTCTGGTTCGCGAGGGTCGAAACCGGTTGGTCCGGCGTTTATGGGAGAGCCAGGGGTTGACGGTCAGTCGATTAAAACGGTCATCCTATGGCCCCATCGCGTTACCCCGGGACCTAGGTCCGGGGCGCTGGGTCGAAGCCGACAGCGATCAACTTAAGTCGCTGGCTAACGCGCTAAAAGCCCCCACGGACTAGTGGCGGAGAGCGACCGGGTGCTCCATGGGCCCTGTCGGTTGCTAATTGTTGGCCTGACGCGTAACATCCGCGCGCTTGAATTTTAAGTTTTGATCGTTTTCGCGTAGTTGCGGGCCTTATCTCGTAACTACACCCCCAGTAGTCCCGAGAGTATCCCCGGTGACTGCATTCAAATATAAGTAGCTTCAGGAGTTTAAATGTCCCGTTATACCGGACCTCGGCTGCGCGTAGTGCGCCGCTTTCAGCAACAGATACCTGGCCTCTCCCGTAAAGCCGACGGCGTACGTACCAACCCGCCCGGCCAGCATGGCGAACGCCGCACCCGCATGACCGATTACCGCCTGCGGCTCGAAGAAAAACAGAAACTGCGTTTCAACTACGGTGTGACCGAACGGCAGTTACGAAAATATTTCCGTGAAGCGAAACGACTCAAAGGCGATACCGGCAAGAACCTGCTGCAGCTGCTTGAGTCGCGGCTTGATAACGTGGTTTTCCGGCTGGGTTTTGCCCCCACGGTACCGGCGGCGCGTCAGCTGGTGAGCCATGGCCACGTGAGCATTAATGGTCGTCGATTGAATATTCCGAGTTATCTGGTTAAACCCGGCGATGTCATCACCCCGCACGAAAAAAGCACCACTCACCCGGTGATTGTCGAAACCGTACCCAACCCTTCTTTAATACTGGCCGATTACCTTGATCTGGACGAAAAGAAGCTGGAAGGCGTGTTCAAGCGAATCCCGGAAAGAGAAGACATTGCCCTGGAGGTTCAGGAAAACTTCGTGGTGGAATACTATTCACGCGTTGCCTGATCTTTACGGTTAGTAGTTCTCGAAAAAGGCCCTGCCGGTCACTGGCAGGGCCTTTTTTTTGTCCGCCGAAAAATGGGTCCAGTTAAACCACCAGGCTGCAATTTATCTCTCAAGATCGGGTAAGGCCAAACCGATAGTAAAGAGGTGCGCTAATTAGCTGTTTCACGGCGTGACAGTTCTATTCAGGGAGATTGAGAAACCGTGGACGACCTTGTTAAGGCTAGTTGGAGCCACCTCGGGTGATACAGCCATGAAGGTGTTGTTAGTAGACGATACGCGAACTAATCAGCTGATTATTGGCAAGTACCTGCGCGACCTTGGTCATCAGGTAGTGGTTGCCAACGATGGCTATGAAGGGGTGGAAATGTTTGCCGCCGAAGCCCCCGAGCTCGTCCTGCTCGATGTGATGATGCCGAAAATGGACGGTTATCAGGCAGCGGTGCGCATGCGAGAGATATCCGGCGAGGATAACTGGATCCCAATTATGTTTCTGTCGGCAAAAGTGACGGAAGCGGACATCGCTACCGGAATCGCCGCGGGTGGCGATGATTACCTGTTTAAACCGGTTAGCAAGGTGGTGCTGGCAGCGAAAATGCAGGCCATGGCCCGAATTGCTCAAATGCGCGCCACCATACATCAGTACGCCCATTCTCAGGCCCAGATTAACGAGCGCGAGGCCGAGGAGCGCGAGCTGGCCCGTCACGTTTTCGATCGGATGACGGGCCTGCATAATCTGGACCACCCGTGGATAGAGCACGTTAGCTGGCCCAGTTCTCATTTTAGTGGCGATCTCATCGCGGCAGAAACCACGCCTGATGGCGATCTGTACGTCATTCTTGGTGACGCAACAGGCCATGGACTGGCGGCGGGGTTAACCGTGATGCCGGTCGCCGACCTTTTCCACGGACTTACCGCCAGGGGAGAACCTATTCCCGGTATTGCAGCCAAGTTGAATGAGCGCCTGCATCGATTATTGCCAACCGGACGGTTTGTGGCAGCGATTCTAGTGGCAATAAAACCATCCCAGGGGGTTGTCGAGGTCTGGAATGGGGGTTGTCCTCCGGCTTACTGGGTCGATAGCTCGGGGCAGGTGGTGGAAACTTTTCCTTCTAATCATTTGCCGCTGGGTGTCTTGCCGGAGATTGACAATAACCGTTCCAATACAGTGATCTATCAGCGCGACGACCCGGAGAAGTTGTATCTGTTCTCTGACGGAGTGCCCGATGCCGAGAAAAGTGATACCGGGCAACAGTTCACCCTCGGCCAGGTAGAAGCAATCTTAGCGGCTGACTGCGATTTAAGGCTTACCACGCTGATGCAGGCATTAAAAGTTCATATCGGCGACACCAGCGCACAGGATGATATTTCTATCGTGGAACTCTCACCGCCCGTGCTGAGTCTAACTCAGGAACTGGGCGTTGTCGCTGAGCAGCCAATCGCACAGATTGTCCGATAAAAGAAACACCTTTTAGGGATGTGATCGGTCTGCAACCGTTATTTGAGGCGGTAGAATTTTTACCTGGATTTGCTCATTGTTTCGCGCTACCTGCAGTGATATTCGGTTAGAATATCCGCCCTCTGTTCGACAGCAATTCTGAATGACGTCGAATGTTAAGAGGCTCCGGAGAGGTGTCTGAGTGGTCGAAAGAGCACGCTTGGAAAGCGTGTGAGCGTTAACCCGTTCCGAGGGTTCGAATCCCTCCCTCTCCGCCATATTTTGTGACTGGATGGTGTGAATGTTTTTCTGGTGAAAAGGTTTGCCAGAGCAGGAGTGCGAGCCCGATAATGGGCTCTATCCGATGTCAGGGACGAAGTTGAAAGCGCGTTAGCGCGGCCACGAGTTATCGCTTCCTGTTCATTCCGATTAAGTCGCTCGGTATAGTGTTTATGGCAGAGCCGGCAAGTCCCCCCGCGATGATAGATCGTGAACCCCGTCAGGCCTGGAAGGGAGCAGCGGCAGCGGTTGATTCAGGCGCCGGGGTGTGGCTTGCTGGTGATGCCGCCATTTCTTTGACCGGTCCTGTCGGGCCGACCAAAAGACGTCCCGAATAATGCTGGACGCTGACTCAATGCCAACAGGTGGAATGGTTCGATGAGTTATCAGGTGCTTGCGCGCAAATGGCGCCCCCATAGTTTTGATGATCTGGTGGGCCAGGACCACGTTCGCCAGGCACTGACTAATTCCCTCGTTACCGGTCGATTACACCACGCTTATCTGTTTACCGGGACGCGCGGTGTCGGTAAAACAACCATTGCCCGGCTACTGGCCAAAGCGCTGAATTGCGAGCAGGGCGTCTCAGCAGAGCCCTGTGGTCAGTGCAGTGCCTGTACCGAGATCGATGATGGCCGGTTTATGGACCTGCTGGAGATCGACGCCGCGTCTCGAACCAAGGTAGACGATACCCGCGATCTGCTTGAAAACGTGCAGTACGCACCGACCCGTGGACGTTTCAAGGTTTACCTGATCGACGAAGTACACATGTTTTCCAAGAGCAGTTTCAATGCACTGCTCAAAACGCTGGAAGAGCCACCCGAACACGTTAAATTTTTGCTGGCGACCACCGATCCTCAGAAGATTCCGGTCACCATACTTTCCCGCTGTCTGCAGTTTAATTTGCGACAAATGCCGGCGGACGTGATTGAAAAGCAGCTTGTCAAAATCACCCGCGAAGAAGGCCTCGAAACAGAGCCAGAAGCGCTACAGCTGCTCGCGCGCAGCGCCTCGGGCAGCATGCGCGATGGGCTGAGCCTGCTTGATCAGGCGATCGCATTTTCCGGCTCCAGTCTGACGCTGGCGGAGACTGCCAGCATGCTCGGTGCGGTGGATCATGGTCAGGTCGTTGAAATGTTGATGGCGCTGCACCGGGGAGATGCTAACGGCCTGCTCAGCCAGGTCGACCAGCTTGCCGCCAGGGTCCCGGATTATTCGGCGATTCTTGAGGAACTGCTGAGCATGCTCCATGCCCTGTCGGTGCGTCAGCAGGTGGAAGATGCGCCAGTACAGGTAGAAGTCCCCTCGGAACAACTGGCGCAGATGGTCGCGATGATTCCCGCGGAAGAGTTGCAGCTTTACTACCAGCTGGGGTTGCATGGTCGGCGTGATTTGCCACTGGCGCCCACGCCTCGGATTGGTCTGGAAATGGCGTTATTACGGATGCTCGCGTTTCAGCCAGAGCGGGGGCCAGTAACCGCTGAATTTAAGGCGACTGATGGGGAGGCCCCGGCTGTTCCGGCGATGCCAGGCGGAGCGGCAGCGAAGCAAGAAGCCCCATCCACGCCAGTGTCCGCGGCGGCGGACACCCCGATAGTACCCGAGCCCTCATCCTCAGATTCTGTCCCTACTTCTCCGGAACCCCCTCAGCAGTCGTCCACCAGTGCCTTACCGGACGATCAACAGCCTGCATACTCGACAGCGCCGGTGGATTCCGCACCCGTGTTTGAGTCAGAGTCGCCAGCGGCCTTTGTCGAGGATCGGGTCGAAGAAACAATGCCGGAAACCCGGGAAGGCCCACCCAGTGTTTCCCAGCCGCCGGTTGCAACTGGCTACGAACAACCTGTTCGGGGTGATAGCGAGGCGGGTCGTGCGGCAGGGTTACCCGACTGGAGTCAACTGGCTTATGCGCTTTCGCTCACCGGTCTGGCTCAGCAGCTGGCGGCTCAATTAGCGCTGGTGGAGGTCACTGACCATGAGTATCGGTTCACGCTGGATGCGACTCATCGCGCCGTACTGAGTCGCTCAGCACAGTCCCGCCTGGAGCAGGCGCTGCAGAATTATCTGGGCCGATCGGTTAACGTGAATATCGATGTGGTGCGCAATGTTGGAGAGACTCCGGCCAAAGAACGACAACGAATTGAGCAGCAGCGGCTGGATGAAGCGACCCGTAAGCTGGAGGAAGACCCGACGGTCAAAGCGCTGGCCGGGGCATTCGGTGCACAGCTGGAGCCCGACAGTATCGAGCCGTTGAGTCCCGAGTAACCACGGATAATTCAGCGGCAGGGTAGAGCCGTTCATACATAGACTATAAAAGCACAGAAAGGACAGCAGACAATGAAAGAAGGCATGGATCAGTTGCTAAAAAAAGCCCAGCAGATGCAGGCTGATATGCAGAAGGCTCAGGAAGAGCTGGCCAAACAGGAAGTTAGCGGCGAGTCCGGTGGTGGCATGGTCAAGGTGACCATGAACTGTCGTCACGATGTGTTGCGTGTGGGGATCGATCCCCAGGCGATGGACGATCGAGACATGTTGGAAGACCTGATAGCCGCAGCCTTCAACGATGCGGTGCGTAAGGTTGAAAAACTGAGTCAGGAGAAAATGGGTGGCATGCTCGGTGGCCTGAATATTCCCGGTATGAAAATGCCTTTTTGAGAGCCCTGATGGAAGAGGATCGCTGAGATGGCATTACTCGATGGGCTGATACGGGAGCTGCAACGGCTGCCAGGAGTAGGGCCTAAATCGGCCCGGCGGATGGCTTATCACCTGATGGTTCATGATCGTGATGGGGCTCAGCAATTAGCTCAGCTGATGCGCCAGGCCGCTGAAGAGATTGGTCATTGCGAACTTTGTCGCAATCTGACCGAACGAGACCTCTGTGACATATGTGCTTCTTCCAAGCGTAATCCGGGACAGCTCTGTGTGGTGGAGTCAGCAGCCGATGTTCAGGCGATTGAGGGCGCTACCGATTATCAGGGTCGTTACTTCGTGCTCATGGGGCATCTCTCCCCACTGGATGGTATCGGGCCAGAAGAGTTAGGCATGGATCAGCTCGAGCAACGTTTTGCCAGCGGTGAAATAAAGGAGCTGGTGCTGGCTACCAATGCCACACTGGAAGGCAACGTTACCGCCCAATATATCGCGAGCCTGGCAGAACCCAATCAAATTAGTGTTACCCGAATCGCCCACGGTGTCCCAATGGGGGGTGAGCTGGAGTTTGTCGACGGGCACACCCTGCGCGCAGCTTTCAGTAGTCGGCGCGAATTCGATTAACCAGGCGTTTCTGCGGCTAATCGATTGATACGCAGGGCGACCGGTGGATGCGAGTCATAAAAGGCCGAATGCAGCGGGTCCGGTGTGACGGTGGACGCATTACTTTCGCTTAGTTTGATGAGTGCTGTGGCCAGCGCCTGACTACCGCTCTGAGTGGCAGCGAAGGTATCCGCCGCGTACTCGTGCCTTCTTGAACCGTGGCTGAGCAGTGGCTTTAGTAGCAGAGTAAACGGTGGAATGATCATCATAAATAGCAGCAATGCCGAATGTAATGATGGGTTAGGTACCCCAAGCGAGTGGTAGAACCAGGACTGCTCGAGCAGCCAGCCGAGCAGGGCCAGCGCGGCTAGCGTGAACAGGCTGCCCATGATTAGCCGGTTGCGAACGTGGTGCAGACTGAAATGGCCGAGTTCGTGCGCCAGCACCGCTTCCAGTTCATCGTCGTCGAGTATTTCCATCAGGGTATCGAAAAAAACAATGCGTTTGTTACGGCCAAAGCCGGTGAAGTAAGCATTGCTATGGGCCGAGCGGCGTGACCCATCCATGACCCGAATATCATCCCCGGCGAATTTAGTGCGCTCCAGCAGCGCGCGGATACGATCGCGCAGCGGGCCATCGTCAAGTTGTTTGAAACGATTAAACAGCGGCGCAATAAAAACCGGGTAGGCCCAGGTCAGCAACAGGCTAAAACCAAGCCAGACCAGCCAGGTATAGAGCCACCACAGGCCTCCTGCGGTATCCATGAGCCAGAACACGGCAGCCAGTAACGGGGCGATCAGTACCGTGCTCAGCAGGGCGCTTTTTAGCAGGTCGATGACGTAGGTTTTTATATCGGTACGGTTAAACCCAAACTTCTGTTCGACTGAGAAGGTTTTCCAGAGCCCCATGGGCAGGTCGAGTAGGCCGCTGATCAGCATGACCATCATCACGACTGAGACACCGAGCCAGACCGGACTGCTCAGGTGCTGGGCAAAAAACTGGTCGACCCAGGCGATCCCGCCGCCCAGGGTCCAGAGCAGTATCAGTCCGGCGCCAATGAGCTGCTCGAGTCGGCCGAGGCGCTCGTTTGCGATCGTGTAGTCCGCCGCTTTCTGGTGAGCGGATAGCTCCAGCTGGTTTGCGAAAGCGGCAGGCACCTGATGCCGGTGGCGTTGAACGTATCGGGCGTGCCTGACGGACAGGTAGAGGTGAGTTGCCAGTGATACGCTAAGCAATAGCAGAAATAACGTCGTAAACATGGTTTTTTAATGAGTCCGGAAAACAGCCGCAGGACAACTGTTAGAATCGCGGCTCCAATAATTCTATATGGCGCACGCTATGAATGGTAAAACCGGCAATCTGATCTGGATCGATCTTGAAATGACGGGTCTGGATACTGCCTCAGACACCATTATTGAAATTGCCACGGTGGTTACCAACTCTTCCCTGGATATTATTGCCGAGGGGCCGTCGTTGGCTATTGCTCGACCGAAAGAGCTGCTAGATGGTATGGATGACTGGAATCAGCGTCAACATGGTCGTAGCGGGTTGATCGACCGGGTACTTAAATCGGAAGTGACGGCGGAGCAGGCGGAGCAGCGAACGCTTGATTTTCTGAAGCATTATGTGACTGATCAGGAATCGCCAATGTGCGGCAATAGTATCTGTCAGGATCGCCGTTTTCTGGCCCGCGAAATGCCGACGCTGGAAGCATTTTTTCATTACCGTCACATCGACGTGAGCACATTAAAAGAGCTGGTCAACCGTTGGGCGCCGAATCTCAATAAAGGTCTGAAAAAATCAGCGACCCATCTGGCCCTGGCCGATATTCACGACTCGATCAACGAGCTGCGCTATTACCGCGAACATTTTATTAATCTTAACGTGGGTGGCTGATCAAGGTTGAATGTCTGGTCAGGCCAGATTGATCATCAGTAATTTTCATTTTTTTATCTCAATGGAGCAAATTCATGCAGGATTTTATTGACCCCTCCCTAGTAGACCTTTATGTGCTGCCGTGGGCAATCCGCCTGGCCATGGCGCTGGTTATTTTTATTGTCGGTCGTATGGTGGTAAGGGTTATATGTAGTGTTGCGCGCAAAGCGATGCTCAAAAGTAACCTCGACAGTATGCTCGCCGATTTTCTGGTCACTATCCTCAACACCCTGTTATTGCTGGTGGTGGTGATTGCCGCGCTGAATCAGCTCGGGGTCGACACCACTTCAATGATCGCCCTCATCGGTGCAGCGGGTCTGGCGGTTGGTCTGGCCCTGCAGGGGACCCTGGCGAACTTTGCAGCCGGGGTGATGTTGATCGTTTTTCGCCCCTTCGTGAATGGCAATTTTATCGAGGCGGCGGGCTGTTCTGGCGTGGTTGAGAAAATTACCATCTTCAGCACCTTCATTAAAACCACGGATAACAAGCAGGTCATTGTTCCTAATGGTGCTATCTACGGCGGCACGATTACCAACTTTTCGGCTAAAGAAACCCGGCGAGTCGATCTGGTGTTTGGTATTGGCTACGGCGATGACTTACTAAAAGCCAAACAGATTATCGAGCAGATAATCAGCGAAGATAGTCGAATTCTGGCTGATCCCGCCCCCGCCGTTGTCCTGGGGGAGTTGGCCGATAGCAGCGTTAATATCAATGTGCGCCCCTGGGTGAAGAGTGATGATTATTGGCCGGTTCGCGCTGATATGCTGGAACGAGTCAAACTCGCTTTTGATGATCAGGGTGTATCAATCCCTTATCCACAGATGGACGTGCACCTGAACAAGAGCGCCGACTAACCTTTTATACCGCTTATCCCGGAGTGGCGCCGACCGGCGCTCCGGGGTATTAGCTCTAAGCTTTCTCGGTCAGGCGGTGAGCTCGGCAATCGCCCATTGAACATGTTCGGTGACCAGCTTGTCGGGATGTTCAAGCCGCGCCCTTAGTGCCGTCATAATCTCGTCTCTTTGCCGTTCGGTTGAGGGTTGGCAGTTACCCAACGCTATCGCAATGTTTCGCAGCCAGCGGCAATGGCCGATGCGCCGAATTGGGCTACCTTTCAAATTTTCGTTGAAGGCGTCTTCACTCCAGGCAAAAAGCTCCAGCAGCCTGCGATTGTCGAGTCCGTGGCGGGGGAGAAAATCCTGTTCCGCCGACATCTTCGCGAAACCATTCCAGGGGCAGACCAGCTGGCAATCATCGCAGCCGTAAATACGGTTACCCATTGCCTTTCGAAATTCCACCGGAATCGGCCCGTCGAGTTCAATCGTCAAGTAGGAGATACAGCGGCGCGCATCGAGTTGATAAGGGGCCACAATTGCATCGGTAGGGCAGGCAGTGATGCAGCGGTCGCAACTACCGCAATGGTTGGTGGCGGGGCGGTCGGGAGGCAGGGGCAGGTCCGTATAGATCTCACCGAGAAAAAACCACGAGCCAGCGCGACTGTTAATTAAATTAGTGTGCTTACCGATCCAGCCCAGTCCCGCCTGTTCCGCCAGCGCTTTTTCCATCACCGGTGCACTGTCGGTAAATACCCGATAGTTGAGGTGCCCCAGTCGTTGTTTTATCTGTTCCGCAAGCTTGGCCAGTCGTTTACGCATCAGTTTGTGGTAATCCCGACCAAGGGCGTAGCGCGAAACGTAGGCCTTCTGATCCTCGGATAAAAGCTGCTCCATTCGCGCTGGATCGGCCTCTGTTAAGTAGTCGAGGCGGGCGCTAATGATGCTCACCGTGCCCGCAACTAACTCCTCTGGCCGGGAGCGGCGGTTGCCGTGACGCGCCATCCACTCCATGTCACCGTGATAACCCTTCCCAAGCCATTCCTGGAGGAACTGTTCGGCCTCGGCTATCGGCGGCCGGCTAAATCCGATATGGGCAAACCCGAGGTCTTTTCCCAGTTGACGAATGTCATCCGCCAGTTCCGTTAGTTGTGTGTCATTCATCACGGGCTTTTATTCAACTAAAACATCAACTATAGTTTGTATATGCAGGTTTTATATAAAGATTTATATACCACCGAGCAATCGAGAATGCTCGATAAGAGCGCCATTGAGAATTATGGCCAGGCAGGGTACACCCTGATGGAAAACGCTGGAATTGCCGTCTTTAACCATTATCGCCACCGGTGGCCATTAGCCCGCCGCATTCTAGTGCTGGCTGGCCCAGGTAACAATGGTGGTGACGGTTACGTGGTGGCGGCTCAGGCTGCATCGGCGGGACATCAGGTAACCCTGGTGGCATTTGGTGAACCCGCCACCGATAGCGACGCAAATCGCTTTCGGCAGGAGTGGTTAAGGGCGGCTCATCCCATCACTAAACCAACGCAGATAAACGTGCC
This sequence comes from uncultured Gammaproteobacteria bacterium, assembly GCA_913060775.1. Taxonomy (GTDB): domain Bacteria; phylum Pseudomonadota; class Gammaproteobacteria; order Immundisolibacterales; family Immundisolibacteraceae; genus QNFC01. The sequence continues at coordinate 1,589 of CAJXVN010000063.1, read as the reverse complement.
TGATGACTCGATAGCGGGCCATGATCTGGTGGTGGATGCATTGTTGGGCACTGGCTTATCCCGTCCGCCAGACGCGTTAATGGCCGAGTGGATCGATGCGGTCAATAATAGCGGGATTGCCACGGTTGCGGTGGATGTTCCTTCCGGTCTGGATAGCGATGTTGGTGTGGTGCTGGGTGTCGCTATTCGCGCCCGAACCACGGTTACCTTTATTGGTCGCAAACAGGGCCTGTATACGGGGCAGGGCCCCGAGTATTGCGGCAAGGTCCATTTCGATGACCTTGATGTGCCCGGTGAGGTCTACGATGAGGTCGACGCAGCGGCCCGCCTGGCGGTTGCGAATGGTGATCAACAGTCGATAATCCCGCCAAGATCTCGAACCAGTCATAAAGGTGACCAGGGTCATTTGCTACTGATTGCCGGTGGACCGGGAATGGCTGGCGCGGCGATTATTGCTGGCAGTGCGGCCCTGCGGGCCGGTTCTGGTCTGGTATCGGTCGCGGTTCATCCAGACAATGCAGCGGCTGTCGTCAATGCCAGACCGGAGATGATGGTTCACGGAATCGCCGACCCTGCTGATTTAAAACCCCTGTTAGAACGGGCAGATGTGGTGGCGATTGGGCCAGGACTGGGCAGGGGCCCGTGGGCGCAGCAAATATGGGCGATAATAGCTGGCTTTTCAGGGCCTCTAATAGTGGATGCAGATGCGTTGAATTTGCTTGCCCAGGCGCCGCACGCTGCGCCTAACCGTGTGCTGACGCCCCACGCGGGCGAGGCAGCTCGCCTGTTAGGGTGCGGTGTCCCTGAAATTGAGGGGAATCGCTTTGCGGCGGTTAAGGCCCTGCTAAAAAAATATTCGGGAACCGTGCTGCTGAAAGGCGCTGGCACGCTGGTGCAAACCGCCAGAGCGGTGCCTACGGTGATTCGGGGCGGAAACCCTGGCATGGCCAGTGGTGGCATGGGTGATGCGTTAACCGGTGTGGTCGGCGCTTTTCTGGCACAGGGCATGGACAAGCTGAATGCCACCCTGCTGGGTGCAGCAGCCCATGCCTGGGCTGGGGACCTGGCCGCTGCTCAAATCGGAGAACGTGGCCTGCTGGCCACGGACCTTATTGCACGGCTTCCGCAGGTAATTAACGGCCATCATGGACAATTGGAACCGGGGAAATATGGTTCAGTATCGGGTAAATTTGGCCGATGAGTCGGCTCAAATCAAATTTGGTGCACGCCTTGCGCCCCTGTTGTCGTCAGGGTTGCTGGTGAATATGCACGGCGACCTGGGTGCAGGGAAAACCACACTGGTGCGTGGTTTGCTGCGGGGGCTTGGACATACCGGTCGGGTGCGTAGCCCGACCTTTACCTTAATGGAAACCTACGAAACCGCTGACCAGGCCGTGTGTCATCTGGATCTGTATCGACTGAGCGATATGGAGGAACTGGAAATGCTGGGTATTCGCGATTACCTGGACGGCGACTGGACGCTCTGGATCGAGTGGCCTGAGCGGGCACCCGAGCTGGCTGAACAGGCGGACATTGATTTGACAATTAACTATGCCGGCAGCGGTCGTGAGCTGGTGCTGGCCGCGCGG
>CAJXVN010000062.1 GCA_913060775.1 uncultured Gammaproteobacteria bacterium | reverse complement strand
CGAGATGTAGAGAGGTCTCGTGGGCTCGGAGATGTGTATAAGAGACAGTGATCATCCTGCCGGAATCCAGCGGCGATACCAATCTGCATATCTGGAAAACCACCGGTGTCGAAGAAGATATTCAGGTGAGGATTCGCGAGACCAACAGTTCACGCGAAACCGCCGAGATCGGGAACCTGATTGAACACATACCCAATCTGAGCGTCCGCGAACTCGGTGGCCATACCGTACTCGAGGGGGAACTGCACCCCGATTACGAAAAAGTGGTTGAAGCCATTGCCGCGGCTTATCCCGGTATTCTCAACATTACTCGTCCGCCCAAGGTGGCGATCGAAAAGATGATCTACATGAACGTAAAGATTACCGAGTTCAACACTAATCGGCTGAAGAACCTGGGTATCGACTGGTCGAATCCGATCAACGGTCCCTCCATCGGCTATGCGAACGAGGGCCATTTTGGCAGCACTGCCGGCCGAGGCGAAGCCAGCGTGTTGCGTAATGCCAGTGGCGGTAATGGCGTGGTAGTCGATAGCGCTACCGATGCTCTCAAGAGCGTCGGTTATTTCGGTATTTCCACCGAGATCATCTCACTGATTAATTTCGCAGTTAACCGAGGGGATGCGCTTATTCTTGCCGAACCTCGACTATCCGCCCACAGCGGCGGCGAAGCCGAATTTCTCTCTGGCGGGGAGGTACCACTGCCCTCCACCAATACCACCGGTCAGTCGAACGTGGAATTTAAGAAATTCGGTATTTCACTGCTGATCAAACCCTTCGCCGATGACCAGGGCAACATCACCGGTAATGTCGAAACCGAAGTCAGTACGGTCGACCCGTCACTGGCGGTTAGCGGTATCCCGGGTTTCCGTAGTCGGAAAACAGTCACCGATGTCAGTATGCGCGATGGCGAAACCCTGGTGCTGTCCGGGTTGATTAATCAGGAACTCGGCAAGGATGTTTCCAGCCTGGCCTGGCTGGGTGATCTGCCGGTGCTCGGCCCGCTATTTCGATCCAACAATTTTCGTAACAATAAAAGCGAACTCGTCATTTTTGTCACGCCCGCAGTGGTCGATGCTGGTTCATCCATCAATCAGGCAGAAGTGGCCCGTGAAGAGCGGATGATTAACACTTTTCGCGAAAATGTTGGCAACGACCCGATTATTGACTGAGTAATAAACCATGTTTGAAGTCATCGTTAAAACCGATAAAGGCAAAGCCATCGGCCAACACCAGATCAACGCCCGAGAGATCATGCTCGGCAAGGCCCGCGGTTGTGATATTCAGCTCAAGGGCTGGTCGGTGGGGGGTCAACACGCCAAACTGATCAAACAGCATGACGGGGTCTATATTGAGGATACCGGCGCCGGCTCCGGGTTGCAGATCAACGGCATGACCGCTAAACGTTACGGCCCTCTCGAACTGGCAGACGAAATTGCCATCGGTAGTTACCGGCTTAATATCGTCTCTGGTGAGGCTGCAAAGGCGGCCCAGGCGCCGCAACCAGCTTCGCCAGGCAACGGCGCGACGGCCCCCTCAGCCGCTGCACCAGCCGCACCTGCTTCTGCGCCAATCGTGGATAGCAGCTTCGATGAAGACGAAGAGATGCGCACCAAGATCGGTGTGCGCAAACACAACATTCCCACCGACACCACCGTATTTCGCGAGGAGCGGTTTCGCTGGCGCAACGAGGTTCACAGCGAATTACTCAACCTGATGGACCTGCGCCGTACCGACGTGGGCAGCATGGACGAAGACGAGCTGCGTGAATCAATTCGCGACCTGATTGCCGAAATCATTACCCAGAAAGAGAATATTCTGCCCGCCTCGGTAGACCGGACAACGCTGGCCAAAGAGGTGCTCAACGAAGCAGTGGGCCTGGGACCACTGGAAGAGCTGCTCGCCGATGACAGCGTCACCGAAATCATGGTGAATCGTTACGACGACATTTTTATCGAGCAGGCCGGCAATCTCACCAAGAGCGGCGTCACCTTCAGTAGTGACGATGCCGTCATGTCGGCCATTGAGCGCATTGTTTCACCACTGGGCCGGCGTATCGATGAAAGCTCACCCATGGTTGACGCGCGGCTCAAGGATGGCTCGCGAGTCAATGCCATCATTCCACCGCTGGCACTAAAAGGCCCCTGCATTACCATCCGCAAATTTGCCAAACAGAAACTCACCGCTCAGGATCTGGTGGGCTTCGGCGCCCTCGACCCGCGCATGGTGACTTTCCTCGAAACGGCGGTGGTACAGGCCAAAAACATCGTTATTTCTGGCGGCACCGGCAGCGGCAAAACCACCCTGCTGAACGTACTCTCTAACTTTATCCCACCGTCCGACCGCATTGTCACGGTCGAGGATGCTGCTGAGCTAAAACTGGTGCAGCCCCACCTGGTTTCGCTGGAAGCTCGGCCCCCTAACCTTGAAGGCAAAGGCGGAATCCCGATTCGGGATCTGGTTAAAAACTGCCTGCGGATGCGACCTGACCGTATCGTCGTCGGCGAGTGCCGTGGCGGCGAAGCGCTGGACATGCTCCAGGCAATGAACACTGGCCATGACGGCTCCCTGACAACGGCCCATGCCAACACACCACGGGATTTACTATCTCGTCTCGAAGTTATGGTGATGATGTCAGGGATGGATTTACCGATCAAAGCGATCCGTGACCAGATAAGCTCAGCCGTGCACCTGGTGGTGCAGCAGAGTCGATTCTCAGATGGTAGTCGCCGGGTCACCGCGATTAGTGAACTTACCGGCATGGAAGGCGACATCATCCAGATGCAGGAAATTTTTAAATATCAGCAGGAAGGATTTGACGAAAATGGTCGCGTAAAAGGGCGCTTTGTGGCCACCGGTCGGGTACCGGAATTTTACGAGGAACTGCAGCAGCGAGGAATTGCTGTGGATATGTCTATTTTTAATTGAAGCCATTGCCATGAGCGGAATCATTCTAATTATTAGTGCTTCACTTTGGGGACTCACCGCCGGGTTACTGGCGTGGCGGGTACTCAGCTCAAGTGGTGAAGCCATGGCCAACTACCGGGCCACTTTCACTGAGTCCGCCTCGGACAACCTGTCCGATATGTTTGTGTTTATCGATCCCGGCAAGATTTTTTACATGAACATGCTGGCGCTGGTGCTGTCATTCCCGCTGGTCTGGCTATTAACCGGCAGTCTGCTCATGGGCGCTGGAGCTGCCGTTATCGTCTGGCTGCTACCCCAGTGGGCCTATCGACGATTACACCGGATGCGCCTGGAGCGCTTTATGATTCAGTTACCCGACGGTCTGGCCATGCTTTCCGGCTCCATGCAGGCCGGTGCCAGCCTCAACATGGCGCTTGAAGGACTGGTCAAGGAACAGCCGGCACCCATGAGTCAGGAATTTGAACTGTTGCTGCGAGAACAACGTATCGGCGTAGACATGGAAGTAGCCCTGCAACACATGGAAGCGAGAATCAAAAACAGCGATTTCGCCATGGTCATCACTGCGCTGTTAATTTCCCGGGAGGTCGGGGGCAACCTGGCCGAGGTACTCGACACCCTGGCGGACACGCTGCGCCGCAAACTGGCGATGGAGGACAAGGTCAACAGCCTGACCGCCCAGGGGAAGATGCAGGGTATCGTCATGGCCCTGCTACCGCTGTTTTTAGGCGGCATATTGATGTTCATCGAACCCGAGGCAATGGGCAAAATGTTCACCACGGTTCCCGGTTACTTCACCGTCGCCTTCGTGCTCATCTGGGAAGCCATCGGTTTCATGTTCATTAACCGCATTACTTCCGTCGACATATAACGGCCAGCGACCATGTCAATACTCTCTGAACTGCTCCACTCCACCGCCGCTCTGGCCACCGGGGCCTGGGTGTTTTGTCTGCTACTGGCAATCATGCTGCTCAATGCCCGCGTTCCTGACGATGACCGCTCCTACATGGATCCGATCAGTGGGCGGATGAAACTGGTGTGGCCGCTGATCAGGATTTTTGCCTATTACGTCTGCACTAACCTCTCCAATGACTACCTGGAACGCACCGATAAGCAGCTACAGCGTACCGGCGTGGGTTATGTGCTCAATGCCGAACAGTTTGTGGCGCTGCGGTTTGTCTCCTCACTGCTAACACTGGCCTTTTTCTGGTTCCTGATTACCGCCCTGCAGTGGCATGCGCCGGTGCTCTACCTGTTTGCGCCGGTGATCGGTTTTATGCTGCCGCTGCTGTGGCTAAGTGATACCCGCAAACGTCGCGAGAAAGACGTGATCATGGCAATGCCCTCTTTTCTCGATTTCATTACCATGGCGGTGGAAGCGGGTCTCAACCTGACCGGCGCGCTTGGACAGGCAATGGACAAGGGCCCCACCGGACCATTACGCAACGAATTTGCCATCGTGTTACGCGACCTGCGCTCCGGCGTACCCCGCAGTGATGCCCTTCGGCGCATGGCTGAGCGGCTCGATATCAATGAAGTCACCAGCTTTGTTAGCGCCATGATTCAGGCCGAACGCATGGGCTCAAGCCTGGCCAAGGTGCTGCGAGTGCAGTCAGAGCAGCGCCGTAACGAGCGTTTCTCCCGAGCTGAGAAAACTGCCATGGAGGCACCGGTAAAACTGGTCTTCCCGCTGATCGTGTTTATTTTTCCGGTAACCTTCGTCGTCCTTGGGTTCCCCATCGTGATGAAGTTTATGGCGGAAGGAATGTTTTGATTCATGGCCAGTTTCTCAGCGATCAGGGCGAACTCCTGATAACCGATGCCATGCGTACCGAATCCGCACTGGAAAGAATGCGTGGTCTGTTAGGCCGATCACCCCTGCAGGGCTCCGAGGCGTTATGGATCACCCCCTGCAATTCGGTGCACAGCCTGTTCATGGGTTACCCACTCGACCTTGTCTATCTCAACCGCCGACTGAGCGTCGTCAAAATCATCGAGCGAATGAAACCCTGGCGATTCTCGGCTCGGCCTGCCGCCCATTCGGTCATCGAACTGGCGGCTGGTGGCGCAACCACGGTGGGGATAACCACCGGCACGCAACTGGTCTGGCAACCATGCGCGGGCTAACTAAAGCCACTATTAGCCGGTCCGGCAAAATCACCCTTCTGCTGGGAATCAGTGTGGTCGCCCTGCTCGCTGGCGGCTGTACACCGAGACCCGATTCGCGGCCGGCATTTACTGCTGAACAGCAACTGGAGCGCGGTGTAAAAGCCTACTACGACGGCCAATACTCCCTGGCTGAAAGAGATCTGCTCGAAGTCACCCGGCGAGTACCCGGTGACGGCACCGCCTGGTTTCGTCTGGGAAACCTCTATATGCGCGAGCAGAAACTTGATCAGGCTGCAGAAGCGTATCAGCAGGCGCTGGTGCGTCAAAGCAGCCTCGACAAGGCCTGGCATAACCTGGGGGTCGTTCAGCTCCAGCTTGCCCAGCGCCACTTCCAGCAGCTGCACGGCAGGCTGCCGGTCAACAGCCCTTTGCGCCTGCGAACAGATTACTTCGATAAGGCCATCGGCCAGTTACTGGCCGAAATCCCCGCTAACCCGGAAGTAGACCCGGAAAATGAATAGCCGTCGACATCATCAACCACCCAGTTTCCGTGGTCAGGCGGCAGTGGAATTTATGATCGTCACACCGATTATGCTGCTGCTACTGCTGGGGGCCTTTCAGTTTGCACTGATTTACAACGCCAAAATTACCCTCAACCACGCGACCTTTATCGCCACCCGCACGGGTGCGCTCAACAGCGCCACCCGCGACGCCATTGACCTGGCCCTGGCCCGAGGGCTGGCTCCACTATTCACCAACGACAATACGGTTAACGAAGTTTTCCAGGGGCGTCAGCAGGTGCTCGACGACATTGGCAACGACTTTATCTGTGTCGAACGACTCAACCCAACCGACAGCGCGTTTTCTGATTTCGGCGTCCCCGACAGTACCGGCGTTATTCCCAACGACAATCTCATGTACCGCGACTCGGTGGCGGGGCCCCTCTCAGGGCTGAGCATCCAGGACTCCAACCTGCTAAAACTGCGCGTCACCTACTGCTATCCCATGGTCGTACCCATTGTGGGCCGTACCGTGCGCCAGCTACGGCTGGGCACCCTGCCTCCGGCAACTCGGGACACGATCGCCAACTGGAGCGAGGGCGTGCCCTCCACCTTTAATCCCAATGCACCGGGAAATTTTCAGGCGTGGTGCCTGGTTAACACCCGCCTGCCTATCGTCGCCCAGGGGATTTTGCGCATGCAGTCAGCCGCCCGTAACGACATTACCTTCGACACCAACTGCAATTAGATTTAACCCACCAAAACGGCTCTGGGCGCTTTTTAACTCACCAAAAAGCACCCGACACGCTAGAATAGTGCTCCCGTGTTTTTAACCTGACGGCTAGCCCTGACCGCCACCGCAGAACTCCGACAACCCCCTACGACACTACCCATGCTAATTTTTGAAATCAGTGAAACTGGTCGTGTAAACACGGCTCAATCCGGTGGAATGGTCCGTGATAAAGCCAGCGCGATCACCAGCGACCTGCCCCCCGAGTTACTAAGAGAGGAACTGACCGGCCTGCCGGAAGTCTCTGAATTGCAGGCAGTCCGTCATTACACCCGGCTATCGCAACTTAATTTTGCTATCGATACCCAGTTCTACCCGCTTGGCTCCTGCACGATGAAATACAACCCGCGGGCCTGCAATAGTCTGGCGTCACTGCCCGGTTTTCTAGATTCGCACCCGCTGGCGCCAGCCGAAAATAGTCAGGGGTTTCTGCATTGCATGTTTGAGCTGCAGCAGATGCTCGGTGAGGTCACCGGCATGGCCGGATTTTCACTCACCCCACTGGCCGGCGCCCAGGGTGAATTTGCCGGTATTGCAATGATTCGCGCCTACCACCGCGCCCAGAATGACGATGCCCGCAGCGAAATACTTGTCCCGGATGCCGCCCACGGCACCAACCCTGCCAGCGCCGTCATGTGTGGTTATAAAGTCAAAGAGATTCCCACCGACACTGACGGCAACGTTGACCTGGAGGCACTTCGCAAACAAGTCGGGCCACAAACGGCCGGACTCATGCTCACCAACCCATCAACACTGGGCGTGTTTGAACAGCAGATCAGCGAGATGGCGCAGATTGTCCACGACGCGGGTGGCCTGCTGTACTACGACGGTGCCAACCTCAACGCCATACTGGGCAAGGTAAAACCGGGCGACATGGGCTTTGATGTCATTCACATCAACCTGCACAAAACCTTTTCTACCCCTCACGGCGGCGGCGGTCCCGGGGCCGGACCCGTTGGGGTCAACAAGCGGCTACTGCCCCACCTGCCGATTCCCTTTGTCATTGAAGGGGACGACGGTTTCAGGCTGGCGAACGAACAGGACTGCCCGCAGACCATGGGCCGCCTATCGGCGTTTGCAGGAAACTCCGGAGTGCTACTGCGGGCCTATATCTACATGCGTCTGCTGGGCCGCGAAGGCATGGTGCGGGTGGCTGAATTCGCCACTTTGAATGCTAATTACCTGCTAAAACGGCTGGAACAGGCTGGCTTTGAAGCGGCCTTCCCCAACCGCCGGGCCAGTCATGAATTCATTATTACGTTGCGTCGTCAGGCCAAAGAGCTCAACGTCACTGCCCGGGATTTTGCCAAGCGGCTGCTCGACTATGGCATCCACGCGCCGACCACCTATTTCCCCATGCTGGTGCCAGAATGTCTGCTAATTGAGCCCACCGAAACCGAAGATAAGGCGACCCTCGATAACTTTATCGATGCCATGATCGCCATCTGGAAAGAGGCGGAAGAGAATGCAGAACTGCTGCAGACCGCTCCGCACACGCTGCCGGTGACCCGTCTCGATGAGACCCGCGCAGCCAAACAACTCGACCTCATCTGGCAACCCGGCACCGAGCCATCCACTAACTGAGAAACTCATGTCAGCACTGATTTGCGGCTCCTACGCCTACGACACCATCATGGTCTTTCAGGACCATTTTAAAAATCACATACTGCCGGACCAGGTGCACATCCTTAATGTCTCCTTCCTGGTGCCCTCCCTGCGTAAGGAGTTCGGCGGCTGTGCCGGCAATATTGCCTACAATCTGAAATTGATTGGTGGCGACCCGCTACCCATGGCCACCGTGGGTAACGACTTTTTACCCTACCGCGAATGGATGAAACGCCACGGCATTAATGACCGCTACGTGACACTGGCTGAAGGCACCCACACGGGCCAGGCGTTTATTACCACCGACCTCGACGACAACCAGATTACTGCCTTTCATCCCGGCGCCATGGGCGAGTCCCATCAAAACCGGGTAGGCGATGCTACCGAGGCAACCATCGGCATAGTCTCACCCGATGGCCGCGACGGCATGATCGAACACGCGGCTCAATTCGCTGCCGCTGGCATTCCGTTCGTTTTTGACCCGGGCCAGGGATTACCCATGTTTGGCGGCGAAGAGTTACTCACCTTTGTCGACCAGGCCACCTGGGTCACCCTTAACGACTATGAATCTAAAATGTTGCTGGAGCGCACCGGCCTGAGTGAGGCTGAACTGGCGGAACGGGTCGATGCCCTGATTATTACCCGTGGTGGTGAAGGCTCCACTATCCACGCAGAAGGCACTCAGATCACTATCCCTGTCGTACCGGCTAGCACAACCGCCGACCCCACGGGTTGTGGCGATGCCTACCGCGCCGGTATTCTGTTTGGGTTAATGAATGATCTGGACTGGGCCACTACTGGTCGTATCGCGTCACTGCTTGGCAGCATCAAAATAGCCAGCGAAGGCACCCAGAATCATTTTTTTACCGCCGAGGAGTTTGAGCAGCGGTTTCTGGAAGTGTTTGAGTACAGTTATTAACGATTGGTTAAAACCGAACTGGGAAACACCGATTGCCGCTGTTTAAGGTTTTACCCAATTACAGAAACATTCACCATTAAACTGACCAGCTCACGGCCTCTCGCACCTGCTGTTCGGTACTTTCGACCCAGTCGCTGCCAGCCGGCACGACCACACCAACGCTGCCCTTTCCGGAGGGGAACATCACCACCTCGTGACCGTCAATCTCATGACTGATGCGTTGTTCAAGAGGCTGGTTAGGCATCAGGAACAGGGTGTAGCGTCCCATGTCGGTGTTCACCAGCAGGTGCACGGCCATGCGCCCGTGAATACGGCAGTGACCAGCGTAACGGATATCACTCAGGCTGGTTAACTGGGCACCCAGACCACCGGCGATCTGACTAACTTTAGCCAGCGGCATTGGCTGATCAGCGGCGCTACGGTAGGCGTGGGATTCCAGCGCGTGGGCGAGCAACGCCTCATCCAGGGGTGCCGGGCCGTAAAACAGCCGTAACCCCGCGCCCACACTGAGCAACAGCATCGCTACCATTGCGTAGTGCCGAATATTCCAGCGTGGCGCAAAGGATTTGCGAAGCTTGATTCGCGACACTAGAGCCTCTGGCACAGGTACGGCCATTGCGCTGGCCAGGAGCGACTCGAACCGGGTCTGATGCTGAAAAAAGCGCTGGCACTCGGAACAGGTTTCCAGATGCGCCGTCGCCGGTTGATCGAGGAGCACCCCCTCCTGTAAACAGTGGCGCCGAAATTCCACGCAATTCATCCCGTGACTCCCTGAACCACCGATTGACCGCCGGCGGACATTAATTCCATTAACTGTTTACGGGCACGAAACACCCGGGTGTTGACCGTACCGGGGGTTAAATCAAGAATCTCTGCAATCTCCTTACTACTGTAGCCAGCGATCACCTGCAAGGTGAGTGGTTCCCGATATTCATCGGCGAGCATATTGATGCTTTCACGTAGCTGCGCCACCTGCTCATCGTCTTCATTAGCGTCGTCGGCGACGCCATCAAAATCGTAATCATCAACAAAACCAGGGGAGTAACGCTCATACTGACGGGCATTCTCCCGGCGGAGTATGGTGAACAACCAGGTCTTTGCTGCTTTGTCATCGCGAAGTGAATGCAACGACTTCCAGGCTCGCAGAAAGGTCTCCTGCACAAGATCTTCTGCCATCGGTCGATGACGGCAAAGCCACAGTGCATAGCGGAAAAGGTCCGCTGAGTAGACCGTCACCAGTGCGTCATACCGTTCCTGTTTATTACCCATGGAATTAGAGACCGTGGTTTGGACCATATCATTACAACCCTGACAGGAAATTCTAGTTACTGCCTATTCCAGCGGTACCCTGGCCACCCCGGCAGGAATCCCTTGCCGATGAATCGCTGGCCGCCGATAATCATCCCTTCTTCTTCAATCTGGAGCCAGTGCCATGAATGAAATTACCCCGTCCGATGACAACACTGACGCCTCTCCCGTGCAAGCTGCGGATGAAATTCCGCAGGACAGCCGCAACCTGGCGCTGCTGATCTGGATAGGCACCATTTTTCTCGGTTTTATTCCCAGCCTGATTTTGTTCCTGATGAAGAAGGGCGATGAATATGTCGCGGATCAAACCAAGGAGGCACTGAACTGGTCGATCACGGTCGTCATTGGTTATGTGGCGAGCTTGCTGCTAACCATTATTCTGATCGGTCCGTTTCTGATGTACGCCATCATCGTTTGTAACCTGGTATTTGGAGTACTTGGCGCAATGGCCTGTTCTAAAGGCGAGCAATTCAGGGTCCCCTGGGCGCTGCGCCTGATGAAATAAGCAAAGTTAAGCCAGCAGGGTTTTATACATTAGGATTACTAACATCGACTCGCCGCCACTGAGCCAGGCGGCGAGTAGGTGGGCAGCAATACACAGCTCGCCCGATGCCAATCTTAGCTGTTTCCCAAAACAATGACTAAAACCTAGTGGCGACAACCAAGCCCTGACGCCTTCCGACACAAATAGTCGGCTCTGCGACCCCGCGCGAACACCGCAGTCAAATCCTTCCACTGGTATATCTCAGCATCTCTTCCAGGCACTTTCGGCCGGGTTGCTGGCAGGTTAAGCATGCAATCTGGCTATTGGCAAATCGCGGTTAATGCCTCTCTGATCAGGAGCAACTCATACCCCCGGAGCCACGCAGCTAAAACTGCAGGTGGAGCTAAACAATTGGCCGGGGTGGAACTGCTAGCCAATGAATCTAGGCAAACTCTGAACGAAGTAGATGGTGACGCTGCACATTGGAATTTCGTTACCCCTTCATGGGCGGAAAATCAGCGAAGTAACAATTCGTGATGACTAGCATGCAAAACTGAAGCCGGATACTGGCGTGAATATGCGGGACAGTATCGTGAGTGGTGCACAGCCTCTGCTCCACCAATAGAACTTTTTAGCACGCCATAATTAAGATAGGCAATTACGTGCCGCCGCCGGTTTTAGGGTTAATTTTCAACAATGGCTTGAGCAAATTATTTGTTATGAAAATCTATTCGATTGGCTTTACCCGAAAAGGCGCCCGGAAATTCTTTTCGTTTATTAAAAATAATCACATAGAACGGCTGATTGACGTGCGCTTGAACAACACATCTCAACTTGCCGGTTTTGCAAAACGTGATGACCTTGAATATTTTCTTGGTGAGCTGTGCCAGACCCAGTACCTCCATCTACAACAGCTCGCCCCGCCCAGCGAACTACTCACTTCATACCGGAAGAAATTAATCACCTGGGATAGCTATAAAGTCAATTTCACCCAACTATTAGCGGACAGGCAAGTCGAAAAAACGCTCAACAAAGACTTATTGAGCAACAGTTGCCTGTTATGCAGTGAACATGATCATCATCGCTGCCACCGAACGCTGATAATAGAGTATTTGCGACAGCACTGGGCAGAGCCTATTGAGGCTATTCATCTGGCATGACATCCTCTAATCAACCAATCAATCCAGGCGATTCGAGCAATTGAAGACTCCACCAACCTAGTGGGGCGAATGGAGCGAGTTTTTGCGCAAACCCATATCTATAACCCGCTTGAAGCCCAGGGCACTCCCCGTAGTTGCACTGCGCCGACCGCGCCTGGATAACTGGTTCACTGTCAACCAGAACGCAAAACTAAGATTGGTTCAGGCACCCGCTGGCCATGGCAAATCTATTCTTTTACAACAACACTTTGAGTATCTGAATAAGAGTGCCCGCAAAGTAAGCTGGCTGGAGTTAAGTAACCAGGAGGACGACCTCGACCATATATTGTGCGCAATCACTGAAGCCATTCGCCAAGAGCGGCCATCTTTTGGCATCGGGCTGTTGGGCCTGCTCGATTCGGGATGGCCTGCAACGCCGGAATCTGCAGCCACCCTGATCAGCAACGAGCTTCACGCCCAGAAAGAGCCACTGACTATTTTTCTCGATGGCAGCAATCCACCGCCGGCTACAACAACCTGGGAACTCATTAACTATCTTTTACAGCAAACTCCCGCTTTTATTAAATTCGTTATCGCTATCAGGGGTAACGTGGACCTGGATCTCGGTCACTACGATGCAATGGGTAATTTGGCTGTCCTTACCGCTTCTGAGATGGTTTTTTCCGCAGACGAAATCCGTGACTGGATAAGCCTGCAAGCACCAGCTGTCCCTACTCAGCTTCACCAAGCATTGATCGATACAACCAGGGGATGGCCCGCCTTATTGCAAATAATTTACCGCGGGATGACGGAAGCAAAAAACCCGGACCGCTATATTCAGACGGTCAACGGCGGCCGCGGGCGCTTAAAACAATATTTCCATTCCGACATTTTTGTCGGCCTGCCCAGGGGCGCCCAAACGCTGCTTCTTTGTGCTGTCCCCTTTCGACGGTTTTGCCGAGAACTGTGCAATACGGTCCTCGAAAATCAGTTAGGCGATAACATCGACGAGGTAATTTCGACTTACGGGATCCCGACAGCGCGATCCGAAGAAGCCATGGAATGGCATCGTTTTCACCCTGTTTTTCACCAATTCCTGAACACCCTCTATTCCTCACCGACAGGATCGAACAACGCTAACCTGCACAGACGCGCAAGCAACTGGTTTCACACACATAACTTTATCGAAGAAGCCGTCGAGCACGCCTTTATTGCTGGCGATTCAGAGCATGCCGCTGAGTTACTTGCGACGCATGCTGAGGAATTTATTGAACAGGGGCGAGTTGAAATATTCCTGCATCTGGTAACCCGCGTACCCGCAGAAGTTGCCCGTCAGTACCCGCATATGCGCCTAAAAGTTGTCTCTGTCTCTTATACACATCTGACGCTGCCGACGAAGAGGATAGT
>CAJXVN010000061.1 GCA_913060775.1 uncultured Gammaproteobacteria bacterium | reverse complement strand
AGATGTAGAGAGGTCTCGTGGGCTCGGAGATGTGTATAAGAGACAGACCTATCACTTCTGGCCAGTGGCCGTTGACCGTACCTTCTGGCAGTACCGTTTCTACATGATTCCGCCGGCGGACGCCGGCGAAGCTGTCAGTCGCGAATACTCCAAGCTGGCACTGCGTGACCTGCTTCGTGAAGATCTGAGCACCGTTGAAGCCACCCAGCGCGGACTGATGACCGGCGCCATCCAGGAGGTGTTCCTGTCCGACCAGGAGGTCGCCGTCCGTCACCAGTACAAAACGGTCGATGATCTGGTTCACGGCAGAACCAAAATTTAGCGATATCAACCAACATCAAGGAGCAGTCAATGAAAGTTGAAACCCTCACCACCGGCGACGGCGGGCCTGTCGATTTTGGTTCATTTGTTGAATACAACCAGGAAACCAAAGAAGCGCGCATTAAACGGGTCGCGCTCACCAGCCCGGAAATTTTTGACATGGAGATGCGCTACATCTTCGAGGGCAACTGGATTTATCTCTGTCACGAAGATCAAGTCCCCGAGGTCGGCGATTTTTTCACCACCACCATGGGTCGCCAGCCGGTCGTCGTCATTCGTAATAAAGCCGGTAAGGTAAACGGCTTTCTGAATGCCTGTTCCCACAAGGGCACCACCCTGTGCCGCACCCAGCAGGGCAACAAGGCGTCGGGATTTGCCTGCTCCTACCACGACTGGTGTTTTGATCTGGATGGCAACCTCGAATACATGCCACGCATGGACGAAGGATTCCCGGAAGATAAAAATCTGGCAAACCACAACCTCACTAAAATCGCCAAAGTTGAGTCCCACGGCGGTTTTATATTTGGCAGTCTTAACCCGGAGGTCAGCAGTCTCCGTGAGCACCTGGGCGATATCACCGAAATTATCGACATGCTCAACGACCAGTCCGAAGAAGGTTTTGAGGTGGTACGTGGCACCAACACCTGTGTCTATCACGGCAACTGGAAGCTACTGATCGAAAACGGCGGTGGCGACGGTCTGCACCTGCCGTCCGTGCACAAAACCCTGATAAAAGTGGTGCAGATGCGCGACGAAGAGCTCAACAAAGGTAAAACCAAAGCGGCCAAGATGGTCCGTGTCGACGAACTCAACGATAAAGACACCGTCGGCGCCACCTATGCCATGCAAAACGGTCACACCCTGATCCAGTCCGACCTGCCCAACCCGGAAGATCGCCCCGCTTACGCTCAGCACGAAACCTTTGTCGAGCGCCACGGTAAGGAGCGCGCCCGCTGGATGACTTCAAAAGTACGCCAGGTAGCGATCTATCCCAACCTGTTCATCATGGATCAACTGGCATCGTTAATTCGCTACGTGCGGCCCATTTCCGTGGATCGAACCGAGGTTAGCTACTGGTGTATCGCCCCCAAAGGCGAGTCACGCGAGCTACGGGTTAAACGCATGCGCCAGTTCATGGACTTTTTCTCCATTGCCGGCCTCGGCGGACCCGATGACAACCACGAGTTTGAACAGTGTCAGGTCGGCGCCCATGCGGCAGCGGCGCCCTGGAGCGATGCCTCCTTCGGCCTGCATACCGAATTCACCGGCTCCGACCCTCACGCCAACGAAGTCGGCGTCCACGATGCCAAGTTTGGCGGCCCGGTGGGCTGGGAAGGCGGCTCAGTCCGCCAGTATCAGCACTGGATCAAGATGATGCAGGCGGGTCAGAAACGCGAAATGTCAATGAATCGCTAACCGCCACTCACCGCACACCCTGAAAGGAATCGAGTAAATCCGAATGACTGATAAAACCGCACTACAGGTGGAAGTCGAACAGTTTATTTACCGTGAAGCTGCCATGGTCGACCAGAGCCGCTGGCAGGAATGGCTGGAAATGTACACCGAGGACATGACCTACTGGGCACCCTCCTGGGTGAATGAAAATGAGTTGACCAGCGACCCGGAAACCGAGGTCTCCATCGTCTACATGAATAACCGCAAGGAGCTGGAACACCGAATCTGGCGGTTTACCAGCGGCGAGTCCCCGGCCTCCTATCCGCTACCGCGCACCAACCACCTGGTGAGTAACGTGGCTATTACTGATGCCAGCGGCGATCAGGTCACCGCTTCATCCAACTGGATGTCGCAAACATACCGGGACAAAGAGCAACGCCTCTTCGGGGGTTATTACCAGCACATCCTCACCCGCCAGGAAGACGGCGCTTTCAAAATCAGCCACAAAAAAGTGGTGCTATTGAATGACGTGGTCGATAGCTTCGTGGATGTTTACCATCTTTAATCCTGTGGTTCGCGACACCCGTGACCGATAAAATTTCCACTGGACCCGCAAAATCAGTCGCTGATCCCGCTTCCCCACGGCTTACTCAATGCCGCTTCTGTTGCTCCGAGATTCCCGCGCAAGCCAGCAAATGCAGACAGTGTGGCGAACAGTTGCACCCATCTCCGCCGAGCTGGGATCAACGACTTGGTCACCTGGTCAAATACGTTGGCTATGCTGCGGCGATACTGGGACTATCCGCCACATTGCGGGAAGGCTACTACCTTGTACAGGCTCGTCAGCAAGCCCGTGAAGCATTTGCATCATACCTCGCCGCCGCTGAAGACTTTCGTCGCCTGGATAATCTTGCCTATGCCCGGCAAGCACTGGACCGCGCGCTGGAAATCTACCCAGACAGCCCCGCAATCGCCCGGGCGCGATTCTCTCTGGCAGCAACGTCTTTGTTGCGCGAGGCAGATGCCTGGGGCGTTATGTCTATCGACGAGGCTGGCCATCTCGAAATCACGACACTGGTGCAGGATGGTTTTCGACTGCTGCAACTACCTAACTCCAGGCCAGAACAAGCTGAATTACTGGTTTTACTGGGTCGCCTCCTGAGTTATGACCAGAACTGGTCCGACAACAATGAAATCGGTTCCCTGTTCGCCCAGGCTAATCAACTCACTCCCGACAGCGCGCCGGCCAGTTTCTATTTGGGCCACTGGTTACTCTCTGCGGATGACCCACAAGCAGGATTCGATCACATCAATCGGGCAATTGAAATCGATCCCGGTAATCCCTTTTATCTTGCTGAGCTTGGCGAACATCTATTAGCAGAGCAGCGCATGGCAGATGCCCTTCACCCCTTGCTTGATGCATCCTCAACGAGCGAAGACCAACTGACCCTTCAGCAAATTCGAGCCGTCAATGGCGCCAAGAGAAGCCTTGCCAGCTGGTTAATAACGGCTGACCAGAAATCGGACATCCTTAACACGCCATTTTTTGGCCTGTCTGTCACCGACCTGGAAGCCGTGATTGATTCTGCCCTGCAAGCCAACGGCACTGACCAGGATTTAAACTACCTGGCCGCTCGTTTTTTTAACCATCATCAACAACCAGAAAAAGCCCTCTCCGCTTTCAAAAAGGCACTCTATGACGATGGTTCACTGAACTACATTTCCAGCAGTGACGAGGACCGTCTACCACTTTATTTGGAATTGCTGGAAAAGCTCCAGAGAGAACCAGAAACCCGCAAGTTATTGCGAAAGATTCTTCATCAACGTTCTACCTTATGAACACAGTGCACCGCAACTCCATCTTCAAACACTGAGGGTCGTCCCTCTAAAAACTGCCAGCGTACAGATAAGCCGCTTACTCCAGGAGACCCATGGTGACCAACACCTTAGAAAACAGTTTTGATGCGATCATCATCGGTGCCGGAATTTCCGGCATGTACCAGCTATACAAACTGCGCGAACTGGGCATGTCGGTCAGGGTATTCGAAACCGGCACCGGGGTTGGTGGCACCTGGTACTGGAATCGCTATCCCGGTTGTCGCTTTGACTCCGAAAGTTACTCCTACGGTTACTCATTCTCAGAAGAAGTGTTGCAGGAATGGAGCTGGAGTGAGCACTTTGCTCCCCAGCCGGAAACACTGCGATACCTGAATTATGTCGCCGATAAATTCGATATTCGTGACGATATTCAGTTCAACAGCCGGGTAAAGCGCGCCACCTACGACGAAACCAGTAACCAGTGGCGGGTAGAGCTCGACGATGGCACCGAGGCAGAGGCACGTTTTCTTATTTCCGCCACCGGACCACTCTCAGCCCCTACTCTGCCCAAAGTCCCCGGCATCGACAGCTTTACCGGCGAATCGTTTCACACCTCCCGCTGGCCTCAGGACCCAGATGGTTTTGGCGGCAAACAATTCGACTTTTCTGGCAAACGCATCGGCGTGGTAGGCACCGGCGCCACCGGCGTGCAGGTGATTCAGGAGATCGCCAAAACCGCTGGCGAGCTACTGGTGTTCCAGCGCAACCCCAACTGGTGCGCCCCGCTACACAACAGCCCCATCACTGATGAGCAGCAGGCCGAAATCAAAGCCGGTTACGGCGAAATTTTCCAGACCTGTCGCGATTCCTTCGCCTCTTTCATGCATACCTGGGACGAGCGTTCCGCGCTTGAAGTCACCGCCGAAGAACGCGAGGCGCTCTTTGAAGAGCTCTACGCCGCCCCTGGATTTGCCATCTGGCTAGCGAATTTCCACGACATCTTAATAAACCCCGAAGCCAACGCCATGATCAGCGAATTCGTCGCCAACAAAATCCGCGGTCGTGTCAACGACCCGGAACTGGCAGAAAAACTGATTCCCAAAAACCACGGTTTTGGCCTACGCCGGGTACCGATGGAGACCCACTATTTCGAGGTCTACAACCAATCAAACGTCAGATTGGTGGACCTGCGGGAAACCCCCATTGAACAGGTCAACGCCAGCGGCATCAAAACCACGGCTGAGCAGCACGATCTGGACATGATTATTTACGCCACCGGGTTTGATGCGGTGTCTGGCGCCCTAAACCGGATTGAAATTCGCGGTGAAGGCGGCCAGAAACTAAAGGATAAATGGGCCGATGGCCCCCGAACCTATCTGGGCATTCAGAGTGCAGGCTTCCCCAACTTCTTCACCCTGGTCGGACCTCACAACGCAGCAAGTTTCTGCAACATTCCCCGCTGCATCGAACAGAACGTGGAATGGGTCACCGATGTGCTGGCACACATGCGTGACAAACAGCTGATCAATATCAAGCCGGATCAAAGTGCCGAAGAAACCTGGACCCAACAGGTGCTCGACGACGCGGAGCAAACCCTGTTCCCCACCGCTGACTCCTGGTTTATGGGAGTTAACCAGAATGTCGCTGATAAAAAACGCACCTTCATGCTCTATGTGAGCGGCAGCGAGACCTACCGGAAAAAGTGCGACGAGGTAGCTGCGAACGATTACGAAGGGTTTGCATTGCGATAGCCAGCACGCTGCTTAGGGCTGCAGACAAAACCAGTGCCACTGCCCCACTTACAACATCAACGGCGGTTCAAATTCCTTTGCTGATCAGGACGCGCCTGGAACAGGCCGGCTGTCGCTCAAGTTCATTGGTGTGCAACTGATCAGAACTGAAACCAATAGGACTCATAAGCAGTGGACGCAGCACTGGCGTCCACTAAATCATCGCCCACGTCGAGAATTAAAAATTCTAAAAATTTCTTGATTGCTCTCTTTTGCTCAGGGGTAAGCAGTTCAGCAAAACCATCAAAATTGTAGTTATCCGGTGCCAGGGCATAAATGGTTGAATCGATCGAAGCGCTGCCGTCTTCCTCATAATTTCGGAGTACAAACCGCATATAGGCTGGGATCAAATACTTAAAACCCTTTGAGTCGACGAAACAAAAGGTTGTGTAGTGCCTGCGCAACGTATCATCCGGGATATCCTGCCAGCCCACCCAACTTTTTGAGTCCCCTAGCCTGGCCTGTCTCCTCTGATCTTCGTCCCCATAATCATCAATAACGTTTGCTTCATTAACGCCAATACCCCCATCAAGAAGCACCCCGGAAAAGGCACGCTCAATCTCACTGATGAGTGATTGCTTATCCACCGTTTCAGCCGAACCGGTCGACACCGGGGCAATTGCCCACCTTTGAGCAAACCCGATCAATTGGGTTGTCGCAGTCCGGGACTAACAGGTGAAAAACCAACCGACTCTGACCCTATTTAGCATTTTACAAAGTGGCAAAACAAAAATCGTTGCGTTTTACCAGAGGGCGTACTGTGGTTTTCTACCAAGTGCTCTTTAAGCAGGAAACCCTCGCCAAACTCAGCCAGCAACGTTTCGGCAGAATAACGCATCACGGGTAAGCCGCTACATTCTGTTGGGCCATCCTCAGCGAATGTAGAAATAATAATGTGTCCATTTGGCCTGACGGAACCTAGTAGGTTTTGGATGTAAGCTTCGCGATCTTCTGATCTTGTTAAAAAATGAAAAACTGCACGGTCATGCCACACTTCAAAATAATGGTTAGGCAATTTTATTTTAGTTACATCGGCCTCGATCCACTGGACGCTTGCCGATTGAGACCCAATCCGTTTTTTAGCCGTTTCAAGGGCTGCGCCCGACAGGTCAAGAACAGACAACCGTGAATAACCTCTTACAAGCAGGTCGTCTACAAGCGTTGATGCGCCGCCACCTACGTCAATAATCGGCGAACTCTTTTCCAGGTTTAAATTTTCTATAAAGCTCAAAGAGGTCTCAGCATGCTCCTGAAACCAGCTGACAGAGTCAGCCTCTTTGGTAACGTAAACCGTTTCCCAGTGTTCCTTGTTAGCCATCATATTTCCCGCTTTTGGAAGTCAAATACGTCATTGCGAATCCGCAGTGACTGAGTCGGAGGATAAGCAGCGACCCTACGATGCGGGAACGAACCACCCTACCTTGCTGTTAAGCATCATGCCGCCTGCCCAGAAAACGCGGGACGCGCTGCAAATAGTTACGGTAGGCATCACCATACTGCTCCGCCAACCAGTCTTCTTCCAGAAATGGTGCCACCACATACAGGAGTCCCCAAGCGGCGAGCAGGATGTGCAGCAACCTGGATTCAATCGCTAACGATAGCCCAACCATCCCGACGATAGACGCAACATAAACAGGATTACGGCTGTAGGCAAACCACCCAGCAGTTTGTAGTTCTACCGCCTCACCGTGTGCATTGCCCCAACCAAGACTTTTGGTCATCCAGGTTGCGAGTCCAAATCCAAAAAAGACCAGGCACCACCCACCAATGGACAGCACGCCACTAGCCCATGCGCCGGCCCGAACTTCAAGCACTGACAGAGCAATAACCGCCACAAAGAAAACGCGGAAAAGCCCCCAGAAAACCCGATACTGCCACGACGCCCTGCCGGGTGGCGGCCAGAAGCGAAACCTCCGTCCGACCAGGCCAACGATTGTGAGGGCAAACAGCGTACCTATTGCCGCAGCTCCAATCCCGAACACTATTAGGGTGGCCACTGTTTTCTACTATTGACCTAAGGTGGTCCGTCTGCATCCATTTGCTATGTGTTTTGTCACGTTGATATTTCTAATTCGGCTTCAATTTCTACCGGTGCTCCAAATGGCAGTTCTGCCATGCCTACGGCTGAACGACAATGATCACCGACTTCACTCCCAAATACTTCAACAATCAGGTCAGAAAACCCATTAATAACAGGCGGCGTTTGTACGAAACCCGGTGCCGTATTTATCATTCCAAACACCCGAAGCCAGGCGGTTATGTTATTCAGCGTTCCAAGTTCACGTCTAAGACTACTGAGTATTGACAGGCCAGTTTGCCTGGCTGCCTCGTACGCCTGCTCAATAGTCACTTCAGATCCAACCTTCCCCACCACATCATAAACTGAGCCATCGGCGTTAAGTGCGATATGCCCCGATACGAATACCCTACTTCCTCTCACCTTCACCCATGAAAAATTAACATTAACTCCAGGTGGTAATTTGATTGGGTCAGGCAGCACCAGGTTTAAAGATTCAATTTTTTCGTCGGGGGTCATAAATAATCCTTGTTTATTAGAAACACATAGCGCCTTACATCAGCGGCTGAGGTAGCCGCGTAGCGCTTTCCGAAGTCTAACTGCATGCGATTGTTAGCGATCTTATGCGATTTCATAACACTAGGTTTACCATGATAGCTACACTTTAGTTGGTTCAATTATTTTTTCGAAAAGTTCGGTTACAAAGTTTATAACTGAGCTTCTTTTGCTGGCTTCTCTCGCACATTCGTATACAAATATCTCTTTAGACATGCCTGTACTATGCAAAAACGATTTGTAAAAGTTACTGAGTATTTTCTTTCCATGGAAATACTCTCTTCTCTTGTAATTCTCTTTGATTATTGCAATCTCTTCCGACGCCATTTCATTAAGTTTTTCAAGTTCATTAGGAGCTGCTATCTCCTTCAGTTTCTCCATAAAAGTGCTTAATTGCATATCAATTTCTTCAATTGGATCTTGCACCCGAAATATTTGGGTGCCTATAGACTCCTTCACTCGCCTGGATTTTTCTTCTTGCTCTAGCGAGTCAAGAATAGAGTCTAATGCCTCCTTTAAATCATCTTGCGAGTCGAACTCTGTTTTATGTCGCACTGTAACAATTGCTTTCCAAATAATTTCAGGGTCTACCAAGAGGTTCTCAATCATTGATACTGGTAGGAAGTACAGCAAAGGATCTTCGTCATCTTCCTTCTCTAGATCACGATCTAATAGAGCATAAGCTTTAATCGAAGGAGAAAATTCTTTCAGAATTTCAGTCAAGCTCAGCGCTAGTTTTTTGCACTCAGATTTACCACCGCCAGGAACTATTGTTATCCTATTAAATTTCTCATCCAGAAAACTATAAATACGGGAATCTGCTGGTCTAGTAGAGTCTTTATTTTCCTTGCGCCCCTCCACAACTAACAATGGTCTCATGGCTGTAATATTGGAGGTGGAACCAAATACGTCCCTTATAAGTTCCAATTTCTCATCATCTGAAGCAATTTTGAGAAGTTGATTTTCATCTCCACTTACTAGTTCTGCGGGACGCAACAAAAAAAGCTCTTCACTATTTGCACCCTCCACGAGAGTTGGCGAATGAGTCGCTAATATGAACTGCACATTTTCCTTAATCGAAATTGTGCGTATGTAATCTAAAATTTTATCCTGCAGAACTGGGTGGAGGTGCAGTTCTGGTTCGTCCATTAGAACGCATACATCTTCAGTCTCTGCTTTTGAATCCTCACCTTTAGTTTGGCTTATAAGGGATTGGATACGATTCTCGACTAAAGGGAAGAATAGTTGAATTACGGCTTTTTCACCCGAACTGAGATCGTCGATATCAATAACAATATCTTTAGTATGAACGTGCCAGAGACATTGCACTTGATCTCTATTTTCCATATCGATCTCTGAAAACCTCAGGTGGGGAAGTAAGTTTTCAGTCATTTCCTTTAGCGGCATCCACACATCAGGCAATGTGCCTTTTTGGATTTCTCCTGAGGAATCGTATCTCTTCGTCACTGCGTTACGCCGATCAAGTTCGATTTGGCATAAGCCATGTTTAAGAAAGCTGCTGGCTTCATCAGAGTCCCACGCAGTTCTCCTGCGACTTGTTCCTGGAATATCAATTCCCTCATAACCGGGCAATTTATCTTCCGATAGTAACTTTCGCATATCAATTCTGTTTTGGAACAAATGGCGAGACATGACTTTTTGACGTCTGCTCGATCTGTTTGGGCCTACGTAAAGTATCGGGCCTACGCCACCACCAACACGTCTGATTCCATCAAGCAACGTTGATTTGCCTGATCCATTAGGACCTGTAAGTACCATAATTCGGGGGACATCATCACAAGTGGCTAAATGAATACTGCGTTGATTTCTTATAACGAATGATGGGATTCTCATTACTATCTTGGTCTCCTAGTTAGATATATCGCTACCAGTTGACTTTACTGCGTAGGATTTTTAGGGACTAGACTGCAGCAGTCTATTTCCCAATGAACGTCTTCGATACAACGACAAATAATTGTTCTTATAATCATATCCTTACCTCCACTTTCTATCTCTCAGTGGCCAAGAAATAGCTCCAAGCCTGACAATAGACTGCTTACCCTCCCGTACTTCAGCCCTCAGCTAGCAAGAACCCAATATGCGCCCGATCAAACTCCTCAACCTCTTCCCACTGCGGCCAGTGGGCGCTGTTTTCCATGACGTGGAGCTGCACATCGGGAATCAGTTCCATTCCTTTTTCAGCAACGTCCATGTGTTGTCCCGGGTTGTAGCGAGTCCAGAGAATTAGTGTTGGTGATTTAATCTGCTTTAACTGGTTGGGTTCAAAAATGTGGTTGGCGCTGTCCAGGTCGGTGATAGTACCGAGCACCGCCTGGGCAATACGACCCATAATCGGCAGCATGCCGGGCTGGTTGTAGATGTTGAAGCGCACATCGATCAGCTCTTCAGTAACCATTTTTTCTGGTTCGTGCATTAAAACCCCAAGCGGGTTCTGACCACGTCGCGGGTCAACTCCCCTGCCGCCTGGCGGGAAATCACCAGCCCCTGCAACAACTCCTGCCGCCCCGCTTCTGACGGCACGATGGGCAAACCGGTGTTGAGCACCAGTCGATCTATTTTGTGGGGATATTTCATCGCCACCCGGCTGGCGACTATTGCGCCCAGGGATTCGCCGGAAAGATGCACCCGGCCGCCGACCGCGTCGATAAAATCACTGACATGGTTAACGAAAGTATCGACCCCATAATCGATATCCGGGTAATCCGAATAACCGTGACCAATCATATCGATGGCATAGACACGAAAATGTCTGGCGTGCGCAGCGATGTTGCGCACATAAGCCTCGGCATGGCCGCCGGTGCCGTGCAGAAAAACCAGGACCGGGCCTTCTCCGGCTTCTACCACGCGGGTTTTGATGCCGCCGGCGTTGATATACCGCTGGGTAAATGGCACGCCCATCAGATCTGTCCATATACTCATTGAATCCCCCCTGAGTCTGATGGTTAATTTCAATCGCTAACCATAGCAATCACCGTCAGGTGCAACAACATATAAGATGCAGTTTGCTCCGCTAGCGACCCATATTCGAATAGCATGGAGAGCTTTGCTAGCGGTTCACTAATACCGCTACGGGCTAAACTGTCCGCTCACAGCATTCCCTCAGGCACAGGAAACATGGTTTTTCATGGAGAAATCGGTAAAGCCCGGCATCGCCACCGGCACTAATACTGGCGATAAAGCTGGCTATAAAACTAGCCCTAAGGTAGGCCGCAGGCAACGCCCAGGGCAGGAAAGATCTATTTTAAGAACGTTGCCGCCTTATTTATGGCCGGTGGGACGCTTCGATTTAAAACTCCGCGTGCTCGTGGCAGTTGCTAGCCTGGTGCTGGCCAAACTGGCCAGCGTTGCGGTGCCCTTTCTCTATCGTGAGGCAGTCAACACCCTCACCCCGGTTGCGGGCGATGCGACGGCGGTGATTGTTGTACCGGTGATGTTGATCGTCGGCTATGGGGTTAGTCGGGTGATGATGCTCGGCTTTGCCCAGCTTAGAGATGGCGTATTTTCCAGGGTTAGCCAGCACGCCCTGCGTTCCCTCGCGTTGCAGACCTTTCGCCATATTCACGAGCTCTCTCTGCAGTTCCATCTCGATCGTCATACCGGCAGCTTGTCTCGGGTGATTGAGCGCGGCACCAAGGGTGTCGATTTTCTGCTGCGCTACGTTCTCTTTAACATCGTGCCGGTGATTATTGAGGTGGTGATGGTCTCGGCCATTCTCTACACCCTGTTTGACTGGCGCTACCTGGTGGCCACCCTGTCGACGGTTGCACTGTTCATCGGGTTTACGTTGGTGGTGACGGAATGGCGGGTGGGCCACCGACGCCGGATGAATGAATCGGATAACGACGCTAACACCAAGACGGTCGATAGTCTGCTGAATTACGAAACGGTGAAGTATTTCGGCACTGAAGATCACGAGGCGGCTCGATACGACAAGGCCATGGGCCGCTTTGAGAGCGCTGCGGTCGATACCCAGGTCTCACTGGCGCTGCTAAACACAGGTCAGGAGGTGATCGTTGCCACCGGTCTGGTGAGTGTGATGATCATGGCCGGTTTTGGCGTGGCAGCGGGCGATCTGACGCTGGGGGATTTTGTGATGGTTAATACCTTCATGATCCAGCTCTACGCGCCGCTCAATCTACTCGGGTTTGTATACCGGGAGATTCGCCAGTCGCTGATTGATATGGAGAACATGTTTGACCTGTTACAGGTGGAGCAGAAAATTGTCGATGCGCCAGATGCTCCGCCGCTCCAGGTGAGCGACGGCACCGTCGAGTTCAGGAACGTCTGTTTCGGCTATGAACCGGACCGCGATATCCTGAAAAACGTCAGTTTCAAGGTTCCCAAAAACTCCACCGTCGCCATCATCGGCCCCAGTGGTGCCGGTAAATCCACCATCGGCCGGTTGCTGTTCCGGTTTTACGACCTCGACAGCGGCGAAATTCTGATCGACGGCCAGAACATCGCCCAGGTGCAACAGCGCTCCCTGCGCCATGCGATTGGTACCGTTCCGCAGGACACGGTGCTGTTTAACAACACCATTGGCTACAACATTGGGTACGGCCGAATCGATGCAGGCCCGGAGGAGATACAGCGAGCGGCGGACCTGGCCCAGGTGGATCGTTTTATTCGGCAACTACCGCAGGGTTACGACACATTGGTCGGCGAGCGCGGCCTGAAACTTTCCGGCGGCGAAAAGCAGCGGGTGGCCATCGCCCGCACTTTGCTTAAGGACCCACCGATTCTACTGCTCGACGAGGCCACCTCCGCCCTGGATAGTCATACCGAACAGGAGATTCAGGGAGCACTGAAAAAAGTGGCTGAGCAGCGCACCAGTCTGGTCATCGCCCACCGACTCTCTACGATTGTTGATGCAGACCAGATACTGGTGCTTGATAAGGGCGAAATTGTTGAGCGCGGTAATCACGCCAGTCTGATGAAACAACAGGGGCTTTATGCCGCACTATGGAATCGCCAGCAGCAGGAAGGCGATGCGCTCCGACAACTGGAAGAGCTGGCGGACGAATCACTAGATTAAGGTTGGCGGTCAGGTAGCAAGCTGAAACGGCTACCGCTTAATGAAATGCCTTGCTCGCCGGATCAGCCGTGCCGATCTGCGGCACCAGCCCCAGCGACAGCCCCCAGCCGGCCTGGTTGCTGCTCTTAACCAGCAGATCACAAAATCCGTGCACGAGCGGTGGGCCGAGTTGAATATCCAGCCCCTGATTCTGGTCAGAGTAAAGCGATAGCAACAGGCCGCCGCTCTTTCCTGGGGTCAATCG
>CAJXVN010000060.1 GCA_913060775.1 uncultured Gammaproteobacteria bacterium | reverse complement strand
AGATGTAGAGAGGTCTCGTGGGCTCGGAGATGTGTATAAGAGACAGGCGTTGAGCTTATCAATCGCCGGTTAACCAGTAACCGCTTCCATCGCTATGTTCGACCCGAACGCGAGATCGACGCCGGTGCCATCGAAGTTCACGGCATTACCAATGAAATGCTTGCCGACAAGCCGGTGTTTGCGGATCTGGCTGCCGATTTTCTGGCGTTCGTGGATGGCAGCGAGTTAATCATTCATAACGCCCCGTTTGATGTCGGGTTTCTGGATTACGAACTGTCGCTGCTCGACGGCCCGGTAACCCGGATTGCGGATCACTGCACCGTGCTGGATACCCTGCCAATGGCCCGGTATGAACACCCGGGACAACGCAACACCCTGGACGCCCTGTGTAAACGGTACGACGTCGACAACTCGAAAAGAGACCTGCACGGCGCCCTGCTCGATGCTGAGCTACTGGCCGATGTTTACCTGGCCATGACCGGTGGCCAGGCGAGTTTGTTACTGGATGAGCAGGCTAACGACAAATCCCGCTCCCAGCAGGCAGACACCGCCTCGCTTGCACCGGACCGTGCACCGCTGATGGTGGTCCGGGCTGACCCTGAAGCGGTCGCCGCCCATGATGAATTTCTTAAATCGATTGACCAGGCCAGCGGGTCCGACTGCCTCTGGTTGACTCGCCCCGATTTTTGATCCGCGGGTAAAAACCGCTATTGCCAGTCGGGCCGGTGTTTGTTTTCATCTTAACCAGGCGCGATAGGGTAAAATTTCGGCCTTTATTGTCCTTATTAAACGTCTGATTAAGGGTCACGCAACCGCCAGGCTTGCTCAGTCCCTAACAGTCCAACCAGGTTCAGGAGAACAGAAAGAATGACTGCTAGTTATAAGGTTCAGGTCCAGCAGACCGGTGAGACTTTTGAGTGCGCAGCGGATGACGCCATTCTACGCGGTGGCCAGCGTGCAGGTATCGGGCTGTCCTACGACTGTAATGTTGGCGGTTGCGGTAGCTGCAAGTTTGAGCTGGTGGAAGGCGAAGTTGAAAACGCGTGGGAAGAAGCGCCTGGCCTGAATCCCCGTGATATTAAACGCGGCAAGTTACTGGCCTGTCAGTGCCGACCTAAATCCGATGCCGTGATCAAGATGATCACCATGGATGAATTTGTACCGAAAAACAATCCGCAGCGATTCATGGGCAAGCTGGAAATGATTCGTGACCTCACCAGCGATATTCGCGAGTTCCGTTTCCAGTCTGAGAATGGTTTCTCTGCCTTTCAGCCAGGCCAGTACGCGCTACTTAACCTGCCCGGTGTCGAGGGTGGTCGCGCCTATTCCATGTCAAACATCGGCAACGAAGACGGCACCTGGGAATTTATTATTCGCCTGGTGCCCAACGGCAAAGGCACCAACGCGTTGTTCAAGTTAGAAGAAGGCGACGAAATCGAAATCGACGGTCCCTATGGCATGGCCTATCTGCGTACCGACGTGTCCAGAGACATCGTCTGCATTGGTGGCGGTAGTGGTCTGGCGCCGATGATTTCCATCGCCCGTGGCGTTGCCGCAGCGGACGGCATGGACGATGTCAAGGTACACCTGTTCTACGGTGCTCGTGGACCCGAGGACCTGTGTGGTGAGGAAGAGATGAAAGCACTCGGCCAGGCCGCCGACCGTTTTATCTTTTATCCAGCTGTTTCCATCCCTGAAATGGCCGAGGCAGCCGGCTGGACCGGCTTTGTTGGTTTTGTCCATGAGTTCGTCAGAGAACGGATGGGCGAGGAGAATCTGCCGAACCACGAAATCTACACCTGTGGCCCACCGCCGATGATCAACGCCGTGATGCAGATGGCGGCCGTGGACGCCAAAGTCCCGCCGTTGCAGATTCATTACGACAGCTTTTTGTAAGGCTGGAATCGCCGCAATTAAAAAAGCCCGGTCACTGCAAAGTGACCGGGCTTTTTTTGTGAGCGGTGTTCTTGTGTAGCTGCTGAGTAGCAGTCGCTGGCGGTACTACTGATGCCGGGTGTTAACGCAGATCACGACCGGACGGCCAGAGGAAACGCCTTAGCGGTGATCGGTTGTAGGCTATCGTCAGGACGCAGGTTGAATCCATTGCCCAATGCTCAGCGCATTCATGACCAGCTCAACGGACAGCGCGGCTAAAATCATACCCATCACCCGGGTGAGGATGGAAGCGCCGGAAGTCCCGATGATTTTTATGATTTTCTCGGAGAGCAACAGCAGCACAAGAGTGACAGCGAGGATACCTACCACGATTAGTGCTGTGCCAATCTGTACCGTTACCGGATAGACATGATTATCGGTCAGTAATATCACCGCTAGAATCGCGCCCGGAGTGGCGGTCGCAGGAATGGCGATAGGGAAAACCGCCATGTCATGTTCAGGTTCAGGCTCTTTCGTTGCCGGTTGAGGGTCAGAACTAAAAATCATCTGCAGTCCAAACAGGAAGAGGATAATGCCCCCGCCCAGTTGAAAGGAGACCAGGCGAATCCCCATGGCATTCAAAATCACCTGGCCAATTACGATCGACCCAATTAGAACCAATGCTGCATAGATAATGGCTTTAAACGCGGTTCGCCGCCGCTCAGCCGGGGTCAGACGGGCGGTTAAGGCAGCAAATAGCGCCATGGTTCCAATAGGGTCAATGGTCGCCCAAATGATGAGCGCGTCCTGGGTTAATTTTTCAATCACGGTGGTTCCAGAGTGAAGGTGATATCGCTTTAGCCAGTCGCGACTGAGTGGCCGGCAGTCTGGCGGTTAGGTCATAGGCGTTTGGTGTGGGGCAGGGTGCTTGCAGGTACGCTTTATCGATTTAACTCCGGAAAAAGCACCTGCCAAGCCTCTTCAGACCCGACTAATAGACTCAGATCTTCTGCTGAGGGCCGGCTGCACTGTTCCGCGTTGATCGCTGTCGCAACCGTCGCCGACCTGGGGGATAAATAAACGTTAACTTCGCAATGCAGACCACCATTTGATTCATGCCGGATAAATCCGGCCAGGTCATCAGGGCTGCCCGCGTCGAGATGGGCTGTCGAGAGCAGCTTTTCAATCCGATCCTGCTCATCGTAGGCCAACATGGCGTCGCCAAGGTTTTTTTTAAACCAGTGTTCCATTACTGCGACAACTCCGCGCGTCGAAAGTTGGTGAAAAGCAGTTGGTTTTAGCGTTAAACCAGCTTAACCTGAAATATCCGCCCTTCCATTGCTATTCATGGGTGCGTTGGACTTATCGAAACCAGTATTCGGCTGACTGAACTGTTTAACGGCTCTGGGCCGGTTCTTGTTGCTTCAGCGCGACCAGGAGCAACGATCGACAGCACGCTTCGCGTCGTCCTGCATCCGTTGCTCATTATACCTGTCCACCGTTTCTGGTTCTTCGGCAGGCGATTTAAAGCTCGCTTATTGCAACTTTTCTATCAGCAAGCTGAGTAACTGATCCGCAACGACCAAAAGAAACCCCAGAATTGACTAAAAACGGACCAAAGAAGAAGGACACCCCAACATCGTTCTAATTCCCCAAAGACAGTGATTTTTCGGGTTTGCGCGAACTCGCTGCGCTCAGACAGCGCGCTGCATTTATCCGAAAAATCACAACCTTTAGGGGCGTGCTATCAGGGTAAGGTAAATCAACAACAAACCCCGTACTCGTAGGTCCTTTTTTAAGCACAGTTGCTCGACGATCAAAATGGGATGTCATCATCAATTGACTGGGGGACCGGGGGCTTTTGTTGCTTCTTCTGTATGCACTTACTACAACCATTTTCTGTGCTTTTGCCCATGAATTCTTTTGTTATGAACGAGCCACATCTATCGCAAAGAGGAACTTGAAAATTCGGATTCCCACAGTTACCACAATGAGGGTCTGTAGAAATCGGCGCACCACATTTCTCGCAGGTATATTGGAGCTGGTCGCCACATTGTGTACAAAAGGAATTTTTACACTCGTCGTACTGAGCGGGCCCTCTGTAATACCCGTTGGAGCTCCAATCTGCACCTTTGCACCTCGTGTTCGTACAGAGTGCCAATGCAGGAATTAAGGTTGGTGCTAACTGCTGCTGCTTGCCACCAATGGCCCGTGAAAAATCTTCCGCTGAATCAAATCTGTCGTTGGGATCAGGTGAGCAGGCCTTCTCGATTGCCATAACAACATGCCTCGGAACATCAAATAAGGATTTTGCAATGTTGGTCCTTTCCCTGTGTCCGGTGAGCATTTCAAACAGAACGACGCCTACCGAGTATATGTCTGATTTTTCATTGGCTGATGCGGCATCCGATTCTTGCTCCGGAGCGACGTATTGCACAGAGCCTAAGAAAGCACCTGCCTCCGTAGCTCTGCTCATTTCCGTTTGAGAGGAGATATTCACTCCCAACGAAAAATCAATTAGAAAGCAGCGGTCTCTGGAGTCAATCATTACGTTTCCGGGCTTAATGTCCCGGTGTATGATTTTGTGTGTGTGTGAATAATTCAGTGCATCCAGAATCTGAAGTGTGTATTCGAGGCTTCTGCTAACATCAATTTTGTTCTTCTCATTCAGGAATGTTGCTAGCGTCTTCCCATTCACGTACTCCATGACAAAGTACGGAGCTTCGCCATACTGAGCCTCAACTACTCCATCAGTAAGAACATAGGGAATACTTTGGTGCTGAAATTTGGCCAATATTCTCGCTTCCCGGCTGAAGCGTTTGGCCATTCCTGCGTCATTTCTCACGAACGCGCTATCAAAAAATTTGACTGCAACGGTACGATTTAGGCTTGATTGTTCTGCGCGGTAAACGCTGCCGGAGAGCCCTCTTCCTAACTCACCAGCTAAACGAAAACCTTGCCTTGCCAGGTGGTTCACATACTCAATTGGTGGATCATTCTCGCTCACGTAATTGCCTTTGCTAGATCGGGCGTACAACACCCTGCATCACCGTGAAAATTAAGCTGCATAGTGGAATAGTACTTGCAAACCCGAAGGTTAAATCTTTCAACCATGCAAATTGAATCCATTCCTAGCAGCCTAGTCATTACTGGGGTTAATAACTATCATGAGTGGATGCGAGACCTCGTAAAGTGTGACCCCGTAGAGTGTTTGTAAAGCTGCGCGTAAATCCACTAACTGCTGCCTAACTGGAATCTGTTATTGTAATTCGCTTAAATCGTGGCCTATCTCCAGCTGCTTGGGTGCTATTTTTTGCATGGAAATGCTTGTTGCATCGCTTCAATAGCAAGAGATGATGCCCCTTGATTCCATCTCGCTGGGTTGTTTTCAATGTATTTAGCGATTACCGCGGTATATTGCCCGCGAGTTACACCATTGCCAGTACAGAAAAGCACTTCATTTCCTGTGTCGACTACCCCGGAAACATAGCCACGAAATAGACCAGCATGATAACGAGAGTCAATTGTTGCCTCGTCTTCACTTAAACTTAACCATTGTTGAAGCTCATTTCCATCGGTGAAATAAGCATCCACGTTGCTACAAGCCAAGAAGAGCAATATGATTGAGGTTAATGTTTTCATCTGGCCTCCTATATGGCTGATTTCCAGGGTCAGTTCTAACATTCCAACATTTGATGCCGTTATCGGTTGGTTGGTTCAAGGTTGTCCATACCTTATAACTGTTCGGATAAGGGTTATGGATTAGAGTCTAAGGGGTGCGGTCGTCCTATGGCACATACAGAGCCTAAAATAATAATTTGTGCTTTGGTTAATTCAAATTAACACGCTCGAACAGGGCATGGAGCTTGCCTCAGAAAATTCCTACAAAAAAGGGCCTCTCATTTTGAAATGAGAGGCCCTTTAAATAAGGTGCTAGTGGTTTCCGAGGGCAAACTATTCCATCAACTCCCCATCCCGCCTCAGTATCATCATGGTTGAGGTAGCTTTGGCGCAGAGTTTGCCGTCCGGGGTGATCAGTTCTGCTTCCACGTAGACGGTCCGTTTGCCCTCTCGGATTACCCGACCCTCGGCGATGATCTCGCCGGTGATGGGTCGCAGGTAGTTGATGTTAAGGGTGGTGGTGGTCCAGAGGGTGTCGAGTTTGGGGTGACTGCCGATCATGGCGTAGCCCATGACTTCGTCCAGGAATACGCCGTACATGCCACCCTGCAGGGAGCCGCGTGGATTGCACCAATCCAGTTTGAACGGATAACGAATGCGGGCGAAGCCCGGTTCGATGGTTTCTACGTCTGCCTTGAAGGTTTTCAGCGTGTGCGGCTGATCCATGTCGACAAAGGTCAGGTCTACGCCGTGTTCGGGTTTGGTGGAGTCAACCATCGCTAGGACTCCGCCATGGTACGTAAACCGCGGCGGCTGACCTTGCCGGTGTTGCCTTTGGGGAGTTCATCCATAAACCGATATTCCTTGGGCCGTTGGTAGCTGGCCAGGTCCGTGGTTTTGGCGTAGTCGAGTAACTCCTGCTCGGTTACCTCGCTGGTGGTAACCACGTAGGCGACTACTTTCTGGCCCCACTGTTCATCGCTCACGCCAACCACGGCGCATTCACTGATGGCGGGGTGTGACAGCACCAGGTCTTCTACCCGGCTCGGCAGTATGTTGATGCCGCCGGAGATGATCATGTCGTCGATGCGACCACGCAGGTAGACGTAGTTATCTTCATCAATGACTCCCATGTCGCCGGAGTGCCACCAGGGGCCTTCGAAAATGCGCTCGGCAACCTCGGGCTGATCCCAGACCTGACTGGCTACGGAGAGGCCACGGATGATGACTTCGCCTTCTTCGCCGGCGGGCAGGACATCCGTGCATTTACCGCCTGGTTCGATGACACGAACATCGGAATTAATAAAGGGTTTACCGACGCTGGCCATTTTGGTTGGGTCGGCGAAATCCGGGGTAAACATAACGGTGCCGGCGGCGCAGGAACCGGTTTCGGTGGTGCCATAAATGTTGATGATCGAGGGGGTGATTTTTTCCTGCACCAGCGCCATGGTAGAGGTGTCCATCGGCTCGCCGGCAAAACCAGCCCGTTCGACCTTGCTGAAATCGTACTTATCGATATCGTCCCGGCGCATGAGCATGCGCCACATGGTCGGTACCAGGAAGGCGACGGTACCGCCTTCGTCCTGGTTTTTCTGCAGCCACACTTCGGGGTCCCAACCGCTCATCATGACGATTTTCGAGGCTGAATTGATAAAGGGCAGGGTGCAGTTGTACCAACCGATAAAGGCAGTGGTAGACATGTTGACGATGCAGCTATGAGGAGAGGTCGCCCAGACATAGGCGCCGCCACGAGCACTTTCCACCAGGGTGCGGTGGGTGTGCATGATCCCCTTGGGCAGCCCGGTAGTGCCGGATGACAGGGCGATGACGGCCGTGTCGGTGTCTTTAAGCGGCATGGGGCGGAAATCAAGTTCGTAATCACCCAGGTCGCGGGGAATGACCACGTCCGGGCTGTTGTCGATGGACTCCTGAGGGGTACGCTCAGACACCGCACGGATGTAGCTGGTGATCATGGGTACTGCGTCGCGTATGTGATCGGCGACATCGGCTAGCTGCCCATCATAGATGAGGGTCCGTGGAGAGAGACGCTCCAGCGTGGCGGCGATGGTAGCGGGTGATTCGCGCAGATGGAGTGCGACCGGAATGGCGCCGAGTTCGATGGCGCCAAACAGGGCCACGACGTGATTGGCGGACGGATACAGCAGCAGGGCCACCCGGTCGCCTTTGCGCACCCCCTGGGTATGAAGCAGTTTGGCGGTGCGCTGAATTTTATCGAGCAGTTCGGCGTAGGTATAACGGCAGATGTCGTCGACGATGGCTTCGTTTTCTGGGAACCACTTGGCGGCTCGGTGGACCATGTCTCGCAGGGTTGCGTCCTGGTCGTTATGCATGAGTCTCTCCCTCTCTATTTTTTAAGGTTTGCTAATGGTGAGCTTAATGAAAAAGGCCGCAACGAGTTTGAGAACTGGTTGCGGCCTGGTCTGATCTGACTATTGCTGAAGTGCTTAGTAGGATCGCGGCATGCCGAGATCGTGTTGGGCAATGTAGTTCAGGGTCATTTCGTCGGTCACCGGTGCGATGCGGTTCAGGCGCAGGTTGCGCCAGTGACGCTCGACTCCGGATTCGGAAATATAGCCCGCACCGCCGAGGGTTTGAATGGCCCGGTCAGCCGCAAACAGTGAGGCTTTGGCGGCGGCATATTTAGCCATCGCGGACTCTACTCCGCATTCCCGGCGCTGATCGTAGAGCCAGGCCGCCTCGAAGGTTTTTAGCTTGGCGGTTTCGAGCTGGATTTTGGCTTCTGCCAGGGGAAACTGTAATCCCTGATGACTGGCGATAGGC
Organism: uncultured Gammaproteobacteria bacterium; assembly: GCA_913060775.1. Lineage (GTDB taxonomy): Bacteria > Pseudomonadota > Gammaproteobacteria > Immundisolibacterales > Immundisolibacteraceae > QNFC01. The sequence goes on along the minus strand of CAJXVN010000060.1, from coordinate 4,992 downwards.
TTGCCCCAGACCGAACGCTCTTCGGCATATTTCACCGCTTTATTGATCAGGTAAAGCCCGGTACCGACACTGCCGGCGGCAATGGCCAGCCGTTCAGGGTTGAGGACACCGTAGAGTGCTTTCCAGCCCTGGCCTTCTGCGCCGACGAGGTTTTCTTTAGGCACTTCCAGGTTATCGATAAACACCTGGTTGGTGTCCATGAAGCGGGCGCCCATCTTCTTAAAGGGACGGGCTTCAATTTTGTCGCTGGGCAGGTCGGCCACCATCAACGATACGCCGGAGGTGCGTTTGGCGGCATCGTAGGGCGAGGTACGGCACATGATGGCGATGTGCTGGGCGTTTGCGACGTTGGAGATGAATACCTTTTGGCCCTTGATCTTGTAGTGGTCGCCGCAGTCGGTCGCTTCGGTGGTGATCTGGGTGATGTTGGAACCCGCACCCGGCTCGGTGAATGCACCGGCCCAGATATCGCCGTTCACGATGGCGGGTAAATATTTTTCTTTTTGCTGTTGGGTACCGGCTCCGGCGATCAGGTAACCGCCAAAAACGGGCCCACAGACGAACATGGCTCCGCCTTCACCGCCGCCTTCCGGGCAGGAAGCGAGAGCTTCTGCGGCGATACACATTTCGAGCATGCCCATGCCACTGCCGCCAAATTCTTCGGATAGTCCCAGGCCAAGCAGCCCCTGATCGCGGAGGGCATTCCAGTATTCCATGGGGAAGCGGTAGTCGTCGTCGATACCTTGCCAGTAGTCGTCGTCAAAGTCGCTGGCAATTTTGCCGCATAGATCGCGCAGGATGCGCTGCTCTTCGCTGTAGTCGAAGTTCATGACCTGATCTCCTCTTGCTGTTAGTCGTCTCCACCGAGTTCCGGCTACAAACGGCCGGAAGGTTTGGTCGGCAGGGTGTGGTGCTGTTTTTTATTATTATTCAATCAAAACGGCAGGCAGAGCCGTGAAGTCTCTGCCTGCCATCAGGGTCTTACGCGCGATAACGGTTTAAACGTCGTTAACCAGTTTGTAAGTCTGGGTGCCCGGTTTGAATTCACGCTTCTTGAAGGAGGCGAGAGCCGTGCGGACCCAGTCGTCGTTGGTTTCGCGGGAGAGTTCCCAGAGCTTGGCCATTTCGTAATCGATGGCGGCTTCGAAATCCATCCATTTGACCTTTTCATAGACTTCTTTGGTCTTGGTCAGCACGATACGACCTTTGTTGGTCAGCATGTCGACCACTTTCTGGGTTTCTGCGTCCAGGTCAGCCAGGGGCACAGACTTGGTGGCGTAGCCCAGGCCTTCAGCTTCTGCACCGGTGAAGGTGTCGGCGGTGAGGGCGTAGTAGAGCGCTTTTTTACGTGCTGGCATGTTGTGGGCATAGGACCAGGTGGTGCCACCGCCGGGGAAGATGCCGAAGTTGACTTCGGAGAGGCCCCAGACTGATTCGTTGGCAACGATTGAAATGTCGCAGATGCCCGCGAGTTCCATGCCGCCGCCGAAACACCAGCCGTTGACTTTGGCGATAGTGACAGCGTTGAGTTCTTTCAGTCCTTTGAACCAGCCGAACACATCTTTGTTGATCTCTTCCATTTTTTCGGGATCATCAAAGGGTTCCAGGAAGCACTGTTCCAGATCCATGCCGGCGCAGAAGGTATCGTTGATACCGGTGATGACAAATACCTTGCACTTGGCAGCACGTACTTCTTCCAGCACGTGAACCATGTTGTTGTGCAGGGTCGGGCTCATGCAGTTTTTCTTCTCGGGCCGATTGAACTGAGCCGTCGCTACCTCACCATCGATCGAAAAATTTACGCACTCGTATTTACTCAAAGGAATATACCTCCAGGGGTTCCATCACAAAAAAGACCGTATTCTGGTTTTCCAACAGTAACGGTCGACTCAGCCTTGTGTTTGAGCGGAGGGCTGGCGCACGGCCTGATTACTGTTGTAGCCACGAAAATCGGCACTAACTTAGAAGCACATCTTTTGGAATCGTTTTTGTGCTTCTGCAGATTAACTGCAGGGGCTAAGTAAACCAGTTCTTTGCTGGCTTGTGAAGTCTGGCATTTACCAAAAAAATATGCGTAATTTCAAGCAAATTGAACCGTGCCGAGTAACCAGATTCGCAGCTGATTACGGAGGGAAAATAAACAGACGCGACGCCGGTGGCCAGCGGCCGCTGAATCTGTATTTTGTCTGCCGGGGTGATACTATTCCGCCCGCTTATTTTGAAGTCACGAGCGGGATTAGCGGCCGGTTTCGAACGCACTCGGTTAATGTCTCCCGCTGGCTCACTCTTGGCACCCCTGGTTTCGATGGCTGTGGATGATCTACTTCTGCAGCTATTCTTTTAAAAACTTAAAAATTAAATGATTGATTCAACGGAGGATTTTATGAGTAAACCCGTTATCGCAACGATTATCGGTGACCCGGCGGGCATCGGCCCGGAAGTGGTCGTCAAGGCCCTGGCGACAGGTGCTCCCCACAAGGTAAGTCGGCCGGTCCTCATCGGTAATACGGAGGCGGTGGAGTGGGCAGTCGGCGTTACTAACAGTTCGTTTACCGTCAAGAAAATAACGGACCTGGCCGGCGTGGGTGAAGACCCCAATACGATCGAGGTTTACGATACCGGCCGGATTGGTCCCGACGATTATGAGCTGGGCGTGGAGAGCGCTGCCTGTGGTCAGGCGACAGCCGACTGGCTGAAAGAGGGCGAAGAGCTCGCCCTGGCCGGTAAAGTTGATGGTGTGATTATGGCGCCGATCAATACCGGCTCGATGAAGCTTGCCGGCGTACTCGGACAGATCATTCCACCCGAGCCCGGCTCAACCTACCTCACCTTGCTTAATGGTCCTCTGCGGGTGGTTCACCTGACCGACCACATGCCGCTTGCCGATGTGAGTGGGCTGATTACCAGTGACCTGGTTTACGGGGCGATCAAGCTGATTCATGACAGCTTCTCTAAGTGGGGTATCAGCAACCCGAAGATTGGCGTGTCCGGTTTTAACTGCCATGCGGTGGGTAAGGAAGATGAAGAGCAAATAGCCCCGGGCGTTGAACGGGCAAAAGCAGAGGGGCTGGACGTTGACGGACCGGTCGCGCCCGATACCGTGTTTCGGCGCTGCGTAGACCGTCAATATGACGTGGTGCTCTGCATGTATCACGATCAGGGCCATATCGCACTGAAAACCTGGAAATTCGACGGTAATTGCGCCACCACTCTGGGTACGGATTACCTGAGCATGTCCGTGGCTCACGGCACCGCGTTCGATATTGTGGGTAAAAATATCGCCAGCCACGAGATGATTCTTAACTCGATGTTGCAGGCTGCCAGCTTTAGTGTTGGCGCCGGCTTTGTTGAATAACTGACTCGGTTGTTCCGGCGGCTGCGGTGAGCGGGTAGCACCGCAACCGCCGGTACCCGATTTCGCCCCCCTGCCTCCCCATTGCTAATGCCCTCATTGACCGCTCAGCCTAAAGCAATCCTGTTCGACCTGGATGGCACGCTGGTCGATACGGCGCCAGACCTGGTCGGCACCCTGTTTGATCTGCTGGCGGAAATGGGGGAGGCTGCACCGGGGTTCGAACAGTGCCGTGTGCACGTTTCCCAGGGGGTGCGAGGACTGCTCGGGTGTTCGCTCGGTATCCGACCGGGCGATGACGGATATGAACCACTCCGGCAGCGATTTCTGGAGCTTTATGCTAACCGCCTGGCGCGGCAGAGCCAGTTGTTTCCCGGTGTGGTCGAATTGCTGGATCTGATTGCCGCGGCTGATATTCCCTGGGCGTTGGCGACCAATAAACCGGAACGTTTTACGACGCCACTGCTCGCGCAGCTGGGGTTAATGCCGGCCAGTGGCATTGTCCTGACACCGGACCACGTTGGTGCGGGGAAACCCGATCCGGCAATGATCCACCTGGCGGTGAATCAGCTTGGCATGGTTGCCGGCGACTGCTGGTTTGTTGGCGATGCCCTGCAGGACATCACGGCCGGAAATCTCGCGGGTGTGGTCACCGCGGTGGCTGGCTGGGGGTATATCCCCGCCGACGAACCGATCAGCGAATGGCAGGCCGATATCCATTTCAGCGATATTGCCGGGTTGCTGGCGCTTGCCCGTGGCTGGGCTGCTTAAGGCCTCGCCACCAAACGGACAGACATTCAATTCCGTTCGTCCTGAGCCTGTCGAAGGGCGTCCTTCGACAGGCTCAGGACGAACGGATTGGTGGTCGGGTCAAAGAAAGCCCAGGTTCTCGGGTTAGCAGGGCCCGTGGGTCGCAATTCAGCGCCGAATAGCGTTGCCAGGTTGATAACTGGCCCGGCTTCGGCTCGGACTTTCATCCAGGCGCTAGCAGCCGTTCACCTGCTTTTCGAAGCGCTTTGAAGAGCGCTTGTTTTAGCGCCAATCAAATTAAAACGGCCTAATCCGTATTAAACGTTGGGTCCGAGCATATCCGCCGGGTTCACATACTCGTCAAATTCAGCCTCGCTGAGAAAGCCCAGGCCGACCACGGCTTCTTTCAGGGTGGAACCTTCGGCGTGGGCCTTTTTGGCGGCTTTGGCGGCGTTGTCGTAACCGATGTGGGGGTTAAGCGCAGTCACTACCATCAGGTTGCGATCCAGGTATTCCTGCACCTGGCCGGCCAAGACTTCGGTGCCAGCTACGCAGCGGTCGGCAAAGCTGACGCTGGCATCGCCAATGAGCCGAATGGATTGCAGCAGGTTATAGATGATGACTGGTTTGAATACGTTTAGCTGCAGGTGACCGGTGGCTCCGCCAATATTAATGGCGACGTCGTTACCCATCACCTGCGCGGCGACCATGGTGAGGGCCTCCGACTGGGTCGGGTTGACCTTACCGGGCATGATCGAACTACCAGGTTCGTTGGCGGGTAACTGAAGCTCGCCGATACCGTTGCGTGGCCCGGAACCGAGCAGGCGAAAGTCGTTACCAATTTTCATTAAGGTGGCGGCGCAGGTTTTTAAGGCGCCGCTGGTCAGCAC
>CAJXVN010000059.1 GCA_913060775.1 uncultured Gammaproteobacteria bacterium | reverse complement strand
GAGATGTAGAGAGGTCTCGTGGGCTCGGAGATGTGTATAAGAGACAGGTTTGGTTGAGGGCGTAAACAATGTCTACACATTCCCTGTGGCAGTTGGTTGATTCAGATATTCAGGCCTATAAAAGCCATGCGAGCGCGTTTCTTCCAAGGAAAGCAGGGTTGCTTAGAACCATTAGCGTGTTAATGACACCTCCCTTGATATGCAGTGGAGGCTACCGTTTGGCGCATCATTGCTTTCGACGAGGCCATGTGAGGATAGCCTGGGTGCTGACATTGATAAATCAGTACCTGACGGGCGCAAGCCTTCACCCAGAAAGCCCTATTGGTAAAGGTTTGTATGTGCCGCACCCCTATGGTGTCATTTTCCATGGCACAGCGGGTGAAGGTTTATCCCTTCTGGCGGGCGCTATTGTTACTCCTCACGTGGAAAAGCCAACACAAGGAACATCACTAGAATCCGCTCCGCATCTCGCTGATCGCGTTTCTGTGGGTGCGTCGGCATTGGTGGCCGGGGCAGTGAGTGTGGGCGACTCAGCTTTAATCGCTGCGCAGGCCATCGCAGATCGAGACATTCCAGAAAATGCCCGGGTTTATCCCCCAAGGCCTACGATTAGTCGCTAATTAAAAGGTAATTGTTTTGCTTTCTATTATTGTTGTTAACTGGAACGTCCGCGACTTATTAGAGCAGTGTTTGGACTCAATTCCACCGAGTATGGAGGGTGAAGCGGGAGATTACGAGATTCTGGTTGTTGACAATGCGTCGACCGATGGGAGTGTCGAGATGGTGAAACGTAGATTCCCTGAAATTCACCTGATTGCAAACAAAGATAATTTAGGTTTTGGCCTGGCGAACAACCAGGCTTACGATCGAGCGATTGGCAGCGATATTTTATTATTAAATCCGGATACTATTTGTCCTCCGGGCGCACTCGCAAAGCTTTGGGACCATTTTAAGACGCATCCCGATATCAATGTCATGGGAAGCAGGTTGTTGAACCTGGATGGCACGCTTCAGCGCTGGACTGGGGGGAGCTTTTTAACCGTCTATAGTGCTTTCTGCCACTATTTTTTTATTGATAAATTGTTGTTACCTCGATGGCGCTCTCCTTCCCTTTATCTTGAGTCAGATGTTGACTCAGATGTATCGGTAGACTGGGTGTCTGGTGCCTGCATGATGCTTCGGAAGGAAGATTTCCCAGAGTTTTTATTTGACCCCGCATTTTTTATGTATGGCGAAGACATGGAGTTGTGCCACCGAGTGAAGCAGGCCGGTGGCAAGGTGGTTTACTCCCCTATCAGCAGTGTGGTGCATATCCAGGGCGCAAGTATTTCTCAGCAGAAGGATGAGGTGATGCAGAACTCTTTAAAAGGGCCCAGGGCTTTTTATTTGATGAGGGGTAGTCCAGTTGGTGCACGTTTTATTGACCTTATTACCATCACTGGTTTCGCATTTAGAGGCGTTCTCTATCAACTATTGGCGTGGGTAAGCCGAAGAGAAAAAAAACCCAATTATGTTGCAAGATCGGCTGCGGCCTGGGGCTATTGTAAACTTGCGTACCGGGTAGCGGCTGCGGTCGGTAAGAAGCGGCAGCCGTCGTGAAAGTAGCTTTAGACATACATACCGTTGGCCAGCGGCACACTGGAAATGAGACCTACATCAGCAATTTAACGGATGCGATGGTTCGACAGAAACCTGGCATAGAGTGGCTCTATTACCACTTTAAGGGTATCGAACTCCCAAGTTGGCCAGGAGAATATCGCGAGTTAAGCTGGAAGTCGCCCTTTGTGCGTATCCCCTGGGAAATACCCAGGCGTCTTCGCGCGGATAAACCGGATGTAGCCCACTTTCAGTATGTTGGGCCGCAATGGAGTGTCTGTCCATTTGTCGTCACGGTACATGACATTTCTTTCGAAACTGACGACGACTTTTTTAATCGAGTTGATCGACTGCGAATGCGTACTCTGGTGCCCTGGTCAATTGATCGGGCTGCGCATGTATTGACAGTGTCTAATTTCTCAAAAGCAGAAATTGTCGAACGCTATAAAGTGCCGGAAGAAAAAATTACCGTTACTTATAATGGTGTGGACCGCGTTTTTTCCCAACCGTTATCCGCGCAGGAAGCTGACCGGGTTGTTGAGAAACTCGGGTTGCGTCGGCCTTTCATTCTGGCAGTCGGCAACGTTCAGCCACGTAAAAATCTCGTCAGGTTGCTACAAGCATTTGCAAATCTCCATAACTCGGGGCAGACCGAGGATTGGTCACTCTACATGGTGGGCCAATCTCGGTGGGGCGCCGAAGAGTCATACCAACAACTGCAGCAGCTGGGGTTAGAGAAGAAAGCCCGATTCCTCGGGTATGTCGATTCTCAGGCGGAGCTGGCTGCACTTTATAAACTTGCTGATGTGTTTGCCTATCCGTCTCTCTACGAGGGTTTCGGGTTGCCGATTGTGGAAGCGATGGCAGCGGGTACTCCGGTGCTGACTTCTAACGTCGCCTCAATGCCTGAAGTTGCCGGAGATGCTGCCGTATTGGTAAGCCCGAATTCTGTTGACGAAATCGCCGAGGGCCTCCATGCCCTTATGACTCAGCAGAGCCTGCGCCAGCGGTTGGCTGAAAAGGGCAAGCAACGAGCTAGACTTTTTAGTTGGGACGAGGCAGCGCGACGGACTTTGTCTGTGTATCAGTCATTAGTCTGATCTGGTGTTAGTGTGCTAGAGCGCGAGTAAAATCAACGCAAAATAATTGGCTAAGTGGGATTACGTTAATGAAGCTTGTTGGTGTAGAACGTGAGTTGATGGGCTATGTGTCGACCTCTGCGACGGTGCTCCAGGCGCCAGACTCCACTACCCTAGAGTATGCCGCCGATCAGATTGCGACTAATCGAGAAAAGGTGGAGCAATACCTGGTGCCGATGCTCTCAAGGCTGGATGTGAAATCGGTACTGGACGTGGGGTGTGGTGTTGGTGTCATGGCTAGTGAGTTGCTTGATAGGGGGTATGACGCTTATGGAGCGGACCTTGCGGGCGTTGTCCCTCACTGGGCGCAGCAAGGGTTGCCGCGCGACCGATTTATAGTGACTGATCCCGCTGACTTTCGCCTGCCTTTTGCTGATGATAGTTTTGATTTCGTTTTTTCCTTTGGTGTAATTGAGCATGTCGGTACGACGGATGGACACGCGAATCGGGAGGCGAACTATCACGATATTCGTCAACGATGGCTTGCTGAATTGATGCGGGTCACCGCAGTCGGTGGGCATCTACTGGTTGGCGGACCGAACAAGAACTTCCCAGTGGATTTTGCCCACGGGCCGGATTCAAGGGCGTCCTTTCTGGTGAAAAAGTTAAGTAAGTATCTAGGATTTACTGTTCATTCGCCCTGGGGAGATAATTTTTTATGGGGCTATGGTGACCTGCGCAGGTACTTGAACGACTTTGATTGCGATATTGTTCCATGCCGTATTGATGGATTAGTTAGCTTTAGTAGGGTGCCAGCAATATTTCGTAAGTTGGCAGACAGCTATATCAAATACCTCCCGGGAGTTGGTTTGGGTAGTGGACTTAATCCCTGGATGATGGGTTTGGTGAAGAAAAGGTGAGGTTGTTTTCAATGCTAACTTCTCGATATGACATTTACGTTGCCATCCGCCTGATGGGTCAGCGACTATGTGCGGCTTCATTATGCGCAATAGCGTTGCTGTTGGTCAGCCTGCCGGCCGAAGCCGAATGGAATGATTTTCTGGTGGAAATTTTTGGGCCAGGTCCTGGGCAAGAAGCAAGCCAAAAACCCTCGCCAGTATCCGAGGGCCCGTTTAGTTCGCGGCTCATTGTCGATACTGCTGTTACTGTTGGAACGCCGAACCGGGCGGTGCTGGGCACGAATATTCAGTGGGTTCAAAATGGTGATGGACTGCTCGAATTAAATGGTGATTTTAATGAGCGCAAACTAAAACTAATTGATCTGTTGGCTCCGACTTTGATCCGGTACCCTGGCGGTTCTCACACGGATCTGTTCGATTGGCGAAACAGTGTCGGACCAGTCGCAAATCGAAAGCAGAATCGTGCTTTTTTTGATAATCAGTTGAAGACAGTCCGTTTTGGAACACCTGAATTATTACGCCTTTGCAGGGAGGTGGGTGCTCGGCCGGTTATCAGTCTCAACGTTATTACTCAATCCGTAGGAGAGTTAGAACCGTGGGTTGACTACCTGGCAAATCACTCGCCCCCAGAAGTGGCTTTTTGGGAAATTGGTAATGAGCCCTACCTCGATCCAGATGAGCAGCCTACGCTTAAAGTTAAACCGGAGCAGTTTGCAGAATTGGCAAACCGTGCGATTCGAATGATCAGGGGTAAGGTTGACGGCGCATCAATTGGTGTCCCTATGCGTAGTGACAAAATTGGAGGGGTCCACGCAACTCCCTTCCAGGGATATAACGCCAAAATGTTGTCAGCATTGACGGAGCAGGTGGATTTTGTCGCTGTCCACAACGCTTATCTTCCGTTCGCTTACAAGAAGGTTCCTGGTGACGAGGCCTTTTATTACGCTTCCGCCGCTGCTTATCGAGTAGTTGAGGAGGACTTTAAGCAGACGCGAGAAGACTTACAGCAATACTATCGTAAGACTCAACCTAAAATTGCAGTGACTGAATACAACAATGTATTTACCTTTGGGAAGGGCGCGACGGATGAATACCTGGCGTCGTATGCAAACGCGGCTTATATATTTGATTTGCTGGTTACTTTTTCGCAGGAACCGGATTTATTGTTTGCTAACCATTGGTCATTACTAGATAACTGGTTTTTTGGTGTTATCGACCGTGACGGTGATACACGGTGGGCTTACCCAGTATTACAGGCGTTTGGCAAGACTCTTTTTGGCGAGATAGTTAAAGTAACCGTCGAGGGACCAGAGTTTGATAGCCCAGCTGTGGGGATGGTTCCGTCAAGACAGGGCACCCCGTTAGTCAGGGCCTTTGCCACCGTTGCTGATGGCGGTCTCCAGTTGTTTGTTATCAACAAGCACCTCAATAGTTCCTCTGCCCTTGAAGCGACTATTAATTCGAATACTACAGCGGAGCTGAAGAGCATTCGCCGCCTCCAGGCAAGCACCCCTTTTGATCTTTCCACGGACGTGCAGTGGCAGACTCTGGACCCACGTAGTTATGATGACGCCATCGATTTGCCCGCACTTTCAATAACCTGGTTGAGTTACCGCGTATGACTTTTTCTGGTGGGCTTGACTCGAACGGGGTGGGCGTAGAGATTGAAAATGTAGATTTTTCTCAGCCGAATTCGGGATTGCAGCAGGTACTTGAGCAGCTTCTTTCCCGGGCTTCTCCACTTCGTGTGCTAGAAGCCGGGTGTGGGTCATGTACCCAGATTCAGTTGCCTGAAGATCGATGGGTAGTTGGTATTGATATATCCGAGGAACAACTTGATCGAAATGACAAGCTTGACGAAAAAATTGTCGGAGACCTTCAAACCTACGACTTACTGAAAAATAGTTATGATTTAGTGATCTGTTGGGATGTGCTGGAACACCTGGATGACCCTGGTGCTGCCGTTGATAGGATGGCGAATGCGTTGAACGAAGGTGGGCTGTTAGTGTTAGCGGCTCCACATCCCTGGTCGTTTAAAGGTATGGTGACACGGCTTACACCTCATCGAATGCATGTCTGGTTTTATCGCTACTTCATTGGTGATAAGCAAGCTGGAGTCAATGGACGCGGCCCATTTCCTACGCCTATGGCTAAAGAGATGTTTCCGGGACAACTAGTTAATCGATCCGAAATGTTAGGACTTAAGCAGGTGCTCTTATACTCATACAAGGGTCCAGTTGAAGCCTATGTGGCGGAGAGAAATGTGTTGTACCGGGGTTTTTCCTACGGGATGAAAATACTATCAACCCTTCTATCGCGTGGGCGTTGGGACACTAGTCATTCGGATTTTTTTCTGGTGTTTTCAAAAGTGTAGATGGCCACAGACTCGGAAATGTTTGGTTTTTTAATGCTTCGTTCGGTTGTTTCACGCAACTTTCCAGCAACTTTCGGTAACTTTCCAGGACGGGTGGCCACTGAAAAAGAGCATTAAACCGGTCCGAGCTAAATTTCCCGGCTCTGATCAGGAGGTGGGGTTGGTCGAGGAGCTCCCCGATCACTGAAGCACAGTTTTTTTCGTTGAAATAGTAATTGCCATTGCCGGCAACCCAGCGGTTAAAGGGGTTGTCATGAGAGAGCACCGGATTCCCACAGCCTAATGCCTCCACCAATGATGGATTAGTGCCGCCGACTTGGTGTCCGTGCAAATAAAGGGCGGTGTGTCGGCGTAACGCCTGGACTTTTTCACGGTCGTAAATGGCGCCGAGGAACCGCACTTCGTCAGTGGCAGCGTTTAATACTTCACGGTGGTAAGGGTGAGTTTCTGAGTAATTCCCCAACACCACCAGGGGTATACCGCGTGCTTGACTTGCGTAAGCGCGTACCATTTCCAGTATGGAGTTTTCTGGTTCCGGTCTAGCGATAATCAGTACGTATTTCCCGGGGGTTAAGCCATAAGCCGTCAGTGTTTCAAGTCCGGTTCTATCGACCTGATCCGCCCCGTATGGAATGACGGATAATTTTGACTGAATTTTTTTACCGTAACGCTGTGTCAGATGATCTGCGATTCCTGGATGGTCAGCGATCAGATGTGTAGCGATCCGTGCGCCAATTCGTTCGTTAAGGCGGAACCAGAGGCGTGCGGAAGCTGACCATTTTTTTCGTTTCCACTCGACCCCATCCATATTTAACACGTTTGGCAAATTAAATAGGCGGTGAAAAATCCCGAACAAGGCGGTGTTATATCCCAGAGTCAATATGCTCTGGCGTTCTTTTAGAGAATGAAGAGTCGCTTTCCAGTCAAAGAGTATTGTTGATAGTGGGCCTTCGCCGGGAACTGTTATTTCAACAAGCCGAATTCCATTCCATTCCGTTTCGCTAATTTGATTGTTTCCTGAATTTTGACAATAGACGGTTACGTCCCACCCTTCTTTGCACAAATAAAGGGATAGTTTTTCTGCAAGCGTCTCAAAACCACCATGATTAGCCGGGACCCCCCGCGTCCCTAAAATGGAAATTTTCATCGATGGTTTCTCGAATTCAGTCGGAATAGCTAGTATATGTAAAGGGGGTGCGGCTTATACGCTTTTACGGGGTTAGCAATCAAGGTTTTTAGTGATTTTAGGAATAAATCGGTTTAGTCGCCCTATTAAATAAAGGTTGGTCAGTCTGTCATAGAGAGTTAGTTGGGTGGATTTAAACTTAGATCAACCCTGTGTTTTTCTTTGTCACCGGCACACGGCGCTGTTTAGAACGTTCGCCAATCTCGTAGTGACGACCTTCTACCGCAAGCTGTGCCTCTTCTTCGCACTGCTCTGACCAGAATCCCAGGTCGTAACCGTGCCAGGGGTTTTTCAGGTCCAGTTCCGGCAGGCCCAGTTCCTGCCACCGTTCGATGGCGTTTTCCATGAACTCTTTTTTGGGCAGGGCAGTGGGTGGGTAATCCCAGGGTCGACAGGCGTTGATGAGAATCGCGCTGGAGCCGTTGGGTTCCATGTACTTGAAACCTTCGGCCTCTTCCGCTTCGATGGCGGAGAAGTCCATGGCCGACATTCGGCCGTCAATAATGCGCATATCCCGGTGGGGCATTGCACGGGTAGCGATGGCCCAGTAAACCATCTCCGGGTTGCGGATATCGACATCTTCGTCGGTGACGATGAAGTTTTTGATAAAGGGATCAAAACCGGCGGCAGCGTTAAGCGCGCTCCAGGGATCGGCCTTGGTGGTTGGCTTCATTTTAATGATGCAGGTGTAGTAGCTCGAGGTGGCCTCGGGGAAATGTACGTCGAGAATACCGGACATGTTGCAGTCATATTTGAGGTGTTTGAAGAAAGTAGATTCAAACGAAATACCGCGTAACTTGGTGCTTTCTGAGGGCGGGAACTGGCTAAGAATGGAGCACCAGATCGGTTTTTTGCGATGGGTGATGGCGGTGATTTCCATGAAATAGGCATTCACCGGCTGGGACATAAAACCGTGGGTTTCACCAAAGGGCGCTTCTGGTTCGAGCTCGGTGGTGCTGATTTTGCCTTCAATAACGATCTCGGCGTAAGCCGGCACGACCAGGTCGACGGTTTTGGCCTGGACTACTGGTAACGGTTTGCCAGAGAGGGCGCCGGCCACCTCCATCTCATCCGCCTCGTAGGGGAGCTTGGTGTTGGCAGCATAAGAGACATAAGGCGGCACGCCGATCACCAGGCAGGCTTCCAGCGGGATGCCTTTTTCGTGGCATTTGGCCCAGTGCAGCCCGAGGTGCTGAGGCGGGTTGGTGAAACAACCGATACGGTCCTCCGCTTTTACCTGACCGCGGTAGTTACCAATGTTGTAAATGCCCGTATCCGGGTCTTTGGTCACCCAATGGGAGAAGGTGGTGTAGGGGCCGTTATCAAATCCCGGCGTGGAGATGGGAATCGGAAACTCGCCGAGGCCACCGTGCTCGGTCAGCGAGTCGCCGATATGCACCTCCTCCTGACAGACCGCATCTTTTACGACTTCAGGCTTGATGGGGTTGGCAATGGCATTGGCCACCAGTTCGAGTAAATCGTTCCCCGGTTCTACGCCGATGCCGATTGAGAAAATATCCCGCGATCCGGCCAGACAGCCGATGGCCAGTTGGGTGTCGTAGGTTTTACCGTCGGCGTCGTGGACGTTGGAGAACAGAAAGCCCTTGCGCTGTTCTTCCTTTAGGCCACGAAACTGCAACCGAACCAGCGGGTGGGCTTCGGTCTCCTTGCTGATGGGGGCGTCGATTTCATTTAACAGGCCGGCGCTGCGAAGATTATCCAGGTGTTCTCGAAAATCGACGGGTACATCGCTCTGGGCGGCGATCTCTTTGCTGACTGCGGACATGGTGATGCTCTCCTCTCTAAAAAGCGTTCTGGTGTCGGTTCAATTATTATTGGCTAGCCACTTATTTGAACGGATCAACAATGGGTTTGATTTCTTCCAGTGCGGCCATTTTCTCCATGGCGGCGGGGATTTCCGCCAATGAGTAGGTGTCGCCAAACATTAGATCGAAATCAAAGTTGTTTTTTTGCACGGCGAGAAATTCCAGTGCCTCGCGGTAATACTGGATGCCGGCGCTGCGGATGCCAGTGACCATGACCTGTTTGCCGATAAAAGCCATACCGGGGATGGACATGGGCTTGGGATCGCCGGCGCCAACCATGGCGATACGACCGCCGGGGCGGACGATCTGGAAAGCCTCTTCCTGAGCAAAGTGGGAGCCAGAACACTCCAGCACTACATCCGCACCACGACCATCGGTCATCTGCATAACCTGTTCGGCACGTTGGGCGTTGTCGGTGGTTTCAATATTGCAAACTGCGTCTGCGCCGAAGGATTTAGCCACCTGTAGTCGCGCTTCTGGTGCGCCAAAATTAATGACGTTTTTGGCCCCCATGGCCCGGGCAACCACCACGCCGTAGAGTCCGACTGGTCCACTGCCCTGGACAACCACTGTATCCGATGGCCGTATACCGCCAACCCGGTCAGTGGCGTGCATGATAGTCCGCAGTGCACAGCTGGCCGAGGATGCCCAGTGGCTGGGCACCTCATCCGGCACTTTCACCACGTGGCATCCCGGCAATATGTAGTTGTATTGGGAAAAACCACCAATTACATAGGGATGCACGGTGGAATCGGCGTAGCCGTAGGGGGTGAAATTAGTGCAGAGCGTTGGTTCGTGGGCCACTGCACAGTAGTAGCACTTGCCACAATAGGAATAGGCCCAGATCAGCCGGTCGCCAGTGATAATGGGCGTGCCGGCAACATCCTGCTCGCGTCCCTTGCCCTGAGACTCGATGATGCCAACCATTTCATGGCCGAGGATGCAGGGGGTTTTCGATATGGGTGCCAATGCACCTAGCGTGATGTGGTGATCGGTGCCACAGATAGTGGCGCGATCGATCTTGACAATAATCCCGCCATCTTCAACCGGTGGTACGTCGAGTTCGCGGACTTCGAGCGGTTGATGATAATCCGGTAAGACCGTTGCGGAACATTTATGGGGGGCGTTCATTCGAGTCCAATCTCCACGTTTTTGTGCGCGTCAGCGCTGAAATAGTGCATCGACTTCATAGGACAGAAGGCGATGAGTGCTGCCCGGTTTTCATCTCAATCGATGCCAAAGTTCTATGGATCGACAAAGCTAAAGCCTGGAAAGGGTTTGGTGTTGTAAGTATTACGAACAGCCGGAGCGAGGCTAATCACCTCAACGGCGGCGAGGTTGACGGTGGCGTGATCTTCCTTAGTTTCGGAAAACTGACCGATAACCAGCGGGTTATAGTCGCAACCCATGCTCCTCCTCCTTGTTCTAGCTCGTTCTCGATCTAGTGGTGCATATATTCCGGGCGGGCAGATCTTAATGGCCTGTCAACCGGTTTTCTGCAGGGCACTGATGTGCCCTCGGCTGCTAGATCGGTGACGCGTCCCGGCGCAGCTATGCAAACTGGACGGGGGTTTATCCCGAGAGTCACCTTTATTATTGGTTTATCGGTTCGCAACGGATTACCGACGCTTTCAAGCCTTCTAATTGTTTCGGGCTTCGTTTCGCGGAAATCCGAGGGTTTTGCGGTAATACTCCCAGAATACCGTGTTAGCGACTTCATCATTCTGCGCGCCATTGGCCGCATCAAATCCTTCGACGATCCCTTTAAGAAAATAGGAGTTAGCTGGCGAAGTCGTCGCCGCGCGCTGGATACGTTGGAACACCGCGGCATCTTCAAGACTGACCAGTCCGCTGGGGCCGAGTAGATTAGAAGACTGATTCAGGCGGTGTTTAACCATCTGTTCATCATCGTCTGCGTGGGCAAAATAGGCCCAGTGAACTTCGGTCTTGCCAACACCGCGCGGTATCGGAAAACGCAGGTTGATCATGTCCAGGTGTTTGGTGGCTACGGTCATTAGACTCGGCGCAACCACGTAGGAGCCCTGCGCCGGATTAACGTCGCGGAACTCCAGGATACCTTCATCTTTAAGAAAGCCCGTTTTGGCGGCTTCTTTAAGCTGGGATACCAGGGCGATGTTGCCGTTGGGTTCGACCACGCAGAAACCTTTGCCACCCTGCCAGTTGAGCAAACGAAAGGCGGCGTGAAGCAGCGGTGGGTGGTAACCGTCGTTGTCGCGGTAGGCTTTCCAGTTGGCGTTGTAAATAACCTTTTGATAGCCGAGCAGTTTTAATCGACCATCACCGCCTAGGACCTGCTGCAGGTGCTCAGCGGTGCGCCCCAGATAATCGAGCAGCGGAGGGGCATTTTCAGGTTCGAGGGTGACAAACAGTAGTCCGAAAAAATTCTCGGTAGTGATTTCAGCAAGGCCGAATTTCTCTTTGGTGAAATCTTCAGGGAAATCATCGTCACCAGGGCAGACCCGCAGGGCCCCTTTGTCGTCAAAAATCCAGCGATGGTAGGGGCATTCAAATTCAGTTTTGTTGCCCATAAAGCCGGTCACCAGTTCGGTGCCACGGTGGGTGCAGGCGTTCTGGAATACGCGCACCTTGTCATCTTCGCCATGAATAATCAGGATCGGCTTTTCGCCTACCGCGAGGGTTTTATAATCGCCAACATTGGGTACCTCGCTGACATGAGCCACTGGCTGCCAGATGGGTCCATAGAAGAGTTTTTCCAGTTCCAGCTGGTAAATATCTTCTCGCAAGTAGACGGCTTTGGGGACTTCGTTGATGGCATTGGGCCATTCGAAGAGGTCGGCTAAGGGAGTGCTGGGTGCATTCATCGCGAGAGTTACCGTTTAATTAGGACTAACTACAAAAAAGGCCGGACCTCCCTGGTCCGGCCTTTTAACGTTCAGGCGGCTTTGCTGTAGAGATTAAAACCGTCAAGGCTGTCATTGATCAGCGACTGGCAGATTTCTTCAACTTCGTCGTCGCTCAGCGGGTGGAGAAACTGCTCATTACGCTGTTTAACTTCCTGACAACGGGCCAGACGCAGCTGCCTGTAGAGCTCATCCAGGTCCACATTGAAGTCATCCGAATACTCGTTGCAGAGGTTGGCGAGTTCTTCCGGCCCGTGTTCGAGTTCGTCGATGGCGATGCCTTCCTGAAGTTTAGCGGCCTGCTTGAAGAAGTCGTCATGGGGTGGCAACTGGCTCATGCACCAGTGCCAGCCGCCCGCGGCGCCTTCCAGCGTTGCGCCAAAAATTTGCGCAACCCAGGGGTGCTGGGTCTTGATATAGGGGACATGCCCGGCCAGGTACTTATGATGTTCCGGCCAGCGATCTTTCATTGCTAGCATGGAGTCATCGAGGGCCATCTGGCCATTTTCAACATTCGCGACGACGTACCGATAGACATCCGGCACCGGAATTTCAGTGTTCTCACCGATGGTCCGGTTGACCAGGTTGTAATAGGCCTGAAAGTGGGCAACTTCCTCTTTCACCGTTTCAAAATAGGCATCCATCTCGCGGCCATCGGCGCCGTTTCGAATGGCCTCTTTGGCTTTGTCGGAATGCAGCATGATGGCACCGAACTCCTTACCCATCTGCAGGCAGAGCCAGTTCATGTCACGCTCCGGCGTGCGGTTGGCAATATAGGCCTGAATAACCTTGTTAACTGCTTCGGCACCCTGGTCGAGAATGCGCGTAATGTTGCTTTGAATTTCGTTGGCTGTGGTCATGATGATTTCTCCTCGTTACAAATCTGGCTAACCGGGCTTTATCGCCTGTCCGGTCGTTCTGATGGTTGTCAGGCGGCGTTAGGGATTTTTGCCCCGGCAGCATCGAGTTCGTTACCCAGTTTTTTGATGCCTTCATAAAACAGGGTGGCGGCATTGAGGGCCGTATCGAGCCCGGCTAATACGTCTTCGGCTAGTTCGTCGGTGGTAACGTGGCTACGAATGGGTCGCCAGACTTTTTTACCGGCATGCTCCATGTCGGCGATCTGGTGGTAGGAGAAGAAAAACACCTGCTTCTCCGTTAGCCCCAGGTCAGACTGCCATTTGCGGTAATCCATGCTGGTCTGGCCTTCATAGGCGGTGAGCACAAACTCCTCTAGCGAGGTGGAGAGCCAGCCAATAATCCAGTGGCGGTTGCGACAGAGGTTCTCGGTGATGTTGTTGTAAAGATCTACCTTGGGTACCGGCTGAGCGTTATTGAGCTGCTCGTCAGTGAGACCGATGGTGCGGCCCATTTCCCAGAGAATTTTGGTGTGCGCAGCCTCGATACCTTTATCGTAAACCAGCTCTTCAAGCATCTGACCGATGGTTTTACGGACAATCGCCTGGTCCGGGCAGCGGCTCATCCATGCGGGGCGCCAAACGGAACTGAACAGGCGATTACGGATCGAGTGTTGCAGCATCCAGGCCTGTGCCTGACCGGGGGTCAGTTTTTCGTGAAACCAGCTCCAGTCGGCAGCTGCAGCTACGCAACGTTCAGCAATTACTTCGACCTGTCTCTTATACACATCTGACGCTGCCGACGAAGAGGATAG
>CAJXVN010000058.1 GCA_913060775.1 uncultured Gammaproteobacteria bacterium | reverse complement strand
CAGCGTCAGATGTGTATAAGAGACAGGTTAAAAAGGATCATCAGGCGGCCTGGATGCTCAAGGCGATCACCATGATCGATGCCGGGTACATCATCGCGGATTTAATTTTCGCTTTCATGGCTTCGGTTTTTTCCATGAAAGTCGCGAGTTTTGCGAGTAGATCATCCAGAATCCCGGCTGCCTCGCCGGCAGTTACCAGATTCACATAGAGATTGTTGAATTGCAGCGGGTGTTTTGCCAGAGCCTCGGCAAAACTACTGCCGCCTTCTACCTGCTGTTTGATGGTCATAATGAGCTCGGCCATGGTCGGGTTTTCATGGCCCTTGCCGACAATGTCAAAAGACTGAACCATTGGTACGCCAGCATCCAGCATGGTTGCCATCTGCCTGGAAAACAGAGTGATGTCCTTGGGTGTGATCGCCTGTTTACCGGAACCGAACAGCTGAATCTGCTTGGCAACCTTCGGGTTGCTGATACCGTCATTCCGCAATTTCGTCCGAATGACGTTAATGTCGGTGCCTTTGAGTGTGCCTTTTACCTTCTTGCCAGATTTGTCTTTGCCTGACCAGGCGAAGGTTGATACTTTGACCGGTTTGCCGTTTTTTGCAGCTGCTGCTCGTGTGGCCATTGCGTTATTCCTTGGTTACCCGGTTGACTTCATCGAGTGTGGTGATGCCCTGCATGACTTTTAACAGGCCAGATTGTCGCAGATCGTTAATACCTTCCTTTGCTGCCTGTGCAGCCAGATCCAGTGCTGTTGCTTCTGACATGATCAGCTTGGCCATCTCTTCAGAAATTGGCATGACCTGATAGATACCGGCCCGGCCTTTGTACCCTTCGGTGCACTGATCGCAGCCGACTGCGCCGTAGATGGTGATACCTTCTTTGATCTGTTCATCGGTAAATCCCTCTTCCCGCAGGGCCGGTTCAGGAATATCTATCTTCTTTTTGCAATGTTTGCAGAGGCGGCGAGTCAGTCGCTGGGCGATGATTAGATTGAGGGCCGAAGCGATGTTGTAGGAGGGAATACCCATGTTCAGTAGACGGGTAACCGTTTGAGGTGCGTCGTTGGTATGCAGCGTGGCCATCACCATGTGGCCGGTCTGGGCGGCCTTGATAGCTATCTCGCCGGTTTCCAGGTCTCGGATTTCCCCAATCAGAATGACATCGGGATCCTGTCGTAAAAAAGATTTTAGTGCCGAGGCAAACGTCAGTCCCTGCTTGACGTTTACATTGACCTGATTAACCCCCTCAAGAACAATTTCAGCGGGATCTTCCGCGGTGGAAATGTTGATATCTGGCGTGTTGATTATGTTAATGCCGGTATACAGAGAAACAGTTTTACCACTCCCGGTTGGGCCGGTAATCAGTAGCATCCCGTAGGGTTTGGCCAGATTTTCTTCGAAGATGGCGCGTTGATCAGGTTCGTACCCGAGCATTTCTATACCCAGCTGCGCGCTTGAGGGATCAAGAATACGCATGACAATTTTTTCGCCAAATAGCATCGGGCAGGTGCTAACTCGAAAGTCGATGGCGCGTTTGCCGAACTTCAACTTCATTCGGCCATCCTGGGGTACCCGCTTTTCCGAGATGTCCAGTGCCGAGACTACCTTGATTCTTGCCGCTATTTTCCGCGCCATGCTAATTGGGGCTGACGCCGTTTCTTTGAGGATTCCGTCAATACGGAAACGGATTCGATACCGCTTTTCATAAGGTTCGAAATGCAGGTCAGATGCGCCCTTGTTGATGGCGTCCAGTAAAAGCTTGTTAACGTAACGGACGACCGGCGCGTCATCGACGTCGGAATCCGCGCCACCGTCCTCGGTCGAATCCTCTTCATCCGAGGTGAGCTCTAAATCATCCAGGTCGTCATCACCGAAGTCGTCCAGACCGGAGATTTCTTCCTCTTCCTGCTCCAGTGCCTTTTCAATGGTGCGAGCAAGCTTGTCTTCCTCCACCAGAATGGCTTCGGTGGAAAGTCCGACATTAAATTTAATTTCGTCGAGGCCCTGGAAATTAGTCGGATCAGACACCGCGACATAGAGTCGCTGCCCACGTTTGTAGAGCGGCAGGGAGTGGTGCTTGCGAATTAATTTTTCGCCGACCAGACGGGTAGCCGCCATTTCCAGGTCAAGCGCTTCCAGATCAAAAACAGGAATGCCAAAATCCGCCGATGCGGCGACGGCGATGGCTTTGGCGCTAACCAGCTCTTTTTCAACCAGATGGGAGACCAGCGGTACCTTGTTGGCGGTGGCATCAGCAATGGCCTTTTCCGCCGCTACTTCGTCTAACAAGCCTTCATCCACCAGCTTGCGCGCAAGACCGGTTAATACGAATGCGGGATTAGCGTTTGCCATCAGACGTCATCCAGGGAAAAAGCGGGCGGGAGTTGTATTTGCGTCACTATATCAAGGGTTTAGTCGCAAATCGACTTAACTTTAATGGTATTGCTCGCTTACTGCTGGTCATCGTCGTCATTCGCGAGCCGAGCGTATAGCAGCATGGTTATCTGTTCTGAGACCAGGCCGATTAGAAAAATAGTAGTGGCTGATACCAGCAGGGTTACCCCCATGTTGGTGAAGCGGCCATCGGATAAATAGGTGTAAGCATAATAGCCGAGCCCTAGAAATGCCTGTACCAGTGCGATCGGGAAGAATATTTTTAGCGGGGAGTAAAGGGTTGTTAGCTTAAAAATGATGAGTAAGAACCGAATACCATCCTGAATGGGGCGCAGATGGCTCTGGCCGAGGCGCTTATTAACCTTTATTGGCAGGTAGGCCACATTAAAACCATTCCGGAAAAAAGCCATGGTAATTGTCGACGGGTAGGAAAATCCGTTAGGAAGAATGGGTAAAAATTTGCGCAGACGGGTTGCCTTAAATGCCCGCATTCCACTGGTTAAATCCGTTATTTTCTGCCCGGTCATTAAACTCGCAAACCGGTTGTAGATAGTGTTAGCAACACCGCGCGGCAGACTGGCCTGTGAACTGAAATCCCGGGCAGCAACGACCATGTCGTAACCCTCGTTGAGCTTTGATAGCAGTAATTCGATATCGGCGGGTGAGTGCTGACCATCTGCGTCGAGCATCACCAGGTGATCGCCGGTTGCCTTCAAAGCCCCGCTTTTGATGGCCGCTCCATTGCCCTTGGAATAGGGGTGACGCAAGTGAATCACCCCGTTGAGTGAGCAGAGTTCTGGAGTATTATCGTCAGAGCCGTCATCAACAACGATAATTTCTGCGGTGGGGTAGAGGCGTTTTAGTTCTGGCAGCAACATGGCGAGTGACTCCCCCTCGTTCTTTGCTGGCAAAATGATGCTAACGGATGAGGTTTTCTCGGCAGTTGATTCTGTCATCGGGTGCTCTGGAGTTGATGGCTTGTATCCGCCTCGCTGTTGTGCAGGGAGATGGTAATTAGCAGCGATAGGGTTAGAACCGTTAAAAACATTGTCGTCTATTTTAGTACACCTTATGCACTTCGGTTGTATCTGGTTGCGGCGCTTCTAGGTGGCCTCTACTTACTGGCGGAACAGCTGGACGTTGCTGTCTGGCCAGAGGTGATCCACTGGCGATATGGCCCGCTGGTGGGAACCGCCGTAATAGGTTTCTGGGTCCTTTTTGCCGGGGTCTGGCAGCATAATTTACGGATGACAGTCGGTGTCCCTATCGGGTTTTTTGTGGCCCTGCGTCATTCTGCAATGCTGCTGGTTGGAAAGTATTTACCCGGAAAAATCTGGGGGGTTGTTGCTCGAGAGCGTGACCTGGCTTCTACCGGGTGCACTTCTCAACAGGTTTATACAGCCACTTATATCGAACAGGTACTGACGCTGCATAGTGGCGCGGTGCTGGGACTGTGGGCGCTGTTTCTGATCGATCGCCCGGGGTGGTGGCAGGCCAGTTTGCTGGCGTTGTCCGTCGTTAGCCTGATTATCATTCCCCAGTCGCATCGTTTGTTGATGCGCTGGCTGGGGGACGGATTAGGCAGCCGATGGCAGGGCACTGCACGTCTGGTAGATAACCTGTCATTGTCGGTGGTCAGCTATGCCAGGCTGTTTGCTGGCTATCTGCTCCAGTGGCTGGCGCTTGGCAGCATCCTGGTAACCCTGCAGTTATTGACTACCGGGGTGTGGCCGGTTGGGCCGCAACTAGTGTTGCTGGTTGGGGTGAATGCGATAGCAATGATTGCCGGTTTTCTGGCCCTGTTTTCTCCTGGCGGGATTGGCATCCGTGAGGGGGTGATGGTTGCTTTGTTAACTCCGTCGCTCGGACTATCCCAGGCAATGATACTGTCCATCATGATGCGTCTGGTGATGGTCTTAGCGGATCTGCTTATTGGTATTGGTGCGGTTATTTTTGATCATAGAATGAGAGGCAGTCGCTCAGCGGTTAATGCCCGGTTTTAATTAATTTCTGTTTACTTATAACGAGCTATTTTTCTTTAAAAAAGGCCTGATTATGCCGTTTGATCATTCAGCTTCCTCGCCGGAGGATCTGCTAAATCACTATTCGGAGAAGTACCGCAACCCAAATCCCATCGCGAAATGGATGTTGGCGAGATTTTTTAGGGCAATTGCTGGGGTGATAGGGTCATTCGACCGCAGTGATCGCATTCTTGAAGTGGGGTGCGGTCCTGGCGAATCATCGTTACAGATCATGAAAATGTTAGATGGCCAGCATTATGAAGTGTCCGAATACGATGCCGGTCTGGTCGATCTGTTAAACCGAGCCAACTTCCCGGTGCCGGTGAGTCAGGAATCCGTTTACGCCCTCGACCGTGCCGATGATTCGTTTGATTGTGTGATGCTGCTGGAGGTGCTGGAACATCTGCAGGAGCCGCAAGCGGCGTTAAAAGAACTGTTCCGTGTCGCCAGCCGGGACGTGATTATATCGGTGCCTAACGAGCCGATATGGAGAGTGATGAACATGGCCAGAGGCAAGTACCTTGGCAGTTTTGGTAATACCCCAGGCCATATTAATCACTGGAATGTGCGTTCAATCGTTAACCTGGTGAGTGAGTTTGGTGAATGCGTTGAGGTTAGGACTCCATTGCCGTGGATAGTGCTGCATTTTAAAGTTAACTAACCGCTGACCGATTCCGCCAACGGGCGGAGTTGCGGGTCGTCTGCAGCTGTTTCTGCGTCCTCTGGAGTGATCATAGAATTGAGTTCATCTACCGTGCAAAAACCGATTGTCACCGGCCTGTTGCTGGCGACGGCCTTGAGCCTCAATATTTTTCTGTTTGCCCCGGCAACGATATATTTTGGAAATAGCGCCGAGTTTGTGACGCCCATTGGCCAGTTAATTAGCTGGTGGGCGCTTCCGGCAATCGCTACTCTGCTGCTGGTGATCACGGTTGGAATGATCCTGCCGGCACGTGCGTATCGTCACTACCTCATCGTTATCGCAAGTCTGAGTTTGCTGGTCTGGCTGCAGGGTAACGTGTTGGCGTGGAATTATGGCCTGCTCGATGGTCGCAATATCGATTGGGATGCTCGAGTCTGGCGAGGCTGGGTCGATGGCTCGATCTGGGTGGTGGTGATCGTGACAGGGGTGGTGTTCTGCCGACGTTTGTACCGTCCTGTACTGCAGGCGGTTGGATTACTTTTTCTGGTGCAGTTAGTGCAACTGGGCTTTGACGGATTCAATCATCGCCAGCAGGCATTGTCGACTGCGGCCGGACTCGATCAGGGCCAGACGATTAAACCGTTAGCGGCATTTTCGCCGCATCAAAATGTGCTCCACATAGTGCTTGATGGGTTTCAGTCCGACTTTTTTGATCAGTTAATTCAGCACCCTCAAATTGGCGAAAATTATCGGAATGCTTTTTCCGGATTTACTTTTTACCGGGAAATGTTAGGCGTTTTCCCCTTCACTCGTTTTGCCGTTCCGGCATTTCTAAGTGGCAAAATTTATACAAACGAACAGTCAAAAGACGAATTTATTCGCGACTCCATCGCAGAAAATTCCATTTTGAGCGCGGCCGGCGTGGCCGGTATGGAGCTTGATCTGGCTAGCGTGGAGTACTGGTCGCCACTCTACGGCAGTGCCGGATATGAAAACCGGTATGTCATCCCGGAAGGCGGACACGGTAGTGCGTTTGAGTTCAGAGTGGCGAACACGGCCAAACTGATTGATTTGGCGTTATTTCGCGTCGCTCCTCATTTTTTAAAAAAGGAGGTATACAACCAGCAACGTTGGTTAGTCTCTCCGTTATTGATGGATACGGAATACCTGCAATTTCATTATTTTTCCCACACTCAATTTATCAATGAAATTATTGAAAATATGGGTAGCAGCAGGGCTGCGCCGACCTACAAATATTTTCATGTGATGAATACTCACAATCCCATGGTGGTTGATAGTGACTGTCATTATGCTGGCGGGGCGTTGCAGACTAACCGTGCGACCTTGTTGATGCAGTCAAAATGTACGCTCGATACCGTGGTGAAATTACTCGACAGGATGAAACAGCTGGGGATCTATGAAAGCAGTCTGATTGTCTTTCATGGTGATCATGGCGGCTGGGTTCCGCACCGGGGTTATCAGCCGCAAAAAGTAAATGACCAGCAGGAGGTACCCTACTGGGCGGTCTCTCTTGGTTCACCGCTGCTGATAATTAAGCCGCCGAGCGCGTCAGGACCAATGGTTACGTCGGATCAGCTAGTGTCATTGAGCGATTTTGCCGATACGATTGCCGACCTAATGAACTGGCCGCAAAAATTCAATGGCCAGTCGATATTCCAGCAGCAAAATGAGGGGTTAAGAACCCGCTATTTTTATAACTACTACTGGCAAAAAGATGCCTGGGAAACCGACTACGCCGGGCCGATTCAGGAGTTTGAGATCACCGGCAAGCACTATGAATCGGTCTGGTTTCCAAAGCGTGTTTTTGATCCGCCGGGTTAACGGCCTGTTGGCGCAAAACGGGGGTTATATTTTTACCCATTGCTGTTGAATAGCATGCAGGGCGTTGGCCGACAGCCAATAAAGCACCATGGCAGCGGGGAACGGGTAAAAAAGCACGAAAAACAGAGCTGCCATCAGATAAAGATTGCGTTTCTGTCGTTTAATTTCGGTGATTTCTGCGTAGCGGTTTTTAAAAACGACGGTCGAACAGAGGGCGATCAAGGTCATTAATAAGGGCAGCAGACTCACCGATGAGCCGAATAGCGGAATAGCCTGGCCCAGGCTCGCCAGCTGGTCGGGATAGGCGAGATTGCTAACCCAAAGGAAGGACTGGCCACCGAGCTGGGGCATTTCTGCCAGGGCATTAAAAACTGCAATGAGTATCGGTAATTGTACGAGCGTTCCCATGAGCGGTTTGAGTGAATAAAACGGAGACACCCCGAGCGCTCGGTGTGCCGCCATCAACTGATTGTGGGCTTCCTCGCCGTCGTAGCGGGCTTTGATGGCGGTCAGTTTTGGGGCAAGTTGAGCCTGGATATGGCTGACCTGGCGCTGGTATCCCACGGTTTTTATGCTTAACGGCAGTAATAACAGCTTAATGGCGACGGCCAGTACCACAATGGCCCACCCCCAGTTGCTCACCAGGTGAGATTGTATCGATACCAGGACAGCTTCGACCTGTTTGGTCAGCCAGGCTAATGGTGTCCACAAATGGGCGTAACGGAGATGATCCAGTGCAAAAGACTGTCCCGGGACCAGGGCAGTGGCCAGAGCAGGGAGCTGGTGTTTATAGGCCACGACGGCCCGGGTTCTGGGTGCATCGGTAGCGGCCGGTAATGCCAGCTGGGGTTGTTCCTCGTTAATTTTTAAAGAGAGTGTTGGTGCATTGATCAATAACACTTTGAACCGTCCCACAATAGCCAGCCAATGTTGCTGTTCCAGCAATTGTTGCTGATTGCCAGTTATCGGCTCAATGGACTCTTTTGCTACGCGGTAATAACTGATCGCCTGGTAGTAATTAGCAAGACCCGCGAAATCGAAATCCTCCCGAATATGAGCGTCAATAAAAGTGGTGGGTGATTCCAGTAATTCAGCGACCTGTTTGTCGTTGAGTTCAGTCGGTGCCGCCGTGGCACTGCTGGAGCATCCCCACAGCATCAGAACGGCAAAAAGCCAGGGCAGCAGCAGGTACTGGCTGTTCGCTCGAGTGACCTGGTGTTGACAGTGGACGGTCGGCCAGTGGGTTTGGGTAGACAGCATGTTAGCCAGCTTTAAGGAGCTGTAGCAGGTAGTCCGCGCCAGCCTGGTCTGCATGCCCCAGGTTGTAGACGTGGTCAGAGGCATCGTCGATGGTCAATGTTGTATCCAGCGTCTGGGGTACAACAACGCCTCCGTTTTGAATCTCCATGACCCTGCCAATGCGATGCCGAATAGCGGCTTCAAACGGTTCCAGGCCAATATCCTGATAGTGGGGGTTGTTGACCTTTTTGGGGGTGTCGACAAATAGCACCGGTTTGGCCAGTCCCAGCGCATATTCGAGGGCGACGCCCGACCAGTCACTAATCATCATCTCTGATTCATGTAATGACTGCTGGCTGATCACGTTGCCTTCATAGACAAAATTGGGGTGGTGGCGGTGCTTTTTGAGGATCGGATCGATCCGTTTCTGGTTGAGTTGGATCGTCTGTGGATGGGGCCGTAGCGTTAACTGATGCCCCTGTTCCAGTAGCTGGTCAATTAAGGTCGCTGCCAGCCCCGACTCAATCGTGGCCTGGTCACCCCAGGTCGGTGCCAGTATCAACCGTTTATTGCTCAAAGAAGGACGGGCTGGTGGCGCTTGGGTGGTCGCCGACTCGATCAGCGTGTCGAGACGGCTGTAACCATGTTCAAAAATAGTTTTAGGCGGCAGGTGATATTTTTTTTCAAGCGCGCGAATTTCGGCAGCGTGGTGGGGGCCGGCACAAAAAATCGTGTCGTAATGATCAAACGCGCCGTGTCGATAGGCCATGTGCAGGCTCATTAACGCGTGTTGAACATAAATATAGTGCACCGGATTGCGCGATCGCTTCACCTGAAACTGGTGCAGATCCGGCATCGTCATTATCAGGTAGTCGGTGTCGATATTCTCAAACAACCAGTTACGGATATGGCCAGCATCAATGACAAAACTGCGATAACCGTCATGCTTAAAATGGATGCCAGGGTCATCGGCATCTGAACTGATGTAGCAGACCGGGATATCTGCCTTGCTGAGGAGTTCCCTGATTAAGCCGCCCAGGTTAGGCCAGTAGTTCCTGCCCTCCGAATAAAAAACCAGTCGCCGCTGCGATCTGGGGAGCTGCATGAGTCTAATCGCTGCTCGCAGGTGGTTAATAAATCTGATCACGGCTTCCTGCCAACCACGCTACTGGGTCTTTAACATTGCATCAATAACCCGTTCAAGATCACCCCTGGAGATAGTGACCGGATTATTATTGAGGCGTTGTGGGTTAACGTTTTCGGCAATCATCTGATGCGCCTCTTTACCCCCGACACCAAGTTCGCCGGCGGATGAATGCAAACCTAATGTTGTTAACAGGTCATTGAATCGGCGACTAAAACCGTCGGGGCCATCAATATCAAATAGAGTGGAGAGGCTTTGAAAAATGGCTTCCAGATGGCGATGCCCTCGGGGGTCGTTCAGGGGGCGATTGCGGTGATCAGCGTTGATAGCAAAAAACCGGGCCAGCGAGAGAGCGACGGCCTGCCCGTGAGGAATGCCAAAGCGGCTGGTGAGAATATAGGAAAGCGCGTGAGGAGCCGTGGTTCGCGCGATATTGATAGCCTTGCCGGCCAGGTGGGCCGCCATCAGCATGGCTTGACGGGCCGCGGGGTCAGCCCCGTTGGTGCTATCCTCGATATTCGCGAGAATTAAACCAATTGCCTGCCGGGAATAATCCATGCTTTGCGGGGTTGATTTGACCGACCAGAAGGATTCAATGGCCTGGCAAAGCGCGTCAACTCCTGACAGGGCAGACTGCCGGCGCGATCCACTCATGACCAGGCTGGCGTCCAGAATAGAGTGGTCGGGTAGCAGGGCCGGGGCATCAACCGAGTATTTTATGCCGTCGATGTAGAGCACCGCGAACTGGGTTGCTTCGCTGCCGGAGCCGGCCGTTGTCGGAATGGCGATCAGTGGGAGCTTGCGGTGAATGTTGTCCGCCGACAGGATAGGCTGGATGTCATCCTCAACGGTGGACTCGGCTACTGCGATTAGTTTGGCCATATCCATCACGCTGCCGCCGCCGATTGCAATAATCAACTCGGGGGAAAATTCTGCACAGAGGGCAATCCCCTGGTTAACGGCGGTGCGCTCAGGGTTGGCATCAAAATCGTAGAAGCGTTTAACGGTGCGAGTAGCGCACGCTGAGGCGACAAGATCCGCGCCACCGCTGGCGCGAAAGGATTCCTTGCCAGTAACCAACAGAACGCGTTGCGCCTGATAGCGATCCAGCAGGGTCTGTAACTGGACAGACGCCGAATCCTGCTGAGCTGGAATGGTAGTGGTCACTGCCTGCGACTCGCGAGGGTTAGCCGGGTAGCGACCGGAAACTGCTGATCGTTGAATGAGTCACGGTTGCAGAAACTCCATAAAGGCGGTTTTGTTAGTCGCCGGACTGACGGTGGGGCGTCCCAGGTCGCTGCGCGCGCCAGCTGCAACTTTAATTTCGAGCAGTGCAGGGCCCGGCTGCTGCGCCAGATTAATCATGGCGGCGCTGATCGCCTCCGGTGTCTGGACGGAGTCAGTCCACCGATAACCCATGGCACGGGCTATGTTCTCGATAGCGTCGGGGTTGCCGGTGGTCGGCTGTCCTCCCACTGAATCATGCACGCCGTTATTCAGGACAATATGTTTAAAGTTGCTGCTGCCCGCCGCTGCACAGGTCGCTGAACCACCCATATGCATGAAAAAAGCACCGTCACCATCGAGGCAGAAAACCTGCCGAGAAGGTTTTGACAGCGCGATGCCCAGCGCTATTTGACTGGCGTGACCCATGCCACCCACGGTGAGAAAGTCACGTTGATGAGACTGGTTGGTCGCTGCCCTCCATTCGAACACCTCACGAGAGGTAAAACCCGTGGTCGCTACCACCAGGTCATCTGGCGCCAGGCTAGCCAGGGTTATCTGGATCGCCTCTTCCCGAGACAGTTGAGAGCCGCGCGTTTCTTTCTCGCTCAATTGATAAGGGGCGAAGGTGCCTTTTGAAACCAGCAGCGCACAGGGTCGGTTCTCGGTCTTCGCTTTGGCAACCAGTTCAGCGGTCCGTTGTGCAGCCTGCTGATCATCCGTTGCGGCGGTAATGATTTCATAAGGTATTTCGAGCTGATCGAGTAACCCCGGGGTCACTCTGCCCTGTTTTACGTGTTGTGGTTCATCAGCCACGCCCGGTTCGCCCCGCCAGCCGATCATTAGCAACAGAGGAATGGAGTAAACCTCTGGATCGGCGAGTGAGAGCAATGGGTTAATGGCGTGACCGAGCCCGGAGTTTTGCAGGTAAACCAGCGGGACCTTGCCGGTGGCCAGATGGTGACCAATGGCCAGCGCCACGGCACTGCCTTCGTTCGCTGCGATCAGGTGCTGTGCAGGGTCGCTATGATCGGCGATGTAAGCGCAGATGCTTTTGAGCAATGAGTCCGGCACCCCCGAATAAAACTCGACGCCGCACTGGTTGAAGGCGGTGAATAAATGGCCAGGATTAACCACTATTGATCACCGGGTACCAGTTCAAGAATTTCCTTGATTGACATGCAGTCCTGCTCGGACTCCAGAGAACGACCATGTTGCAGGATTGATTCAGCGACCTTTTTCATGGCTGGGTATGCAGAACGCAGCATATGGTTGGCGTAGGTGACGATGCTCACGCCACGATCGACCCATTCGGCTTCGGTGACCGAATTAAAACTGGAAGGCACTACCATGAGGGGTACGGTGGACACGGAACGGTGATAGTGGTCGCAGAATTCAAAAATTTCATCGGGCTGGGGTTGGCGACTGTGAATCATGATGACATCGGCCCCCGCATCGACATAGGCTCGCGCCCGGTCGAGTGCGTCGTCCATGCCCTGATTCAGGATCAGGCTTTCGATTCTCGAGATCACCATGAAATCATTGGTGACCTGAGCTCCCTTGCCCGCTGCAATCTTTGCCTGGAAATTCTCGATGCTGTCCTGGGTTTGATCCACTTCGGTGCCAAACAGGGAATTTCGTTTGAGGCCAGTTTTATCTTCGATGACCACTGCTGAAACACCCAGCCGTTCGAGGGAGCGCACCGTAAAACGAAAGTGTTCGATTCTGCCGCCGGTATCGGCATCAAAAATTAGTGGCAGGGTGGTGACGTCAAAAATGTCGTTGACCGACTGCATCCGCGAGGTCATGTCGACCGCTTCAATGTCCGGTTTGCCCTTGGCGGTGGAGTCGGTGAGACTGCTCGACCACATGGCGTCAAAACGAACCGGTTGACCGTTTCGTTCGACCACGGTTTTTTCGGTGATCAGACCACTCAGGCCGTGGTGAACCTCATTAACCCTGACAATCTCTTTAACATTAAGTAGACGTTTGAGCATCGACAGCCGGGTGTTCGGGGTAGTGCCTACCCGCTTGATTTCTTCCTGCAGCTGGGAAGAAGAAATTCCCTGGGTGTAGCTCACCTCAACCAGTTCGCCACCCCACTGGGCCAGCGTATCGATAACCTGCTGGCGAGTCTTTTTTTGCACGCCTTCCCGCCAGTCATCACCGTGAACGACGTATTGAGGTTTGAGTTTAATCAGGTTTGCGCGGTAATCCAGGGTGGTTTGTTCTACAACAGCCGCGACTCCCTTAATGTTTTCAACCACATTCTTGCGTTGTTCATAGGTCATGTAAGGGATGCGTTTGTAGCTGGCAATAGCGCTGTCATTGAGCAGGCCAACGGTCACCTCTCCGAGTTTCGCCGCTTCATTAATGATATTGATATGCCCGGGGTGAACCAGGTCAGCGCTCATGCCCAGGTAGACTTTGGTCAAGGGGACTCCACCTTAGTTAGTGTTGGATGACATTGATTTAGGTAAGCGGACCACTGTCCCTTTTTAAGAATTTGATCAGGGTTGGGAGTCGTCAACGGTGGGAGCACGTTTGCCGGTAAAAATTGATTTAATTTTGTACCAGTAAGTTTTAATGACCAGTCCGGATGCCACGAAAAATCCGATAATGGCTGACATGATGGCGCTACCGGAGCCCGGGTCGATGTAGGCCATTGCCGGTTCAATCCAGAGTGTTGACAGAAATAAGAAAAATATCGCATCTGATTTTTTCATGATTGGTTCCCCCGATTACGGATGTCAGGTTAATAAAACAGGTTTGTTGTTATCGGCTACGTACGTGAGCTTCTTTACTGCTCAAGAATAGATCTCACGTACTCCATGCTGGATGCCGGAATATATTTTTCGATCAGCTCCAATGATATCGGTCGGAGTATTTCCCGGAATTTATCGGTCATACCCAAAGTATCGTAAAGCTCTGCAAGTTTTATTTTGTAATAGTCGTTGTCAGGGAAGTCGTTGATGAT
Organism: uncultured Gammaproteobacteria bacterium; assembly: GCA_913060775.1. Lineage (GTDB taxonomy): Bacteria > Pseudomonadota > Gammaproteobacteria > Immundisolibacterales > Immundisolibacteraceae > QNFC01. The sequence continues at coordinate 112 of CAJXVN010000058.1, read as the reverse complement.
TTTTTCCATCAACTCTACGGCCTCTTCCTGATGGCCAGTCGCTGCCAGTAGTCGCGCTTTATGGCTGTCTCTTATACACATCTCCGAGCCCACGAGACCTCTCTACATCTCG
>CAJXVN010000057.1 GCA_913060775.1 uncultured Gammaproteobacteria bacterium | reverse complement strand
GATCTACACTATCCTCTTCGTCGGCAGCGTCAGATGTGTATAAGAGACAGCGGTGGGGCTGCCGCGTTTGTGGATGCAGAGCACGCCCTTGATCCGGAGTATGCCGGCAAGCTGGGCGTTAATCTGGATGATCTGCTGGTGTCCCAGCCCGACACGGGTGAGCAGGCGCTGGAGATCACTGACATGCTGGTGCGATCCGCCGCACTGGATCTGGTGGTTATCGATTCAGTGGCAGCCCTGACCCCACGAGCAGAGCTCGAAGGTGACATGGGCGACACCCATGTGGGCTTGCAGGCGCGGCTGATGTCTCAGGCATTACGTAAGCTAACAGGTAGCATTAGTCGCTCCAATACCATGGTGATTTTCATTAACCAGATTCGCATGAAAATCGGGGTCATGTTTGGTAGTCCCGAAACCACCACCGGCGGTAATGCGTTGAAATTCTACTCCTCGGTGCGCCTCGATATACGCCGCATCGGTGCTATCAAGAAAGGTGACGAAGTGGTCGGTAATGAGACCCGGGTTAAGGTCGTCAAGAATAAGGTGGCGCCGCCGTTTAAAGTCGCTGAGTTTGAAATTCTCTACGGCGAAGGGGTGTCCCACGAAGGTGAGATTATCGATCTGGCGGTGGATTGCGGCATCCTCGATAAATCGGGTTCCTGGTACAGCTATAAAGGCGAACGGGTCGGCCAGGGAAAGGACAATGTCCGTAATTACCTGAAAGAAAATGTCGAACTGGCTAAGGACCTCGAGAGCCAGGTGCGCGAACTAAAGTTGCCTAAACGAGCCGGGCGAGAAGGTGCGCCGGCCGTCGTCGAGAGTGAGTGATCCAGACCCGAGCGAGTCGGAACAGGCAGAGCAGTTTAAGGAGGCCTATAACCGCACGCTCGGACTGATTGCTCGGCGTGACCATTCGGCGGCGGAGTTGCGGCGTAAGCTCTCCAGCCGGGGTTATCCCGAAGAGGTCTGTGAACGGGTGCTGGCGCAGCTGCAGGAACGTGGATTACAAAACGATCACACGTTTGCTGAAGAATATATTGAATCAAAGTTAAGGCGTGGTTTTGGCCCGGTGAAAATTGCCGCCGAGCTACAGCAACATGCTATCGAACGGGAAACAGTTGCGGAGCTGTTAGCGGAGCAGGATGACCAGTGGCTGGATCGCTGTCGCGAAGTCATGGTGCGAAAATACGGTCATTCCGTTTCCGCCGATCATCGTGAGCGCAGCCGGCGTAGCCGGTTTCTGCAGCAACGCGGGTTTTCCTCGTCGATGGTGGCCAAAGTAATCCGTGACGTGATTCCCGAAGAACTAGAGTGAATTTAACCTCCTTCAATTAAATGGCTAAATTGATAAATGGCTGATTTTAAAACCAGTCGCGCGTTGCGCGAGGCTTTCCTTGATTACTTTGCCGAGCGCGGTCACCAGCGGGTAGAGAGTGCGTCGCTGGTGCCGGTCAACGACCCGACGCTGCTGTTTACCAATGCCGGAATGGTGCCGTTTAAGGAGCTGTTTCTTGGGCAGGAGGATCGGGGCTACCAACGAGCAACTTCTTCACAGCGTTGCGTGCGGGCTGGCGGAAAACACAATGACCTGGAAAACGTCGGTTACACCGCCCGGCACCACACATTTTTTGAAATGTTGGGCAATTTCAGCTTTGGTGATTACTTCAAGACCGATGCCATCCGGTTTGCCTGGGAGTTTCTCACCGAGGTCGTTGGTCTGCCGGCAGAAAAACTCTGGATTACCATTTTTGAAGAAGATGACGAAGCAGCCCGAATCTGGCTGGATGAAGTTGGCGTTGATCCGGCACGGTTCTCCCGAATCGGCGCAAAGGACAATTTCTGGAGCATGGGGGATACCGGGCCCTGTGGTCCCTGTACAGAAATTTTTTACGACCACGGCGAAAAAATTGCGGGTGGCCCACCCGGAACCCCGGAGGAAGATGGGGATCGCTACGTAGAGATCTGGAATCTGGTTTTCATGCAGTACGACCGCCAGACCGACGGCTCGCTGGTACCACTGCCCAAACCATCGGTGGACACCGGCATGGGACTGGAGCGGTTGGCGGCTATCATGCAGGGGGTGCACGATAATTTTGATACCGATTTATTCGTACCCTTGATTGAATCGGCCGCCAAAATTATTGGTGTGGCCGCGGATGACTCTCGCTCGCTGCGAGTGGTGGCTGACCACATTCGCTCCTGTGCGTTTTTGTTGATCGATGGTGTCGTGCCCTCTAACGAGGGTCGCGGTTATGTCCTGCGACGAATCATCCGACGAGCCGCCCGTCATGGTTCCCGTCTCGGTGCGACAGAACCCTTCTTTTACCGTCTGGTAGAACCCCTGATAACCGTATTGGGCGACGCCTATCCGGTGCTGGCAGAGCAGCGTAGCCGGGTAGAGGAACAGCTGAAACTTGAAGAAGAGCGTTTTGCGCTGACGCTGGAACAGGGGTTACAGATACTGGAGCGGGAAATGGCTGATCTGGGCGGCGATGTTCTGCCCGGTGAGCTGTTGTTTCGACTCTATGACACCTATGGTTTTCCGGTAGACCTTACCGCTGATATCGCCCGAGAACGCGGTCTGCAGGTCGATATGGAAGGCTTTGAGAGTCATATGGCGGAGCAGCGTAAACGGGCTCGCGCGGGCGGTAGTTTTAACGCCCAGACAAGTGTATCCGTCGACCTCGAGCTGGTCTCCGAATTCACCGGTTATGAAAACACGGAGGATGGCGCGGAGGTTATTGCGCTTTACCGTGAAGGTGAATCGGTGGAATCAGTGGCGGCCGGTGATGAGGCGATGGTGATTCTCAATCAATCCCCGTTTTATGCCGAGGCGGGTGGTCAGGTCGGTGATCGTGGGCTTCTACTGCAGGATGATGTCCGGTTTCAGGTTGAGGACACCCGTAAATATGGCAATGCCATTGGCCACCTCGGTAAGGTTGTTGCCGGGGAACTGAGCCTGGGTGGTTCCCTCCAGGCCCAGGTTGATCAGCCGCGTCGATCAGCCACTGCGCGGAACCACTCGGCGACTCATTTGCTGCACTCAGCGCTGCGGCAACTGCTGGGCGACCACATTAGCCAGAAAGGCTCTCTGGTGGATGACCAACGATTGAGGTTCGATTTCTCCCACGACCAGCCGGTGACGCCCGCGCAATTGAGTGCGATTGAAACACTGGTTAATGATCAGGTGCGCCGCAATGCCCCGGTTTCGACTCAGGAAATGTCGATTGATGACGCTCGCCAGTTAGGGGCGATGGCGCTGTTTGGGGAAAAGTACGGAGATCAGGTGCGCGTGGTGGGGATGGACGATTTTTCCATCGAGCTTTGCGGCGGTACCCATGCCAGTCAGTCCGGCGATATCGGTTATTTCAAAATAATCGCTGAGACCGGAGTAGCGGCCGGGGTAAGGCGAATCGAGGCCGTAACCGGGGCCGAGGCCGTCGCCTGGGTATCTGACCAGGAAAGATTATTAACCGAGCTGGCCAATCAGTTACAGACCAGCACTGACCAGTTAGAGAGCAAAGTCAGCGCGTTGCTCGCTCAGAACCGTGATTTAGGTCGGGAAGTTGAAAAACTCAAAAGCCAGAGTGCGGCCCAGGCCAGTGCCGATCTTCACGAACAGGCGATTACTGTCAACGACGTAAAAGTCCTGGCGGTGGTGCTGGAGCAGGAACCGAAAACCCTGCGAGAGACTGCTGACCGTTTAAAGGACAAACTGGGGCAGTGCGTATTGCTGCTGGCCACGGTTAATGGCGATAAAGTGAATCTGGTTGCTGCGGTGAGCAAAGATTTAACTGATCGCTTGAGTGCCGGGGAGCTGGTTAACCTGGCGGCCCAGAAAGTGGGTGGCAAAGGCGGCGGTCGACCGGATATGGCCATGGCTGGCGGTAAAGATCCCTCCGGTGTTGAGGCTGCCCTGGAGCTACCGGCGCAGTGGGTGGCCGAAAAACTCTAGCAAAAACGGCCGCTGGATTATCCCCAACGATGTTCACCGATAGATCAATTCGCAAACCATGAATCGAGCTACTCTAGCGTGGCTGAGCAGATAATATGACTCTTATTGTGCAGAAGTATGGCGGCACCTCGATGGCAGATGCCGACACCATCCGCATTGTTGCGGACCGTGTTGCCGAGGCCTGTCGTGACCATCAGGTCGTTGTCGTGGTGTCAGCAATGGCCGGCCAGACTAACCATCTGCTGGAGCTGGCGAGGTCACTCCAGCCGGTGCCAGACGCGCGTGAAATGGACGTCCTGCTGGCCACCGGCGAACAGGTATCGATTGCATTGCTGGCAATGGCACTGAAAGCGCGTGGCATCGATGCTCAGTCGTTCACTGGCGGTCAGGTGAAAATTTCGACTGACCGAGTACACGGCAAAGCACGGATTACCGATATCGAAGAGGAGGCTATTCGGGCGGCGCTGGAGTCTGGAAAAGTAGCGGTTGTCGCGGGTTTTCAGGGCGTTGATGAACTCGGCAATATTACGACCCTCGGTCGCGGCGGTTCCGACACATCCGCCGTGGCGCTAGCGGCAGCGCTAAAAGCCGAGGAGTGTCAGATCTATACCGACGTGGACGGTGTTTACACCACCGACCCTCGGGTTGAACCCCAGGCCCGGCGGCTGGCAAAAATCACCTTTGAAGAGATGCTTGAAATGGCTAGCCTGGGCGCCAAAGTATTGCAAATTCGTGCCGTTGAGTTTGCGGGTAAATATAAGGTGCCGCTGCGCGTACTATCGACATTCGACCAGGGGCCAGGAACCCTGATCACACTTGAGGACCAGCAGATGGAACAAGCGGTTATTTCGGGCATTGCTTTTAATCGTGATGAAGCGAAGATCACCATTATGGGGGTGCCGGACCGTCCGGGGGTTGCTTTCGCTATTCTGGGCGTAGTTGCCGACGCCAATATTGAAGTCGACATGATTATTCAGAACACCGGGGCGGATGGCCTGACGGATTTCACTTTTACCGTCCACCGTAATGATTTTCAGCAGGCTCTCTCACTGCTAAAACCCGTCGTTGGTGAATTGGAAGCCCGCGAGATTAATGGTGATGACTGCATCGTAAAAGTGTCGGTAGTGGGCGTAGGTATGCGCTCGCACGCCGGCATAGCAAGCACTATGTTTAAAGCGTTATCGGACGAAGGTATCAACGTGGAGATGATTTCTACCTCAGAAATCAAAATTTCGGTGGTGGTGAACGAGAAGTACCTTGAGCTGGCGGTCAGGGCGCTGCATCGCCATTTTGGGCTGGATCAGGTAACGGCTGACTGACCGGATGGTCAGAAATAATTGATATAAATCATTGATTTATCGTTAAGAATCACTCACTATCTTTCCCGTTCGGTGCTCATGTAGTGTCGACGATTGTTAAAAATCACCGGGAGAGAGACATGCTGATATTGACCAGACGGATCGGAGAATCCGTGATGATCGGCGATGACGTAAAAATCTCCGTCCTTGGGATCAAAGGCAATCAGATTCGATTAGGTATCAGTGCACCGCGCGAGGTGGCCGTTCATCGCGAAGAGATATTCCAGCGAATTCAAAGTGAACAGTGCCCCGAGCATCAGCCACTGGAATCGTCAGTGCCCGAAATGAAGGTGGTTGCCTCCAACCTCGAGTAGGCAGAAAGAAGCCGGCAATAATTGGCTCGAGAACGACCTTTTCGACTTTACCCTGGCTCCCTGCAAATGTATCCTATGCGCCCCCGGAGAGGTGGCCGAGTGGCTGAAGGCGCTCCCCTGCTAAGGGAGTATGGGTTAATCACTCATCGAGGGTTCGAATCCCTCCCTCTCCGCCATCGTTTTTGCGGGATGATCTAATTGACACCCAACGCGTCAATCGAGATAATTATCGCCCCTCGCAACACCGTATTACTGTTGGCGCGTTTAACTAACGCAGAGTTCAGCCAATCATCGTTTTTAGTGCGCGCCCGTAGCTCAGCTGGATAGAGTACCTGGCTACGAACCAGGCGGTCGGGAGTTCGAATCTCTCCGGGCGCGCCATTTAATGTTAAATAAAACAAGCAGTTAGGGAGTTATCTCTAGCTGCTTTTTTTATGCCCGTCCGAAATTGCTACCACTTTTGCACCCGATGTGAATTTCGGTCGCTCTGCCATCTTTGCGTAACTCAAATCGGTTTAACGCTGGACCATTTTAGGGCCTGCCCACCCACCAAGCTGCTGTAGGGCTAATACAAGGTATTCCGGCCCGGGGTTATCAGTTCGCTTAGGCCTTGTACTGGTTACAACAACAAAAAACAAGAAACGGCAGAACTAGTTTTCGGGTGGTTGGGCAGGCGGTTATCCCTGGAGCGCTGAGCACGATCGCGGTGGAATGAGTTTCGGAGTGTTTAATAAAAACCCTGACGCAGGTCAGTTTCGCCCAGTGCCGGTCATGACAGTATCTCCCTCCATTAAATAACCAGTTCATCGCCCGGTTTGGCGGTCTGCAATATTTAAGCAGCGCGATTTAACGAAGCCGGTAGCAGGAGAGGGGGGTATCTGTGAACGCACATAGCGACCTGGTCACTTCATTAGAGTGGCCCGCAAATCTTAACGAAATACCAAAAGCTGTTTTTGACGATCCAGACCTTTACAAGATGGAGCTGGAGAAGATTTTTTATGGTCCTGAATGGCAGGTGGTTGCTCATCGGGGTGAAGTGCCGGAAAAAGGTGACTTCAAACGGTTTTACATCGGTGAAATGCCGGTACTGGTTATCCATGGTGAAGATGGTCAAGTGCGTGTATTTCATAATGCCTGCTCTCATCGAGGGGCACTTGTGGAAACTAAAAACCGCGGTAGCCAGCTCGAATTTGAGTGCCCGTACCACCGCTGGCTGTTCAGTTCCACGGGGGAGATGATTGGGTGTCCTAACTCGAACCAGTTTTCGCCCGGTTTTAAAAAAGAAAATTTTGGTTTGAGAGAGATTCGTACCGACGAGTATTGCGGCCTGGTGTTTGCCACCCTGAGTGACGACACCCCCGACCTGAAAGAGTGGATGGGCGAGCGTATGCTTGATCCGCTGGCCCGGATCCTTGGTGGTGATGGCCGTTTACGGTTGCTGGGTTATCAAAAAGTCAATTACGCCTGTAACTGGAAGGCCTACGTTGACAATGACGGCTACCATGCGCCGTTATTGCACCCAGCATTTAAACTGCTTAACTGGCAGGGTGGTCGCGGTAGCCAGACACCCACCGAGAACGGTCACATAGTGTTTGAGGCCGACCTGACCATGCCCGACCGGGTGGACCTGCTCGATGATCCGAGTCTGATTGATTTTAAGGGCACCGATACCAGTAACGGTTCGCTGGTGATTTCGACCTTTCCAATCACCGTACTCACCAAGCATCTGGACATGCTAAACGTCCGCTTTGCTTTTCCCCGTGATAACGATCACACCGAAGTGCATTACGCCTATTTCCGCCACGAAGATGATGACGAAGAGATGGCCCGTCACCGCCTGCGCCAGGCGTCTAACCTGTTGGGCCCGAGCGGGATGATCAGTCTCGAGGATGCGGCTATTTTTACCCGTATCCACCACGGCAATATCTCCCCCGGCAATGCAATCTTCCAGAAGGGTGTTAGTGACCCCCGGCAACTTAACTTTACCCCGGCCCAGAACGATGAAACCGGCAATCTGCCGCGTTGGGAGTACTACCGAAAACTAATGGGTTTCCGGAGGGCTCAGTCATGAGTGACCAGGTGAGAAGTGATACCCGTTTAAGTAGTGTCAGCAGGGATGTCCGTGATCAGATTGCTGATCTACAGGCCGACTATATTGCGGCGCTCGATAGCCAGGATATGAAAGGCTGGCTGGCATCGTTTGACGAAAACAACAGTAGTTACTTCTGTCGGTCGAAGGAGAATGAAGACGAGGGACTGGAGGTTGGCTATATGTTTGACGATTGTCATGAGCGTATCTGCGATCGTGTGAAATTTGTTGATGAAATCTGGGCCGGCACCTTTGAGGAATACCAGACTCGCCATTTTCTACAACCTACTCGCTGCAAATCGCTGGGCGAGGACCTGTATTCCGCGCAGACTAATTTCACCGTCATGTATACCGACGATGCGGGTATCACCAAAGTACTCGCTTCCGGTTGCTATGACGATGAAATCGTCGTCAATGGCGTCGCCAGGCTGCGCAGCAGGAAGGCCGTTCTTGATACTAACGTGGTGCCGCGCTACATGGTTTACCCCATTTGAACTAGCACAGAACCAGGCTCTGGCGCGATTGCGTCGAGCCGACCTGACCCAGGCAAGGGTGCTCCACTCAACGGCGTGCAACACTGCGCCGTTTTTTTTGTCTGAGGTAAAGTGACAGCCTGTTTTAGCTGGCTTATCGGATAGAAGAGTTTGGGGTAGAATCAGCCCCCAACTGTGGAAGCACAAATTTGACTGATATTCGGGGGAGCCTTAGCAGGCCCTGAAATGTCGGAAATTAGAAAGAATTGTCGGGACGCCCTAGCCTGGACCGTATCCGACCTCAATTCAGGACGTTGATATGGATGCAAAAACAGACCCCAGCGCGATAAGCCATTTACCCGACCTGGCGTGGCCGCCAGCGGGTGTCAGTGATTCAGTGCCTTTTGGCGTATTTACTGATCAGGCGACCTATGATCTGGAACAGGAGCGAGTATTTCGTCCTACCTGGAATTATCTTGCTCTAGAAGCAGAAATTCCCAACGCCGGCGATTATAAATCGACTTTTTTAGGCGATACGCCCGTAGTGGTTACCCGTGATACAGAAGGTGAAATTCACGCCTGGGTTAACCGTTGTGCTCATCGTGGCGCAATGGTTTGTCGGGAGAATCAGGGTAACAACGCGGACGGTACCTACACCTGTGTTTACCACCAGTGGGCATTCGATGCTAAGGGCGATCTGATCGGCGTGCCTTTTCGCCGTGGTCTGGGTGGCAAGGGCGGCTATCCCAAAGACTTCGACATGAAAGAGCACGGCCTCCAGAAGGTGCGGGTAGAGAATTATCACGGCCTGATTTTTGGCACATTCAATGAAGACCTGGTCGATGTTGAGGGTTTCCTCGGCGGTGAGGGCGACGTTAGCTATCACATGAAACGGATCTTGAACCGGCCGCTGAAAGTGTTGGGTCACACTCGGCAGTTTGTCGACAGCAACTGGAAAATCTATGCCGAAAACACCAAAGATCCCTACCACGCAAGTTTGCTGCACCTTTTCCACATGACCTTTGGCCTTTATCGGTCTTCGCAGGTCGGTGGTGTGAGCCTGGGGGACGAGTGGCATAGCGTGTTATTCGCCAGTGCCGGCGAAGAAGATGAGTCGACTAAAAAAGAGAACAAGGAGAATGCATCGCGGACCTATCAGGAGGGCTATACGCTCGCGGATATGTCCCTGCTGGCCGGGCGTAAGGAGTATGACGACGGCGTCACTCTGGTGATTTTGTCGATCATGCCCAGTTTGGTGGTTCAGCAAATTCAGAACACGCTAGCAGTGCGGCAGATTCTCCCCAAGGGTGTGGATCAGTTCGAGCTGGTCTGGACCTATTTTGGTTATGACGATGATGATGCGGAAATGGACGCCATCCGTGAAAAGCAGGTCAACCTGATTGGTCCTGCCGGGCTGATCTCCATGGAAGATGGCGAAGCGTGTGAACTGGTTCAGAATGCCATTATCCGTGATCGTGATGCTCGTTCCTGTATTCAGATGTCCGGTCACGATTTTAAGGACGAACCGCATCTGGTCACGGAAGGTCCGGTGCGCAGTTTCTGGAATCGTTACCGCCTGTTGATGGATTTTTAGGCGCGGAGAGATCAACAACAGAAAAACGGGCTTCGGCCCGTTTTTTTTGGCCTGCAATAACCCGGAGGGGGGTTGATTTGGCAAAGGGGCTATTAATGTAGGCGTGGATTTAGCCCCGACAGCGGCGTTATCGGAACAGTCGTGGTCGCGGCTAAAGCTGTTCCTGCAGGAAGACTCGGCTTCCCAGGCTTCAATTTTACGCAGGGCTGATTTAGGTCAAGGCTAATGAGCCGTCGATGGCCAGAATAGGGGGCACATTTCATTAATAGGATGCCCGTCTGACATGAGCTACGAGTCTCTGCTGGAAGTCACCGACCTGATCAACGAGTACGTCGCCTGTATTGACGACGACGATCTCGAGCGCTGGCCCGATTTTTTCACCGAGCAATGTATTTACCGAGTGATCCCGCGGGAAAACGCCGATGCGGGTCTCCCGGTGGCTGTGATGTATTGCGATAGCCGGGGGATGTTGCAGGATCGCATCGTCGCGCTGCGTAACGCCAATATTTACGCTCCACATTTCTATCGGCACCTGGTAAGCAACACCCGAATCGTCGGAGAGTCGGGTGATGAGATCAAGGCCCAGACCAACTATGCGGTTTTTCAGACCCTGCTAGATGGCGAAACGAAGGTCTATAACGTTGGCAAGTACGAAGACACCATCGTGCGGGTGGATGGCAAATTGCGATTCAAGGAAAAGCTCTGCATTTTTGACACCTATCGCATTCAGACCTTGATGGTTACTCCGATTTAAGCAAATCCCGTCGGCTGTATAGCAGCCACTATCCTTCAACTGACCGAGTGAGACGATTATGGATGCAAGAGTGACTGGAGGAATGGACCTGAACTGGCCAGAACCCGGCGTATGTGATGCCGTTCCCTACGGAGTATTCAACGAACGTGAAGTTTACGATCGTGAAATGGAGCGTATCTATCAAGGCCCGACCTGGAATTTTCTTGGCCTGGCGGTCGAGGTACCCAATGCCGGCGATTACAAATCGACCTTTATCGGCGATATCCCGGTCGTCATGACCCGTGATGACGACGGCAACATTTACGCCTGGGAGAATCGTTGTGCCCACCGCGGTGCGTTGGTCATTCGCGATAGTTGTGGCAGTTCTGACGGCAGTCACACCTGTGTCTATCACCAGTGGAGCTTTAACAACAAAGGTGACCTGATTGGGGTGCCCTTTCGACGGGGACTGGGCGGTAATGGAGGTATGCCCGACGATTTTGATATGAAAGAAAATCCCGTTCGCAAGATACGCACTGAGGATTACAAGGGAGCGGTGTTTGGCACTTTCGACTGGGATATGGAAGATGTCGATAGCTACCTGGGGGGTGACAGCGTAGTCAATGGCCACGTTAAACGTATATTTAATCGGCCGGTAAAAGTGCTCGGTCATGCCCGGCAGTACATCGATAGTAACTGGAAATTTTACGCCGAGAATACCAAAGACCCGTATCACGCCAGTTTGCTGCACCTGTTTCACATGACCTTTGGTCTATATCGCTCATCGCAAACTGGCGGTGTGCGGCTGTCTAATGACTGGAACTCGGTGCTCTTTTCCGAGTCAGGCACCGATGACGAAAAGGCGATGGAGGAGATCGACGATGCCCATCTGCGTACCTTCCAGTCCGACTATAGCCTGGAGGATATGTCGCTGCTGGCGGGGAGAGCGGGCGAATGGAACGATAACACGACCCTGGTGATTCTATCGATTATGCCGAGTCTGGTTATTCAGCAGATTCAGAATACGCTGGCAGTACGGCAAATATTGCCGAAGAGCGAGAGCGAGTTTGAACTGGTCTGGACCTTCTTCGGTTACGAGGATGACGATGAAGAACTTACTAATATCCGCCTCAAGCAGATCAACCTGATCGGCCCGGCGGGGATGATCTCAATGGAGGATGGGGAGTCCAGCGTGATCTGCCAACAGGCGATTAGTCGAAGTCGCAATGCCCGCAATGTTCTGCAAATGGGCGGCAGAACGCCTGAGGATCAGGACCACCTGGTGACTGAATCCACCATCCGCGGTTTCTGGAAAAAATACCGGGAATTGATGGCGTATTGATTTCTGTTAATCGTTCATCATTCGATTAGAAAGCTTCACCCGGCGGCGTCACACTGATAGGTCAGGGTGACGCCGCTTCTACTGTAAGCGTTTCAACACTGACACGTATTACATCCGCCGAGTAGAACACAGCAGATAAGACGCTTTAGTACGCAAAAGAGAATGGTCGGAACCGTCTGCGTAACTACTACGATCTGATCGATCAGGGCAGACTGATCGTCAGGCAGGTGGGGAACGATATCGAGCTATTTTGACGGGCGGATCGCACTTACTCAGCGCTCTGCGTTTAAGAGCCCTGATAAACCTCGTCCGCTGCAGCCAGGGCCACCCCGGTGTTGATAACCCCGCGCCGCCCGAGGACGGATTCGAGTGCGGAGAGACAGAGCAGCACGTTCTGGCGCCGGGCAGAATAGCCCATCAGGCCAATACGCCAGACCTTGCCGGCCCCTTCGCCGAGTCCGGCACCGATCTCCAGGCCGTAGTCGTTGAGTAGCTCGGTTCTGATTTCAGCATCGTTAATGCCTTCTGGAATAAACACGGCGTTGAGTTGCGGCAGCCGTTCTGCCGCAGGGACCTGAAATCCCAGCCCCATGGCCTCCAGGCCATCCCGTAACGCCTGGTGATGGAGTTGATGCCTCGCCCAGGCGTTTTGAATGCCTTCTTCTTCCAGCAGGGTCAGGCTTTCATGGAGAGCATAGAGGGCGTTAATCGGTGCAGTGTGATGGTAGCTACGACCTCCATCGCCCTGCCAGTATCCGAGTACCAGATTCAGGTCAAGGAACCAGCTTTGAACGGGAGTGGCACGTTGAGCTACCCGGTTAAGTGCGGCCTGATTGAAAGTTACCGGTGACAGACCCGGCACGCATGAAAGACATTTCTGGCTGCCGGAATAGAGTGCATCGATCCCCCAGTCATCCACGGCAAGTTCAATGCCGCCCAGCGACGTGACCGCATCGACAATGGTCAGGCATCCGTGTTCGTGGGCAAGGGCAACTAAGGTCTTAACATCCGATACGGCCCCCGTGGAGGTTTCGGCATGGACCATGGCGACCAGTTTGGCATCCGGGTTTTGTTGGAGTGCGTCGCGCAGTTTTTGCGGGTCAATGGCACGACCCCACGGATCGTCGACCATTATCGCGGTGCCGCCCATACGTTCAACATTCTGCTGCATCCGACTGCCAAAGACGCCGTTACGGCAGATAATGACTTTGTCGCCCGGTTCCATCAGATTGGCAAAACAGGTCTCCATGCCAGCCGAACCCGGTGCCGACACCGGGTAGGTGATGTCGTTGCCGGTCTGCAGGGCGTTGCGGAGTAAGGTCTTCAACTCCTCCATCATCCGCTGAAAGGCCGGATCGAGGTGGCCAATAATCGGACGGGAGAGCGCGCTAAGTACGCGAGGGTGAATGTCGGCGGGGCCGGGACCCATGAGAGTGCGTGCGGGAGGATTGAATGAGCTCATTCAGGAATGATCCAGTTTGTCGATAAGGGAATTGTCGATTATAAAGACTAACTCACCGCGGGTGACTGCAAAATCGGTTCAGAATTTCCACAGTCGGCCAATGATAGTCGGACTAGCTTGATTGCGGATGATGCCCTGTCGGGTACGGTTACCCACTAATTTAAGTCAGTATTAGCGAGAATGGATGGACAGCAAAGTAGATCGAGCAGGGGTTGAAAGTAGTAGTCATGCCGACATGATCGAGCAGATACATGGCTGTCTCTTATACACATCTGACGCTGCCGACGAAGAGGATAGTGTAGATC
>CAJXVN010000056.1 GCA_913060775.1 uncultured Gammaproteobacteria bacterium | reverse complement strand
GTTCCTGTTTTAGTTCCAGTTCCTCCCAGCGGGCGAAGGCGTTATCGAGGGCAAGAGACTGCTCGTCAAGGCGTTGTTGAACGGCCGCGATGTCGGCAGCCGGCTGTTTAAAGAACTCGCTGTCCGCCATTTGCTGGTGAATCGTGGCAATGTCGTCTTCCAGCGCGGCAATCTGTTCAGGTAGCTGATCCAGTTCGCGCTTGTCTTTGTAGCTTAATTTGCTTTTTTTGGCGATGGTGCCGCCTGATTCACTGTTGGCGCTGCTACTGGTTGAGCCCGCAGCGGGGTTGCTGGTCACCTGTCTGCGCTGGCGCAGCCAGTCGTCGTAGCCGCCGACGTATTCGTTCACCTCACCGCCGTTCTCAAACACCAGCGTGCTGGTCACCAGGTTGTTTAGAAAGCTCCGGTCATGGCTGATGAGCAACAGAGTGCCTGCGTAATCTTCGAGCAGCGCTTCAAGCAGTTCCAGGGTTTCTACGTCGAGGTCATTGGTGGGTTCATCGAGCACCAGCAGGTTGCCCGGCTGAGTGAAGAGTTTAGCCAGCATGACTCGACTGCGCTCCCCGCCAGAGAGAGCCGATACCGGAGTACGGGCCCGCGCCGGCGCAAATAGAAAATCCTGCAGGTAGCCCATAATGTGTTTGCGCTGGCCGCCAATTTCAACGTGGGTCTGGCCCTCAGACACGTTATCGACCACGGACTTGTTCAGGTCGAGACTTGCCCGCAGCTGGTCAAAATAGAGTGGCTGTAGTTTTGTGCCGCGGCGGATGGTGCCCGACGTGGGCGTCAGGTCGCCGAGCAACAATTTCACCAGGGTCGACTTGCCGCAACCATTAGGGCCAATAATGCCGATGCGATCGCCGCGAAAAATGGTGGTGGTAAGTTGCTTGATGACCGGTTGCTGATCCCAGCTAAAACGGAGTTGATCCGCCTCGATCACTAATTTACCGGAATTCTCTGCCTGATCCAGCGTCACCCGGGCACTGCCGGTTTGCACTCGCCGCTGGCGGCGTTCCTCGCGCATTTTTTTCAGGGCTCTTACTCGGCCCTCGTTACGAGTGCGCCGGGCCTTGATTCCCTGACGAATCCATTTCTCTTCTTCCGCAAGTTTGCGGTCAAATTTTGCGTTGGCCTCTGCTTCGGCATCCAGAAATTCCTGTCGGCGACGCAGAAAGGTCTGGTAATCACCGGGATAACTGGTGGCCTGGCCGCGATCAATCTCGATAATGCGAGTAGCTACTGCCTGTAGAAACGTTCGATCATGGGTGACCAGCAGCACGGCACCCCGAAACGACCCCATGAACTCCTCGAGCCAGTCGATAGCTTCAATGTCCAGGTGGTTGGTCGGTTCATCCAGCAGCAGGAGATCCGGTTCCTGTACCAGCGCCCGCGCTAGCAACACCCGCCGTTGCATGCCGCCTGAAAGACTGGCAAACAGGGCATCGCCGGGCAGGGCAAGCCGAGACAGGGTGGTTTCGATTCGTGGGGTAAATTGCCAGCCACCAGCCTGCTCGATCAGGTGTTGAAGTTGCTCAAAACGGGTCAGGTCCGGATTGTCCGCTAGTTGCGCGGTGACAGTCTCGTATTCGCTCAGTAATTTGCCCACTTCGCCGAGCCCTTCGGCCACGCATTCAAATACAGTGCCGGCTTTGCCGAGAGGCGGTTGCTGTTCAAGGGCAGCGACTTTCAGTCCCTGCTGGCGTTCGATGCTGCCGCTGTCGGCATTGAGTTCGCCGGCGACCAGTTTGAGCAGGGTTGATTTGCCGCAACCATTGCGGCCAACCAGGGCAACTCGCTCGCGGGCTTCGATGCGCAGGTTAATGGCGTCCAGCAGGGGGTCACTGCCGAAAGAGAGGGAAAGGTCGCGAATATTAATTAAAGACATTGGGTAGCAGTAACGGGCAATAAAGGATGAAAAACTGGCGATGCAGGCGCGCAGCGAGAAGGAATCCGGGTGGTGAAAAAAGCCGGTACGCCATTCGCCGGCGCGGCAGTTTACAACTTATTGATGGATGAACCGAAAATGTCGCGGCTGTTTACCCACCAAGCGGGACTGAAATGCCGAAAATGTGCGGCCCCGGTTGCCAGGCAGTGACCGCAGGCAGCTTTTATATCGTCGGCTAGCAACCGCATTACTGCTGATTATTAGCTGCGCTGATGTTGCCCTTAAGCAGTTCAATCACGATGGTAAACTCTCCGCCTTTTCAGGTTCCTAAAATCCTCAGACAGGGAAAATGATATGGATGTTTTAACGGCGATATCGGAACGGATATCTACCCGTGCGTTTCTCGATAAGCCAGTCAGCGCCGCCCTGTTGGCTGAGGTTATCGAGGTTGCCCGCTGGGCGCCCTCCGGTACTAACTGTCAGCCTTGGCAGGTGGTGGGGGTAACCGGTAAAACGCTGACCGCTATCAGCGAGGATCTGATTGCTCATGTCAGTAGTGGTGGGGCCGAAAGCGCCCACTATAACTACTACCCCCCGGAGTGGCACGAACCCTACCTGCAGCGCCGACGCACCTGTGGGTACATGCTTTATGAGGCCCAGGGCATCGCCCGTGATGACAAACCGGCACGGATGAAATCGATGTTGCAGAACTTTAATTTTTTTGGCGCGCCGGCTGGCCTGTTTTTTTACGTGCCCAATGTGATGGACAAAGGTTCCTGGGTGGATATGGGTATGTTCATCCAGAGTGTGATGCTGGCCGCTCGCGGCCTGGGTCTGGAGACCTGTCCCCAGTTTGCGCTGGCCATGTACCCGGATGTGGTTGAAAAACACTTTACCCCGCCGGAGGATCATTCTCTGGTGTCGGGTCTCTCCATTGGCTTCGGTGACCCCGATACTGCGGTCAATAAGTACCGTACCGAGCGGTTGGCAGTGGATGAAATTCTTACCTGTTACGACTAGGAGTGGTGATGTCTTTTGATTTAACGCTTAATGAAGATGTGGACGCCCTGCGTGAAGCCGTTAAGCGGTTTACCGACGCGGAGGTGGCGCCCCTGGCCGAGCAGACGGATCGTGATAACGAATTCCCCATGCATCTCTGGGAAAAACTGGGTGAAATGGGGCTGCTGGGTATCACCATTCCCGAACAGTACGGCGGAAGCGGCCTGTCCTATCTATCCCACCTGGTGGCAGTCGAGGAGCTTTCCCGAGGCTCAGCCTCGATTGGGCTCTCCTACGGCGCCCACTCGAATCTCTGTGTGAATAACCTTTATCTCAATGGAACGGAAGCGCAGCGGCAGAAATACCTGCCCAAACTCTGTAGCGGTGAACACGTGGGCGCACTGGCCATGTCGGAGCCGGGTGCTGGCTCCGATGTTGTCGGGTCCATGCGCTGCTCGGCAGAACTCAAAGGCAATGTCTGGGTCGCCAATGGCAACAAAATGTGGATTACCAACGGGCCAGATGCGGACGTACTGATCGTTTATATGCGTACCGCACCGGTCGAAGCCGGCAGCCGGGCAATGACCGCGTTTTTGATTGAAAAGGGAATGCCTGGCTTCAGCACCGCGCAAAAACTCGATAAGCTGGGCATGCGCGGCTCCAACACCTGCGAACTGATATTCAAAGATTGCGAAATCCCCGAGGCCAATGTGCTGGGTGAGGTTAACCAGGGGGTCAAGGTGCTGATGAGCGGCCTGGACACCGAGCGGGTAACCCTGTCAGGTGGTCCGCTCGGCATTATGCAGGCTGCCATGGATATCACCTTACCCTATCTCCATGATCGCAAGCAGTTTGGTCGGCCCATTGGCACTTTCGAGCTAATGGAAGGCAAGGTTGCCGATATGTATACGGCGCTGCAATCTGCCCGGGCCTTTAGTTACCGTGCAGCAGAGGCGGTGGATGCCGGTCGTCCTTCACGTAAGGACGCGGCCGCCTGTCTGCTCTATGCCTCCGAGAGTGCGGTGAAGGTGACGCTGGAAGCAATACAGAGCCTGGGTGGCAACGGCTACATTAACGAATTTGCTACTGGCCGACTGCTGCGTGATGCCAAGCTTTATGACATTGGTGCGGGTACCAATGAAATCAGGCGGATGTTAATTGGCCGTGAAATATTTAGCGAAAGTTAATAAATAACAGTCAGTTATTTGTCTTAGTTAAAGTAATTTATATATTATTTTCGAATTAATCGTGTTTTTTCAGGAGTAATTTCTAATGGCCGAGTCCGTCGTTATTGTCGGTGCGAAACGCACCCCTATTGGCTCTTTTCAGGGTCAGTTTGCCAGCGTGACTGCCTCGCAGTTAGGTTCCGTCGCCATTAAAGCGGCCATGGCAGAAGCGGGCATTGAGGGCAGCGATGTGGAAGATGCCCATATGGGCTGTGTGCTGCCCGCGGGTCAGGGTCAGGCCCCCGCGCGGCAGGCGGTGCTGGGCGCCGATTTGCCACTGTCGGTGCCCTGCACCACGGTGAATAAAATGTGTGGCTCCGGTATGAAAGCAGCCATGTACAGCTTTGATCAAATTGCCAGTGGTAGCGTGGCGATTAGCCTGGCCGGAGGCATTGAGTCGATGACCAACGCGCCCTATATCCTGCCCAAAGCCCGCGAGGGTTACCGCATGGGACACCAGCAGGTACTCGACCATATGTTTGTCGATGGTCTGCAGGACGTGCGCGAAGGCCAGATGATGGGCGTATTCGCCGAGCGCTGTGCCGGAAAATATACCTTCACCCGTGAACAGCAGGATGCCTTCGCCATCGAATCCGTGAACCGCGCTCTACGGGCCGGTTCTGACGGCTCTTTCGACGGTGAAATCGTGCCGGTTACCGTTAAGAGCCGTAAGTCAGAAACCGAATACGACACTGATGAACAGCCAGGGCGCTCCGATGTCACTAAAATTCCCAACCTGCGTCCGGCTTTTCAGCCTGACGACGGCACGGTGACAGCGGCCAATTCCTCGTCCATTTCCGACGGCGCGGCGGCACTGGTGATGATGAGTGAAGCCGAAGCCAATCGCCGAGGTTTAAAACCGATAGCGCGGGTACTGGGTCACACCAGTCACGCCCAGGACCCGGCGTGGTTCACCACAGCGCCGGTGGAAGCCATTCGCAAACTTCACGAGATGGTCGGCTGGGATTCCACCACCACCGATCTATACGAAATTAACGAAGCCTTCGCCGTGGTCACCATGGCGGCGATGGCAGAACTCAACATTGATCACGCCAAAACCAACGTCAACGGTGGTGCCTGTGCGCTGGGCCACCCGGTGGGTGCTTCCGGGGCTCGCATCGTGGTCACGCTGCTTAATGCGTTGCGTAAAC
This sequence comes from uncultured Gammaproteobacteria bacterium, assembly GCA_913060775.1. GTDB lineage: Bacteria > Pseudomonadota > Gammaproteobacteria > Immundisolibacterales > Immundisolibacteraceae > QNFC01. The sequence continues at coordinate 8,508 of CAJXVN010000056.1, read as the reverse complement.
GGGGTCTAAAGACCGGTATCGCCAGCCTCTGCATCGGTGGCGGGGAAGCGACCGCAATGGCGGTTGAATTACTTTAACAAACCGATCTAACCGATTGTAATTTAATGAGTCTATATACCGAAGAGCAAAGCATGGTTCGCGATTTGGCCAACCAGTTTGCTGCCGAACAGCTGGCGCCGAATGCGGCGGAGTGGGACCGAAATCAGACCTATCCAGCCGCCGCGCTCCGACAGATGGGAGAGCTCGGCCTGCTTGGGGTTACGGTGCCCCACGAATGGCAGGGAGCGGGGCTGGACAACCTCAGCCTCGCCCTGGCGATCGAAGAGATCGCTGCTGGTTGTGCCTCCTGTGCGGTGGTTATGTCGGTGCAGAATTCGGTGGTCTGTCAGCCGATTCTGACCTTCGGTAATGATATTCAGAAACAGCAGCACCTGACCGAGCTGGCTTCTGGTCGAGCCATTGGGGCCTTCTGCCTGACCGAAGCTCACGCCGGGTCAGATGCCGCCAGCATCCGCACCCAGGCCCGAGAAGAAGGGGATCATTGGGTGCTCAACGGTGCTAAGCAGTTCATCAGTAGTGGGGCAACGGCCCAGATAGCGCTAGTGTTTGCGGTAACGGACCCTGAGCTGGGCAAAAAGGGCATTTCAGCGTTTCTCGTGCCTACCGATAATCCCGGTTATCAGGCCGGGCCAAAGGAACAGAAAATGGGCCAGCGGGCATCAGACACCACTGCAGTCAGGTTTGAGGAATGTCGAATCCCCCGGCAGAGCATGCTCGGTGAGCGGGGCCAGGGGCTGTCGATTGCACTCGGTAACCTGGCAGGCGGTCGTATCGGTATCGGCGCCCTCAGTATCGGCATTGCCCGCGCCGCGTTTGAAGCGGCCCGCGATTACGCTCGCGAACGCACACAGTTTGGTAAACCCATCGCCGAACATCAGAGCATCACTTTCGGTCTTGCCGACATGCTCACTCGCATCAATGGTGCGCGGTTGATGGTGCATCACGCTGCCCGACTGCGCATGGCAGGGGAGAGCGCCATTAGTGAGGCCTCTCAGGCCAAACTGGTGGCAAGCGAAACCGCCGAATGGGTCTGTAGTAAGGCCATCCAGATCCACGGTGGTTACGGCTACCTGAATGACTTCTCAGTCGAGCGCCACTACCGGGATGCGCGGGTAACGCAAATCTACGAAGGCACCAGCGAAGTTCAACGGTTGTTGATTGCGCGTAATCTGGATTAGCTAATTCGGAATTGATATTGGAGCGGTGCGCCTGGCTCGGCGAGTCTATTTGGCAGGTTGTTCATTTCTTTTGCTTGGCCAAAAGAAACGAACCAAAGAAAAGGCCACCCCAATCGCGCTTTGATCCCGTAAAGGCAGCGGTTTTTCGGGTTTGCGCGAACTCGCTGCGCGCAAACAGCGCGCTGCACTTATCCGAAAAACCGCTGCATTTACGGGCGCGCCATCAGGGGAAAGGTAGGTCAAAAAACCGATAAAGAATTCGTTCGGCGGCTACTATAGAAAGCGATTCGCGGTCTTTATTCACCGCCCAATGTCTGAAAGTGGCGCGGCCAGTATTGGCGATCTATGCAACGCGATGTTATGCACTGTTGCTGACCGGTTCACGAAGATTTACCAATAACCAGCGTTCCTTCTCTTCGCCCGAGGTTGATTGGACCTCAATAACTCGCTTCAGGGTAGCGACATACATTTCACTTAACTGGGCATGGTGTATGGATTCTGGCGCTTCAGCGGCTAGTTTGCCTGCGTATTTTTGCTTGTCAGAAACACTAGATATTTCATAAGTTTTTGTTCTTACATTCAAACCAACTAGCTGGCCGACAACTTCTACCTCTTCTCCAACTTGTTCCTCGACGCTTGAGACTATTTCATATGCTTTGAGAATAGAGTTCTGAGAAAACACAAACTGACCGCCGTAACCTTCCTTTGGTGACCCCCAATCCAGGGTGACACTGCCTTCCACCGCTATCATGGATTCCAACAACGACCTGTACTTGCTAGTAGCGCGACCACGTAGGCTATGGAGGAGATTACTAAGCCGATCCTCATCAAATTCTGCTTCCATAAGATGGTAAATATCAGACAGTGATTCAGCTAACAGAGAATCTTGAAAAAGATCGCTTTGTTGATTTGCCGCAAACTGTATTCCAAATGAACTGGGGTATGTCTGTAAGACTTGAAGCTGTGTTCGATCAAGAATATCTTTTGAAATAGCCCCTTTTAAAGTGGGCTCACCAGCACATTTCTGGCCCACTGCATCAACTAGCTCTTGAAACGCGACCAAAAACTGTCCCAACAAACGCGAGCGAATATCAGTTTTCCCCCGAGGAAGTTTAAGAGCAAGGTTTGCGATTTCCCTATTCCCTGATACCGCCAATTGACTTACATCTAAGCTAGGGCGCTCTGTCGATTGGGCCAGTAACTCTGATTCGATGAATGCATCAGCCGGCGGTAGCCAATGAGAGGGCAATTCACTGGCCTTCGATCTCGACACTTCGACACCGGTTTGGGTGCTTTCGACTTTATACAACCAACCATCTTCTGGATTGGAATACGGCTCCCTGAGGCTCAATCCACCTTGCAAAAGGAGTTTGTATCTGAATTCAGATACAGACGAATAGAGGAATGTGTTTACGCCTTCTGAATCATCAACAGAAAGAGCCAGATATTTTTGCCCGGATGCTCTCGCACATGAAAAAAGCCTCGGGAAATCGAAGAAGTCAAATACTTCGACAATTTTAACTGCCCCGATTTCACTATATTGACTAGGAAGCATCAGACGGCCTCCAACTCTAGAAGTGAGTGAGCGTCTTCCAGTTCAGGATTTAGCCACCATGTCCTATGGCTCTTTGCATTCCAAGAGGGTGTTTCTGCTACTAAACCACTTTCTTTCGTCAGGTTTGCGAAAGCAATTTGGGTGTTTCTAAGCGCGGGGATTCGCTTCTGTAAAGCCTCGGCATCTCCTTTGACTGTGTAGATCGATAACCCGCAGGCCTTACAACATGCAACCTGGGATCCCCAATCCTTCGAGGGTTGCAACTGTCTGTGGGAAAGCACATCCGCCTGAGTTGCTGGATTCGTTTTCACCAACCGGAAATGTAACCCTTCTACCCCGCATGCATCAGTAGGTGGACAGTTATCGGGGAAATGTTCCGGCCAGTTCACAATGCTTCCCTAGTATATTTGAAGTGCATAACGCCAAGCTAAGGGGTGCGCCGCTTCTGGCGCGTCCCGCTTGAGCTTCTTATCAAGTTTTTTCTCCCTGTTCACCATCGCGCTCTTCTACGGCAGCCAAAGCTCCTTCAGGTAATATCCTATAAAGGCTTTCTACCTTTTTTGGCCTTGATATACGATCCTCAACAATAAAGTTAAGCATTTCAAAAAGGCTATGTGAAATTTCGGGATTATCAGTTAACTCAATCTCACCAGGGTGGACTCCGTTATTGCCAATAACACGACAGTAATCAAGCGCCTGTTGGACTTCTACGGGTAGGCCTTTTTTCACTAGTGAGCCAATGTCGTCATTTATGTTTTTGCCCTTTTCACCAAGTACGGGCATTAATTTTTGCAGAGTTAGCCTTAGTAAGGCTGCCGCGGCTCTTGGAGAGCGGGCCATAATGTCTCTTGCTTCATTGTATTCACCTAAACACACCTCAGGCATATCAATATGCGGCGGAGGCACCGGTGCTGCCGAAGGAATAATCATCCTTCCGTCATACCAATAGCACCTTTCGAAGCAATGAGAGCAATAACTATAAGTAAACTCAGTATCAAAAATATTAGTACTGGTGCGACCTACCAACTTCCCCCACGCCTGCTTAGCATATACGCCACACAAAATACAATGGAACTGCTTTTCTTGAAACACTGGCGCGTAATGGTTGCTCATAAATTTCCCAATGCTAGTCCAACACTTAACAGTTAGTTATACGGCGTAGGCTTGTAGGGCGCTAGACTGCAGCAGCCTAATTCTCACAAACTCTACGTCAATTATTTGCAAAAAAACTTCCAATTAATCAATGTGTTATCACGTTTTTGTCAACTGCTAATGCCGCTGCGCTAGCTTATGACGCTGATAGCCGGCAAAGCGTTTCGCGGTGCATTTCAGATCATAACTAACTAAATCCTTACCGTATATGACGAACCCAGGCTGCCCACCCGACCACCTCCAAACCCTGAAAACCTTCCCCAAATATGACCTACACAGACGATTAGCCACTAATTCAGTCTGTTCGCCGCTGATGAGAAGGGGAGGGGACGTTGCTTTTATTGTGACGCGGTGGGGTCGCTCGACTAGCTCACCACTGCCGGGATGCCTGGGTGACACCAATTTATGAAACCACCAGCGAAGTGCAGCGGCGGCTGAATGCTCGCAATCTGGATTAACCAGGCTCTGGGCGAAGGGTTGTTACTGAGTTGTTGGCAGAGTGCTTCCCGAGCGCGGCAAGGATATGGACAGGGCTGCTGTTACGACTATAAACAGAGCCGAAATCCACAAGCAGGCCTGCAATCCCCATACCTGGTACAGCCAGCCGGACAGCAGGGTGCCGATGAGTCGGCCCATGGCGTTGGCCATGTAATAAAAGCCGACATCCAGGGAGGCACCGTCCCGGTCCGCGTAGCTAACAATCAGGTAGCTGTGCAGGGAGGAGTTAATGGCGAACAGAAAGCCGAATAGCAGTAGGCCGCCTACCAGTATTAGCTCTGCTTCAAACTGGCTGTTTAATGTGTAGGCAATTAATGCCGGAGCGGCGGCCAGGGGTAAAGCCCAGAGCATGGCGTCTCGGCCATCGGGAACTCTGCCGGCGCGCAGGCCAGTGAGGTAGGGCGCAATTGCCTGAACGGCGCCGTAACCGATGATCCAGATGGCCATAAAGCCGCCGACTTTGGAGAATTCCCAGCCCAGGGTGGCGGCCAGATAAACCGGCAGGGCAATCACAAACCAGACATCTCGCGATGCAAACAGAAATAGTCTGCACAGTGACAGACGATTGATGGCCGAGCTTTTGGAAAATACTTGCCGGAATTTAGGTTTGCTGGCGGATTTGCCGAGGTCGCTTTGTAGGGCTATGAGGTTAATTAACCAGACTATTGCTAATGCCGCCGCCATCACAACCATCGCGGTTCTAAAGCCAACCAGCACCAGCAGCGTGCCGCCAAGGAAGAAACCGGCGCCTTTGAGCGCATTTTTTGAACCGGTAAGTAGCGCAACCCAGCGGAACAGGGTGCCCTGGGCGTTATCGGTGACCAGAAATTTAATGGCGCTTTTGGCGCTCATTTTGTTCAGGTCTTTGGCAATTCCCGATAACCCCTGTGCAGCCATTACCCAGGCCACGGTAAGCGCGGAACTTGGGAGCATTAGCATGCCGAGCGCCACTACCTGTAGCGCCAGGCCAATGTTCATGGTCCGGTTCAGGCCTGTCGTGCCCCGAGCCAGCCACCGACCAGGTTGGTAACGACCCCAAAGAATTCATAAAAAATAAACAACAGGGCTATTTGCAGCGGCTCATAACCGAGCTGGTGGAAATACAACAGCACCAACATGCGTAATGCACCGTCGGTGAGGGTGAAGGTCCAGTAGCTGGCGGTAATGATCAGGTACTGACGTAGCTCAGCAGAGAGATTGGTCATGAGCGGTTATTCGGAGTCCATTTGGGTGATCAAGGATTGGCTATCGACCCGCCAGGGCGGCGAGTTCAACGGTGCGATTGGCGTAGCCCCATTCGTTGTCATACCAGGTGTAGATTTTTACCTGAGTTTCGTTGATCACCATGGTAGAGAGGGCGTCAACGACCCCGGAACAGGACTCACCAATAAAATCGACAGAGACCAGTGGGCGCTCTTCAAAGCCAAGAATGCCGCTCAGGTCGCCCTCTGCCGCCGCCTGTAACAGCTCGTTAACCTGTTCGCCAGAGGTGGGTGTTTCCACTTCGAATACCGAGTCAACCAGGGAGGGGCTGGCCAGCGGAACCCTTACCGCGTGGCCGTTGAGACGGTCTTTTAGTTCGGGGAAGATTTCGATGATTGCCGTGGCCGAACCGGTAGACGTGGGGATCAGACTGCTACCACAGGCACGGGCGCGGCGCAGGTCCTTGTGGGGCGCATCAAGAATAGTCTGAGTATTCGTGAGGGCGTGGATGGTGGTCATGGAACCCTGTTTAATACCGAGATGTTCGTGGATGACTTTCACCACCGGGGCCAGACAATTGGTGGTGCAGGAGGCGGCAGTCACGATCGGATGGATGGCCGGATCGAATAAGTGGTCGTTGACGCCCATCACGACGTTCAGCACTCCCGGCTCTTTAACCGGTGCAGTGACCACGACTCGCTTGACCCCCTGATCGAGGATAGGCTGTAGCAACGCGCTACTGCGCAGGGTGCCGGATGCCTCAATGACCAGGTCACAGTCAGACCAGGGCGTGTCTTCAAGTGCACGGTTGTGGGTCACTGCGATCTTCTGGTCTTTCACCTGAAAACTGTCCCCGTCCGCCTGTGCTCCGGGAACCCAGCGGCCGTGGACGGAATCGAAGTTGAGCAGATGGGCCAGTGTCTGTGCGTCGCCCCCGGGATCATTGATTCTTTGAACGACGCAGTCGTCGCGTTCCCAGAGGGCTCGAAAGGCCAGCCTGCCAATTCTGCCAAATCCATTGATGCCGATACGAACCATGACGTTAACCTCCTGTGAGACGGCCGGTTTTCCCGGTCGAATATTTTCCGTTTGATGGCTGGAGTTGCGTTCAGTTTCTGAGGGATTGTGTGGCCGTGAGGTGGCCGCGTGAGCACTCAGAAAGCTGCGTGGTATAACCAGCTAATCTTAACTGCTCAGGATGACAAAATGGTGACAGAGACGCTGACAACGGATGCTGTAATTATCGGTGCTGGTCTGGCCGGAATTGTCACCGCGATTGAACTGCTGGAGCACGGTAAACGGGTCGTGTTAGTTGATCGCGATGACCAGAAAGTCTTCGGTGGTCAGGCCCGCGAAGCGCTGGGCGGCATGACTTATACCGGTACTCCACAACAGGCCCGGGCCGGCATTAAAGACTCACCCGATCTGGCCTACGAGGACTGGATTCGGTACGGCCAGTTCAATGAGGAGGACACCTGGCCGAAAGCCTGGGCGCGGGCCTATGTTGATCACTGCGTTGACGATATCTATTTCTGGCTACGGGGTCGCGGACTGAAATTTCTGCCGGTGATCACCTGGGGTGAGCGCGGCATGAACGAAGTGGGTAACTCGGTGGCGCGCTACCACCTGCTCTGGGGTGGCGGTTATACGCTGGCCACACGAATGATTGAACAACTCGAACCCCACAGCGACAGTTTAACCCTGCTATTTAATCGTAATGTTCAGGGCTTAACCGAAACCGCTGGACGGGTGTCGGGTTGTCACGGTGTTGGTGAAACCGATGGCGCGCCCTTTGAAATCACCGCAGAAAATACGATAGTGGCCACCGGCGGGGTGGGTGGCGATCTGGGGCTGGTGCGTAAACTATGGCCGGAGGAGTGGGGTGAACCACCCGAGACACTGCTCACCGGCGCGCATAAATACTCCGACGGCAAAATGCATCAGCAGGTGGAAAGTATTGGCGGCAACGTGACTCATCTGTCGCGGATGTGGAATTACGCCACCGGATTTCATCATCCCAAACCGCGTAAACCGAATCATGGGCTGGCCCTGCTGCCGCCGCGTTCCGCGATCTGGGCGGATTACCAGGGTAAACGCATCGGTCCAGAACCGCTGATGGGCGCGTTTGATACCCGCTGGACCTGTGAACGGGTCAGTCAGCAGCCTCGGGGTTATTCCTGGAGCATCCTCAACCGGAAGGTAGTGGAAAAAGAGCTGATGATCTCTGGCTCTGAGCATAATCCGGCGCTGCGTGACCGCAAACTCTTCACGTTTCTGAAGGAAAATCTGCTCGGAAACAAGCGGGTGTTTAATTATCTGGCCAGTGACGAGGTAGCCGACGCCGTGACCGCCAGTACCCCTGAAGAGCTAGCCAGAAAAATGAATCAGGTGACCGGCGGTGATGAGGTTGATGGGGCCGTATTGCGCAGCACTATCGAAGCTTATGACGCCGAGGTTGAATTAGGGCCCGAGTTGAGCAGTGATCCGCAGATCAAGCGAATTGGAGTGTTGCGGCAATGGAAAGGTGACCGACCGAAAGTCTGTAATTTTCAACCGATCGGTGATCCGTCCGCCGGTCCGCTAATGGCGATTCGCCAGGTAATCCTTTGTCGAAAAAGCCTCGGCGGCATTCAGACGGACCTTGAAGGACGGGTATTAAAGGCCGATGGTTCCAATATCGACGGACTCTACGCGGTGGGCGAGGCTTCTGGATTTGGCGGCGGCGGTAGCAATGGCGTGCGCTCGCTGGAAGGAACCTTCCTCGCCGGTTGTATTCTCACGGGACGGTTTACCGGACGAGCGATTGGTGGAGCGGGATGACTCGAAACAATTAATCCCTGTCTCTTATACACATCTGACGCT
>CAJXVN010000055.1 GCA_913060775.1 uncultured Gammaproteobacteria bacterium | reverse complement strand
GATCTACACTATCCTCTTCGTCGGCAGCGTCAGATGTGTATAAGAGACAGGCTGAGGGCGGGGCAGATTTTTATCCCCGACTTGGACCGACTTCCGAGTGGGATACGGCGGCGGCTCATGCCGTCGTGCTGGAAGCGGGTGGTCAGGTGGTGGATTTACAGGGGCAACCGCTGCAATACAACCAGAAAGAATCACTGCTTAATCCGGAATTTCTGGTGATGCCGCTGGGCCAGCCGGAGTGGTTACCCGATTTCGGATTGCTTGCCGATACCGGTGCTTAAGCTATTCGCCCACGTGTAACCAGTTGTCCAGGGTTGACCGTAACTCTTCGAGTCCCAGAGGTAGGGTGGCGGAGAACAGCTGCGTGCTGGTATCGATGCCGAGACTGGTTAGTTCCTTGCGTACCTGGCGCAGGGTGTTAGCGCGCTGGCTTTTCCCCAGCTTGTCAGCTTTGCTGAGTAGCACATGTAACGGTAGGGATCCGGCCACTGCCCAGTCAATAATCTGCTGGTCCAGACGACCGAAAGGGTGGCGCGAGTCCATGATCAGGACGATTCCACTGAGAATTTGCCGGTTCGACAGATAACTGTCGATCAGATCGTGCCACTGACGCTTGATGCTCTCCGGGACCTTCGCATAGCCGTAGCCTGGCAGGTCAACCAGGGCGCGCTGTTCATCCATACGGAAAAAATTGAGTAGTTGGGTGCGGCCAGGGGTTTTACTGGTTCTGGCCAGGTTGCGGTGGCCAGTCAGCGCATTAATGGCGCTGGATTTGCCGGCATTGGAGCGACCGGCGAAGGCCACCTCATAACCCTGTTCGGGAGGAAGCTGTTTGATGGCAGCCACGCTTATTTCAAATTTTGCCTGATTGTAAAAGTTTGACATGGGTTAACTGTTTTTAATGAGGGGCGCAGATGCAAAGCATTTCGGCCGAGAGCCTCTGCTAGAATACGCGGCTGATTTGGTTGCTAGCAACCCCGAGGGTGCCAGCAATGCCCGTTACAGACAGACCTGGTCAGGTCTGACACGATAATTTTTAATATTTAGTGTTTTTAGGAGTATTAGATGGCTGTTTTTCGCACCGGTGGGCGTTTTTCGATGATCTGGCTGGGAGCGCTATTTGCGAGCGTGTTGATGAACGTTGCTCAGGCGAGCGATGTAGCGACGACGCAGGCGATGGAGGGCGATGCTGAAGCCGGCAAGACCAAATCGACGGTCTGTGCGGCGTGTCACGGTGCGGATGGTAACAGCACGGTGGCTATCTGGCCGAAACTTGCCGGTCAGAGCGAAAACTATCTGCGTAGTCAGATAACCGCTTTCCGTGATGGTGACCGGGTGGACCCGAGCATGCAGCCGATGGTGGCTAATTTATCGGATCAGGATGTGGCGGATCTGGCCGCTTATTTTTCCAGTCAGACGGTGGCAAGCGAATCGGCCGATCCGCAGCTGGTTCAGCTCGGTGCGCTGATTTATCGCGGTGGTAACAGTGATACTGCCGTACCTGCCTGTAGTAGCTGTCATCTCCCAGACGGTTCCGGAAACAACCAGGCCTCCTGGCCGGCGCTTAAAGGGCAGCACGCCGACTACGTCGTGAAACAGCTGCAGGCCTATGCCTCGGGCAATCGTGTTACCGACCCTGCGTCGATGATGCAGGAAATTTCTCAGCGCCTCACCGAACAGGAAATGAAAGCCGTCGCGCAGTTTGTTACCGGTCTACAGTGAACTCCGGTGATGGGTAGCAGGTCGTAGATCTGCTTGTCCCGCGCACGGTTGATCTGACAATTGAGGTGTCCAGAATGTTAAAACGCTTAGCCCTGTTTGCTCCCCTGCTAATGGTATGGGCCGGAATCAGTCAGGCTGCCGATGCCTATCAGGAGCTGGCTTCTCCGCTGCCCACCTCGGTCAGTGACAAGGTAGAGGTGGTGGAAATGTTCTGGTACGGCTGTAATCACTGTTACAGCCTGGAGCCAGTGATGCAGGAGTGGTTAGAGACCAAGCCTGATTACGTTGAGTATGTCAGGGTGCCGGCCGTTTTTCGCGATAACTGGGTACCCCTGGCCCGCGCCTGGTACGTGATCGACACCCTGGAGCTGGGTGATCGTGTGCACATGAATCTATTTAAGGCACTGCACGTCAAAAAATTAAACATGAACAACGAAGGGCTGTTGCGGCGTTTTTTTGAAAACGAAGGCGTTTCCGCCGAACAGTTCGACCAGGTCTTCAACTCCTTTTCAGTTGATTCCATGGTGCGTAATGCGGCCAGGCTCACGCGCGAATACAAAATCACCGGCGTCCCGGCGATCATCGTGAACGGTCGTTACATGACATCGGCCACCCTCACTGGTGGCCATGAAGCCCTGATCGAGCAGATCAACATTCTGGCGGCTCGTGAGGCTGAAGTGATGGGCCTGCTGAGCGCAACGCAAGAATCGGCCGTTCCAGCAGTGGCGGAATCGACCGAACAGTAACCGACGCTACCGGGGCTTGCTAGCTGTAGGCCGCCATGCCGCCATCCACATCGACCTGAGTGCCGGTGACATAACTGGCCGCGTCAGAGGCCAGGAACAGCACCACATTAGCGATTTCCTGCGGGGTGCCGAGTCGTTTCATCGGTACGCCATAGTACTCGGCACTCTGGGTTAGAAAATCCTCATAACTGCCGGTGGCCGGATCGTGGTAGCTCTGCCACACCTCGGTAGAACATAAACCCAGTCCCACCGCGTTGGCACGGATGCCGTCGGTGGCAAACTCTTTAGCCAGCAGGTTGGTCAGGTTTAAAGAGCCGGCACGGATCACGCTGGAGGCGTAAAACGCCAGGTCGGGCTGGCTGGCAAAAATCGCGTTAATGTTGACAATGCTGCCGCCGCCACGCTCTTTCATGATGGGTGCCACTGTTCGAGCGGTACGCACCATGCTCATTAGTTTTATGTCGAACTCCGCCTGCCACTGCTCGTCGGTAAGGGTAGTCACGGTGCCTGCGGCAGTGGTGGCGGCGTTATTAACCAGCACATCAACTCCGCCGAACTTGTTCACCGCCAGGTCCACCAGTTGCTGTACTCCCTCCGTGGTGCTGACATCAAAGCCCCCGCCGGCGATTTGCCCCGGGTAGGTCGCTTCCCAACCATCAATGACCTGCTGCAATGCGGCGCCATCGCGGCTACAGGTGACGACCTGGCAACCTTCCTGAAGAAAATTACTCACCAGGCAGTTGCCCAGTCCCTGGCGGCCACCGGTAACGATGACTACCTTCCCCGTTAAATCGATCTGCATGGTTTGGGTTCCTTCAATTTAGTAAGGGCCGAGGGTCCCGGGCACGGTTACTGTCCAGTGAATCGGGGCGGCCGTTTCTCTTTAAACGCATTAATACCCTCGGCGTGATCGGCCGAGGTTTTTACCAGCGACTGGCTGTTGGATTCCAGGTCCATGAAGGCGTCGTAGGGCATGCGTGCGGCTTCACGCATGAGATTCTTGGCCATGCCCATGGAGAGGGTGGGGCCGTTGGCGAGCCGTTCGGCCCAGCCAGCCACGGCGCTATCAAACTGCCCCTCGGGCACCACCAGGTTATACAAACCCATTTCGGCTGCCCGTTCGGCGGTAAGGGGCTCGCAACCGAGAACAATTTCCTTGGCGCGCAGCAGACCGATATTCTGCACCAGCAACTGCATAATGCCGGCGTCAGGAATCAGTCCAACTTTGCCAAATGCGATGACCATAGCGGCCTCTTCGCAGGCCACGACTATGTCGCAGGCCAGCGCCAGACCAATCCCTGCGCCAGCTACCGGGCCGTTGAGGGCCGCCAGTACCGGCTTGTTCATGGTTTGAATCAGGTGGACGATCTGGCGCACGCCGTCGTTGAGGAAGCCGCGTAGTTCAATGGGGGTCAAACTGGCGACCTCGCCCAGATCACCACCGGCGCAAAAAATGTCCTCCGTGCCGGTGAGTACCAGGGCGCGAATCTCGTCATCGGCCTGTGCCTGGCGCAGATAGGCAAGCAGCTCCCCGCAGAGTTCTGAGTTGAGCGCGTTGCGTGCCTCGGGCCGGTTAAGTGCCAGCATGAGGATGTTGTCCTGTCGGGTTGCGATAACAGTGGGCATAGGCTTAGCTCAACGAGGTCCAGACGGTCTTGGCTTCCGTATACATCTTGATGCCGTCCTCGCCATTTTCGCGGCCGATACCGCTCATTTTAAAACCACCAAACGGGGCGGATGCATCCAGCAGGCCATAGGCATTAATGTAAACGGTGCCGGCTTTAATTGCATGAGCCACCGTGTGGGCCTTACCCACATCGCGGGTCCAGAGACCGGCGGCGAGGCCGTACTGGGTATCGTTGGCCTGAGCGATCAGCTCTTCCTGACTGCTGAAGGGGATAATGCTCAGCACCGGGCCAAAGATCTCCTCGCGGACGACGCGCATCTGGTTATTGACGCCGGTAAGCACGGTTGGCGGGTAGAAAAATCCCTTGCCGTCGGTATCAATCGGCGCGCCACCGGCGGCGATTTCCGCGCCTTCGCTGACACCCAGCTCCACGTATTTGCAGACCCGGTCAAAGTGTTCGGCAGAGACCAGTGCGCCGACCCGAGTTTTTTCGTCAAAGGGGTCGCCGACGCGCATTTTCTCGGCGGCAGTTTTAGCCGCTTCCACCGCCTGGTCGTAAATTGACTCTTCAACAAACAGCCGCGACCCGGCGATGCAGACTTCGCCCTGGTTGTAGAAAATGGCCGCGCCAATCGCGCGCATGGCAGATTTCAAATCCGCATCCGCAAAAATAATGTGTGGTGATTTGCCGCCCAGCTCCAGGCTCACCCGCTTCAGGCTGTCAGCGGCGGTGCGCATAATGTGCTGGCCGGTGCCGGTGGAACCGGTAAAGGCGATCTTGTCCACATCCGGGTGGGTGATCAGCGCCTGGCCGGCATCACCACCAAAGCCGGAGACAAAATTGACCACGCCCGGTGGGATACCGGCCTCGTTCATCAGCTGGCCCAGGTAAAGCGCGGTGAGGGGCGTCTGTTCAGCCGGTTTAAGCACCACCGTATTGCCCGCCGCCAGGGCCGGCGCCAGTTTCATCGCCGCCATAAACAGGGGGAAGTTCCAGGGCACGATCTGGCCAATAACGCCAATCGGTTCGCGACGCGTATAGGTAAGGAAGTTGCCAGCCACCGGGTTGGTTTCGCCGCGCAGCTTTGTTGGCCAACCGGCGTAGTAGCGCAGGGTCTGTACCGATAAGGGGATGTCGACCGCCAGAGCGTCCCGATAAGGCTTGCCGGTGTCGTAGGTTTCCAGCAGCGCCAGGTTTTTAGCGTTTTGTTCAACCAGATCAGCCAGCTTATGCAGAATGCCTTCGCGCTGGTGGCTACCCATGGTTGCCCATTTGCCGTCGTCCATCGCCCGGCGCGCTGCGGCCACTGCGCGGCCAATATCTTCTGCCCCGCCCTCGGCTACGCCGCCCAGGCTGGCCCCGGTCGCCGGGTTAATATTGTCAAACTGCTTGCCGCTGGCTGCGTCGCAATATTCGCCATTGATAAACAGCTGGCGGGGAGCGTTAAGTTCGTTAAAAGGGGTCATTCGAGTTCTCCGTTAGTGCGGCGGAATCTATTTCCAGGGGCGAGACTGATTAAATTCAGGGTCGGACATATTACCGAGATTGGCCTTGCGGTCACAGGGGCTTGTTAGCAACGGTTGTCTGCCCCTCCTGACCCGCCGATAGCTGCTCTACTCCCCCCATAGTCGGGGCCGGTAGCTGACAGGGTGACAAGGCCGCATCAGTGGTTGCCTGTTTCATTCACGAACAGCCATAAACAAAGAAAACAACCGTCGCCGTGAAAGGTTTAGCTCTGTCACAGGCTGGAGCTGGTAAACCGAGATAAATTTAAAGTAGCGGTGTTCCCGAGTTGCGGGTAATTATTAAAAGCCCCTTGATAATCCCTTGCAGGAGATAAACCGTATTACTGGCTTATCTCACCTGGTAATTTTCAAATGGAGAGGTGTTAGCATTGGGTCACGGGTCACGACCTAAATCATCCCGGGTATGAAAATTGCGCTATTTGGCGGTGTGGATGGCCGAGGGCAAGGATTTTCCTGACGTGCACGGAGAGGGGGGGGGGAGTATGGAAACCTACAAGCATACGTTCAGCATCAAGCGGCTTTGGTTAATTCTCATTGTTGGCATGGTCGTCATGTTCGGCATATTGCTGCTGCTCGGGTCGCAGATATATCAGCAGGCACCTCCGATACCGAACGCAGTCATTTCATCTTCCGGAGAAATGCTTTACTCCCGTGACGACATCGAAACCGGACAGAATGTCTGGCAGTCCGTTGGTGGAATGGAACAAGGTTCAATCTGGGGACATGGCAGTTATCTAGCCCCCGACTGGAGTGCCGACTGGCTTCATCGTGAAGCCGAAACGCTGCTGGAACTTCGGCTGCAATCGCCAATTCCTGGCCTTTCAGAAACACAGGATATGGCCCTGAAAAAAGCCGCCTTGCAGACTGAGATGCGTACCAATAGTTACGATCCAGCATCGCGCACGATTACCGTCAGTGACCTGCGTGCCGAAGCCATCAAGCGGGTGCAGAAACACTATGTCAGCCTCTATGGAGGAAGCGACCCTGAGGCACTCGCGTTGCGTCGCGATTACGCCTTCCCAGTGTATGGGCTGCTATCGCAATCGGAAGCGAAACAGCTCTCCGCCTTTTACTTCTGGACGGCGTGGGGTGCGACTACCAATCGTCCTGATATGGACATTACCTACACGAGTAACTGGCCGCACGAACCGCTGGTTGGCAATAAACCGACAACCGAAGTGCTGATCTGGAGTATTGCTTCCGTTATTTTGCTACTTGCTGCGGCCGGCGCGCTGATTGCCTATTACGCTAAACAGTTTGATGTTTGGCAGCAGGACATCCTCCCCGAGGAGGGGATCGCCAAAGCGGATATTCTGGACGCCACCGTCATCACCCCGTCAATGCGTTCAACGGCGAAATATTTCTGGCTCGTTTCCGCAATGTTTTTGGGGCAGGTCTTGCTTGGAATCGTGACTGCTCACTATGCGGTCGAAGGGCAGGGGCTTTATGGCCTGCCCTTCGCAGAATATCTGCCTTATACGGTGACACGTACCTGGCACACGCAACTCGCCGTGCTCTGGATTGCGACGGCCTGGCTCGCAACCGGTCTCTACGTCGCGCCCATGTTAGGCGGCCGAGATCCAAAATTTCAGCGGTTCGGCGTAAATTTTCTCTTTATCAGTTTGTTGATCATTGTGGTGGGGTCATTTGCCGGGCAATGGGCTGCCGTTCACCGCTTTTTTAGTGACCTTGCCATGAACTTCTGGTTTGGACATCAGGGTTATGAATACGTGGACCTGGGTCGTTTCTGGCAAATTTATCTGACCATTGGCCTGTTTCTCTGGGTTGGCCTGGTCGTTCGGGGGTTGTGGCCGGTCCTGCAGAAGAAGGGCGGCAAATCGTTGATATATCTCGTGCTTGTCTCAGCGATTGCAATCGGTTTGCTTTATGCGGCTGGTCTGATGTGGGGCCAACACACCCACATCACGATCATGGAATACTGGCGTTGGTGGGTTGTCCACCTTTGGGTGGAAGGCATCTTTGAGGTGTTTGCCACCGCGATTATTTCGCTGCTATTCGTCCGCATGGGCATTTTACGCACCTCAACTGCCACGGTCATGGTCCTGTTCGCGACCATTATTTTCCTGTTTGGCGGGGTGCTTGGGACCTTTCATCACCTCTATTTCAGCGGTACACCCACCTCGGTTATCGCGGTGGGAGCGATGATCTCTGCGCTTGAAGTTGTCCCGCTGCTGGTTGTTGGCTTCGAGGCCTACACCCGATACAAGATCGAACACGAGGCCGACTGGGAGCGCAACTACCATTGGCCATTCATGTTTTTTGCGTCGGTTTTGTTCTGGAATCTGGTGGGCGCAGGGCTGTTTGGTTTTCTCATTAATCCGCCCATCGCGCTTTATTACATGCAGGGGCTTAACACCACCGCTAATCATGGCCATGCGGCGCTGTTCGGGGTTTACGGCATGCTCGGCTTAGGTCTTACGCTCTACTGTATGCGTGGTTTGACCGATACAGCGTTCTGGAATGAGAAGCTTATTAAGGTTTCATTCTGGTCGCTTAATATCGGCCTGGCGATGATGACATTCCTGTCGCTACTGCCTCAGGGCGTGATCCAGACCTACGTCAGTATTGATCAGGGGTATGTCTTTGCCCGGTCAGCGGAGTTTATGCAAAGTCCGATCATGCAGGCGCTAGTCTGGGCAAGAGTGCCGGGCGATCTGGTATTCAGTGCCGGGGTGATCGCGTTTGTCTGGTTCGTGTTCAGAGCCTTCGTGCCTGCCAGGAGGCAACCTGCGTAGTTCAGTGTTCGTGCCGTAGGTCACAGTGACCGTGTTAGCGATGGGAAAACGTAATCGAAATGCAGTTTATGATTTCGCGCTGTCGCGGACGCGTGGTGATAAACCGGCTTGAATTCGTCTATCCCCTTTACCTCGATAATATTGTGGGCAGGACGCTTCGATTTCGGCGACCCGGTCGGCAAAGAAATCCAGAGCGGCGAAGTAAAAGGGTTACGCCTCCTTTAATCCTAACCCTAGTCCCCCCTAGGAGTCAGATTTCGTTGCCCTAATCGTAAGGTCAATAACGATAATATCGATGTCCAAGACATTCGGAAATTGGTTAGAAACACTTAACCAATAAGTAGATAGCGCATCTCCCAAGGCCGATATACCAACCAGGTCTCCTTCGATCTTCCATCGGCGGCCAGGCTTGGCTCCCTGCCAAATAAGCAGAAATACACCGCAGCCAGCAGACTCTTCACGAAGATAGTTACCTGCCAACTGATTCCGAAGCCTTTCGCAGAGCTTAGGCCCCGACCAACTTTTATCAAGTAGTTTAAGTTCAATAGGGACGGGCGAAGGCACTTTAGGGCGCTGCAACCAGATATCGGGGCGCTGATCATTCGCCAATGGGTTTTCTTGGGCACAGGTGTACCGCCCTTTTGAATGCTCATTTACCCAGTTCGCCACCACTTTCCTCATTTCAGTTTCATCGCCGATTCTTTGATAAGTTTCGAAAAGACTATCGTTGCCATGTTCCAGCCAGTCCTTGAAATCATTGAGGTGTAAGACCCCAACCTCAAATAATTCTCGATGAGATGTAGGTTCCCTTTCCAGTGAAGACGAGAAATCAAATAACTTCCCTGCGGTCCAGGGCTCTAGGTCAGCATCTTGCTCTGCCCGCTTTCGTGCCTGCTTTGCCATCCAGGGGCGATGATTAGCTACAGGGTGAGACTGGGCTAATTCCAACAAAGCCACGTAGGTTTCCTTACCCGGTATTTCAGACAGAAGGGTGAACAGTTGGCTTCGTGCATCCTGAGAATCATCGCGCAGACCCGGGGTATAAACGCCTTTGTCAGCACGATTAATATCATCCTCGACCCTAATAAATTGGTGCATCAAAACATACAGTTCTTCAAGGTACGACACTGTTTTAAACTTTAAAAAGAACGTCCAGCCTTCCCGGTGCTGTCGACCTCCCAATAACTGGGCGATGAACTGTTGCGCTGCCAGCGTAGCGGCCTCTGTGTCCAGGCTTTCGAACCAGAGTTTTAGTGCCGCAATACCTGTTTCAGGCTCCGTATCAACCCAAAGGGCATACCATATCGGCAGCTCCTCTAAATTATTAGTCGTTGTAACCTTCGACTGCGCGAACTCAGCAAACCAGTGAGATGTCACCTGACCGTTGTCTAAGATTTGAAAACAGTGACGTAAAATTCCAGGGTTTGCTTGCGGGTTACCCTCAATCCAATGCTGGATACCTTTCGTTAAATCACGGTGCAACCAAGGCGCATGATAGACAAGATCATGGAGGATATAGTGCATTGGTTTATCAGATTGAGTGTTTTCCAGTTCCCAGCGCAACTCCTGCCATACCAATTTAAGCACAGTGCCCGGATGGGCTTTGTACATAGTCTCCAGCCAGCTGGGAAAGCCATTCAGCTCCCATATGACATAACGCAAAGCATGCGATACCTCTGCGGCTGCCAAGCGATCAGGAAAATCGTCAACCTCACGACTTTCAAGCTCCAGACCTAGCATGGCAAAGATAAGTTTGTACGAGGTTGACGAAGTATTTGCACCCTCAGATCCCAGTTCAGGTGTAAACACCCGCCAATACTTTTTCGCTGCGTCACGAAAAGCATGAGCGACATCTTCACCGAATACACCAATCAAAGAACGCCAATCTGAACCACTGGCACGCCCGGTTTGAGAGCTTTCACCATCCATTTCACGGAGCAGCCAATACTGGTCATTAGTCCACTCTCCGGGAGGTATTTCTGGTGGATTGCGCACGACATCAGGATTAGCACGTAGCCTTTGGATCCACTGCGATCGATCACGCTCTCGTTCTAGCCGTTCCTTTTCTCGCTGCCGTTCGCTCTCTAGTCTCCCCATTTCCCACTGTTCTTGCTCTTCAGAGACGGGAGGGTTCAGGAGATGATCCAAGCAGTTTTCTAACCGCTCATTGCCTTTAACCACCTTATGAAGATCTTCTCTCCAGTCCTCCGGCAGTTCAGCCTGTGCGTAGACTCGAACAGCGAGTGATAGCGCAACTAGCTGATCATCCTTGATTTCCCGTTCTCGTATAAACGCGATAGCCCGTGGAAAACTATCCGCTTCAAATCGCCAATAGTGTCCTAACCACTGTACCGGTCGGTCATCGGTTAGCGGCTCTCCCTTCTCAGTTAACCTGTCCCGCGTTTCCTCGATACTTCGCCAAAAAAGCGCGTCATTGAATTCTGCCCAGGCTGGAATCAATTGCTGCAACGTGCTCTTGTACTCGTTGCGCTGGCTACCGCTCCAGTTTTTTACTGCTGGGATTTTGAGCAGAACACCTGCCACCGCATGGCTAAAGCATGCATTAGCACGGTCATCAACGAGTATCTCAGCAGCATGGTTAGCTGGCCCCATCAGCCAGGTGAAGTTGGTAGAGACTCGGCACTCTCTCCGCTCGTGATAGGGCTCTCTACTTAAAAAGTTGTTGAAACCGTTACAAAGTTGAGCCAACAGGGGTTCTCTCTGTTGACCGGTTAATTCTGTCAATCTATCTAAAAACGCGTGAAGCGCTCGATCCAATCCAGATGTTTCGTACTCCTCGTAAGGGGGCAACTTGTCGATGGAAGCTAATAAAAGGGCAATCGTCTGATCATCAGGCGTGGCATCTTCGATCAGCTCCGCCAAGACGCTACGCGGAATAGTGTCCGGCTGATTGTTCATTGCCTGCCACAATGATTGCTGTAGAGCAGGCTCTCCAACGACGGACACAGCCCTGACTGATGCAATTCGTGGGTAGATACTCCGTTGCGGGTCAGCCGCTATGGATGTCAAAGGATCGAGGCAATCTGCCATATTGCCTTGCCAGACAAGCCGCCCCAGGAAAAATATAGCGTCGTCGTTATCTTGATGATCTAAAATTAGGCGCTGGACATCTTCTGATAAATCTTGCTGAGCAATTCGCGCAATAGCAGTATTGTCACGAGCAGAACGGTCATCTTCGTCAGCAACGATTCGGCTAACAATATCATTGAGGATTCCCTGCCTTATTGGGAGCGGCAAGCAGGCAGCATCGCCGCCCTCAACCGCGATTTCAGGCTGCAGCGCTAACGCCCGCAGGCAGATTGGTTCATCGAATAAAATAAGCCAAGGTAATGCTGGTTTTAGTCTTTGAACAATAACCTGTTCGCCGTATTGCTCTCTAAATAAGAGTGATTCAATTTGGCGACGAGAGTTACCCTTTTGCAGCAAAGAATGCAGCCACTCTGCGGTTAAGAGCTCCCGTATATCTCGGTGTCTGAAGCGCACAGCACCATAGAGGATGTCGTTGAATATGCCACGTGCAAGCAGAATTCTTACATCATTTGGATGCCAATCAGCCAGGACTTCTTCCGCATCGATCCCAGCTTTCTCGTGGGTAATATCCGGCACCAATATCCCTGCTTCACCGGTCAGAGTGACCGCGGCAGCCAATAGACGTGCACCCTCATGCGCTTTCTCTTTATTCAGGGGCTGACGTTGGCTCCGGCTAGGGTCAATTTCGGTAAGCCGAATATCGATTATGTGTCGTAACGATTCCAGTCGACTGCCTAACTCGCCATCAGTTTTCCATTTTGATAGCAGCCCCTCCAGATCAAAAGGTCGAGATGCCATCTCCAACAAGTTTGCTCGTTGAAGTTCGGTGATCAAGCGGTCAATATCTGGCGTTGAATGATGCTGTGCGAACTGACGAATATCTTCAATGCTCAGCGGTTTCAGCCCATAAATGCTAAGAGGCCCATCTGACTGTGGCTCGACATCTTCGAAGGTAGTAGTGTCAGATAGATCTCTCGATTCTCGTTGCACCGGGGCAAACGGCAGTAACCGCTCGATAAGCTCTTTGTCTGCTTTAAACCGCCAAGCATAGGGGCGACTGGTTATGACTATATGGGCGCGATGCATGGCCGGTCGAATATTGCCAGCAAATAACTTAATTGCCTTTTCGAACGCGCTAGGGTGATCAAGCTGAGCTTCATCAACGGAATCAAGAAAAAACCAAGCTTCTTCCGAGGAAGATAGCCACGTTTCAAATTGATCTGAACTACCGATCTCAAAAGCCTTATCAAAGCCAACAGTAAGATCTTCTATACGAATAAAAAACGCTGCCCGCCCCTGTTCTGCAACGTGCTTTGCTCTGGCTAGAGTCTCGAACGTTTTACCTGCCCCCGCATCGGCAAGAATGACAACCCGGTACTCGGCCTCAAGATCCAACCAAGTTTTCGGTTCTTTTATGCCCCAATATGATTCAAGCCAATTCTCTTCATACTCATCCTTTTCAGGAGTAATGGCTGAAAAATTGCGATCTATTGGCACAACTTTAGACAATATCCATACTCCTCGTGAGTGTTAAGTTGAGTTGTTGTATTAAGCACGGAAGAAGGGGACGCTACCCATTTTTTTGGTGATTGAGCTGGTTCAATTAGCTCACGACGAACGGGGGTTAGCGCTGCACTCCAACACTACTCACGCGGTTCTGCCGGTTTTCGCACATTCTCAGGCTGGCCTTTTCCGGCATTTAGCCGCTAACAGCTTAGAACTGAAGCTAATATTGCGGTGGTAGTCAGCAAGTTCGTTGTGCTCAGTGCGCTTCATCCCAATTGTCGCCAACACCAATCTCCACCTCTAGCGGTACTTTCAGAGGATTGTTGGCAGTCATCAGTTGGTCGACTTTTTGACGGGTACTCTCGATTAGCTCTACCGGTAGTTCAAATACCAGTTCATCGTGGACCTGCATGATCATTTTGATTGGCTCGGCTTGTTCACTGAGCCAGGCGTCAATGGTGATCATTGCTCGTTTAATCAGGTCGGCAGCGGTGCCTTGCATGGGCGCATTGATGGCGGTGCGCTCGGCGTATTGGCGGCGCTGGGCGTTGCGGGCGTTGATCTCGGGCAGGTAGAGGCGGCGACCCATGACGGTCTCTACGTAACCGAGTTCGCGGGCTTTTTCGCGGGTTTCGTCCATGTAGGCCCGCACGCCGGGATAGCGGGCGAAGTAGAGGTCAATGTAGCTCTGTGCTTCACCCCGACCAATGCCGAGCTGTTTACCCAGACCGAAGGCAGACATGCCGTATATGAGGCCGAAATTAATTGCCTTGGCGTTGCGGCGCTGTTCGGTGCTCACCTGGTCGGGGAGCATGCCGAAGACCTCGGCGGCAGTGGCGCGGTGAATATCCTGGCCTTCGGCGAAGGCGTTTAGCAGGCCTTCGTCCCCGGACAGGTGGGCCATGATCCGTAGCTCTATTTGCGAGCTGTCTCTTATACACATCTCCGAGCCCAC
The DNA here is from genome assembly GCA_913060775.1 of uncultured Gammaproteobacteria bacterium. GTDB lineage: Bacteria > Pseudomonadota > Gammaproteobacteria > Immundisolibacterales > Immundisolibacteraceae > QNFC01. The sequence continues at coordinate 20 of CAJXVN010000055.1, read as the reverse complement.
GAGACCTCTCTACATCTCGT
>CAJXVN010000054.1 GCA_913060775.1 uncultured Gammaproteobacteria bacterium | reverse complement strand
CGAGATGTAGAGAGGTCTCGTGGGCTCGGAGATGTGTATAAGAGACAGAGCCAGCGGGGTTTAACAGACCCGACAAGACACCAAAAAGGTGGTCCACCGACTCCTTGCCGAGCAGGGAAAAATTGCACAGGGCCAGGTCAAAACAATCAGCCGGGTTGCGCGCCGATAACGCTTCGTACGCTATCAGGTAATAGCGCTCCGGGCCCAGCCGACGCGCCTGTTCCAGCAGATCGGGGACCACGTCGAGCCCGGCGACCCGCAGGCCGGCGGCGCTGAGCTGACGCACCAGCCAGCCTTCGCCACAGCCGATGTCGAGCACGGACTGAACATTAAGGGAGTCGACGGTTTCAAGAATCGCTCGGTTGGTCACCAGCCGCCGGGATTCGATACGATCCTGCTGGATAGCGGTGATCCAGGGCCGGGCATTCCGATGCCAGGCCTCGATTATCTGCTTATCATTCAAATGACTCATGACCCGACCGCGCGCCTCCACAACCCCACCACTAGCGGGGCTGGTTACCCGGATTTTTCGCCGAAGGCTTATCAAATCGCGGAGGAATACGTTGATTCCAATGATCGGCAGGGCGGCGATTGACTGAGTCACCATTAGCCCGGTCGCCCAGTCGCTGTTTAATCTGCTGACGTTGCTCATCGTCCATCTGCTGCCAGCGGCGGCGCAACTGCTGGCGCTGGTCACTCGGCAGATTACGAAAATTTTGCCGCAGTTCACGCAACCGTTGCTGTTTTTCCGGCGACAACTGCTGGAACCGACGATAATTTTTGCGCATCTGCTGGCGCTGGCCTTCCGTCATGTTGCGCCAGCGTTTTAGCCGCGGCGCCATCTTTTTCCGCTCCTCAGGATCCAGGCTTTGCCAGCGCTCGAGCCCACGTTTTAACTGTTGCTGCCGCTCGGCCGGCAGTTCCCGCCAGTCCGGCGCCACCCGATCAAGTAACTGGCGTTGATCAGCCGAGAAAGCCTCAACCCGATCGCGATTTTCGGCCACGGCCGCCAGCGGCAACCACGCCACCAGCACTGCGAGCACCCAGCCCTTCACGGAGTATCTCCGGCGGGCGGTTCCGGCACAGGGGTCACCGGCGACGATACCGACGATTCATCAAGTTGCCGCATTTGTTGCAACCAGTGATCGTCATCGGCCTGCCAGGCGCCGAGAAATTCCAGCAATTCCAGCGAGGGTTCTGTCGTCAGTGGTTCCGGTGCGGCCGGTAACGGTGGTCGCTTTTCCGATCCGGCGGACGTCGTCTCCCCCGAAACACCCATCGACCAGGTACAGAGCAGGGCGGCCATGAACCGGATTTTTATCAGACTCATCAAATAACCCTCGGCGATGGTTTGCGGGTGGTTCAACCGGCATGCTCCCCACTAATGCTATCGGCAGGGGAGGGCACCGCTTCCGGCAGCGAGCCTTCCGGAACGCCGCTCTCCAGGTCGCTCTGATCCATCCAGGCAATAAAATCCAGATCAGCAAACAGCTCGGGATCATCGGCGGCGAGGAGTTCCAGGTCGGCCAGCTGGTCCAGGCCAGCATCACGGCCCGCCAGTAGCCCCTCTGGCAGGCCGTTATCGGCCGACTCGTTAAAGGTTTGCGGCCCCAGCAGCACACCCAGGCCCAGGGCCATGGCTATGACCGCAACCAGCGCCCAGCTTTCCACCCGCCGGATATTCAACCAGCGCGGAGTTAATCGCCCCCCGTCGAGCTGATCCAGCGCAGCATTTCGACCCTGAGCCAGGCGCGACAGGGTTGCACCATCCAGCTCCTCGGTTTGCTGGTTAAGCCGGTCCACAATCTGCCGGGTCATTTCCCGGTCAGGGGCGTTGGTCTGATTGTTCTTTGGGTATTTCATTTAAAGCTCCTGCTGCTGGTCGGACAGTAATTCGCGCAGCCGCACCAGCGCCCTCGAAAGATGGGTTTTTACGCTGCCCTGACCACAGCCCATGGCAACAGCGGTTTCGGCCACACTCATGCCCTGCCAGTTGCGCAGCAAAAAAGCCTGCCGCTGTCGCAGCGGCAACTGCTGCAGGGCCTGGTCAATGACATCACCGATCTGCTCGCCGCCAACGGATTCGGCGGGACCGGGTTGCTGTCGGTCTTCCACCCTGGCAAATGGATCTTCCTGATCCGGTTCGTCATCCGATTTACCCAACCAGCCGCGAAAACGATCGCGCACACCGCGCCGCCGCTGCCAGTCGACCATACAATTTTGCAGTATCCGATGAAACAGGGGCGGCCATTCCTGTTGATCGCGCCGACTGTAGCGGCGGACAAACCGCAGCATTGCCTCCTGCACCAGATCAGCGGCATCGTCGCTGTTACGGGTTGAATAGCGCGCAATTTGCAGGGCGTGCCGCTCCTGCTGGCGAAAAAACCGGTCCAGTTGATAGCGAATCTCGCCACCGATAGCATCATCGGCACCCGAGTTCACATCGACCCGCGCTGGAGCCGATGACGACTCATTAAATAGTGGGCTAACAATGCTGCAATCACCCGTAATCAATCCCATTCTGGACAAACCCGGCTCCTGGCAGAGTTAGAATAAAGAAAACGGCAAGGGGTAACCAGTCACCCTGCATTAAAATTCGGACCACTGATAATCACCAGGCAACATGACCCAATTCGCTCCATCTAACCGTTAACGCATCAGGGAGATTTCCGTTGACAGCTCAATCCTCCTCGCCAAGAGTCGCCGCCATCCAGATGGTTTCGGCAGACGACCTGGATCAAAACCTGAAAGCAGCCGCCGACCTGATCGCCAGCGCGGCAGCGACCGACACGCAAATCGTCGTGTTACCCGAAAATTTTGCCGTGCTGTCTGCGGATGCCCAGGCGAAAGTAAAACTCGCCGAACCCGCCGGGGATGGCCCGATTCAGCAATTTCTGTCCGACCAGGCCCGTCAGCACGGAATTGTGCTGGTAGGCGGCACCATTCCGATTCTGGCCAATGAACCCGGCAAAGTAAGAGCAGCCTGCCTCACCGTGGGACCGGACGGCGAACTGCTGGGTCGCTACGACAAAATTCATCTGTTTGATGTGGCGCTCAATTCTGGCAAGGAGCAGTACAACGAATCGGCCACCATCGAACACGGCGAAAATTCCTGCGTGATCGATACCCCGTGGGGCAAACTCGGCGTGGCGGTCTGTTACGACATCCGTTTTCCCGAGCTGTTTAGGCAGATGATGGTAGCCGGCGCCCAAATCGTAGCCCTGCCATCGGCTTTTACCGCCACCACCGGCCTCGCCCACTGGGAAATCCTGCTGCGCGCCCGTGCCATCGAGAACCAGTGCTACCTGATCGCTCCCGACCAGGGCGCTGGTCGGGAGCGGGGTCGCCATACCTGGGGCCACAGCATGATCATCTCGCCCTGGGGCGATATTCTTGCCGAGCTGGACGAGCAGGGGAGTGGTGTGGCGACGGCAGAGATTAACCTGCAAAGCCTCGAACTGTTGCGCGAAAAATTCCCCGCGCTGCAGCACTGCCGCACGCTGTGAACCAGCCAGCCACCTCATGAGGCTCACCGATCCGCTGACGAATCTGGTGGCCCGCTGGCTAATGGCGGAAAAACCGCGCGAACACCCCGCGCCCTGTGATTTCGAGCGGATCTGCCACGAAATTCGGCCCTGCGACGTACTGTTAATCGAAGGCCGCAGCCGGGTTTCAGAAGTCATCGGGCTGATTACCCAGAGCCACTGGTCACATTCGGTGCTCTACATCGGCCGTATTCACGACATCGAAAACGAAGCCGTCCGCAAACGGATTGAACGCCTGTATCAGGGCGACCCCCAGGACCCATTGATTATTGAGGCCCTGCTGGGCGAAGGGGTCATTCTCACCTCGCTGGCCAAATACCACGACGAGCACATCCGCATTTGCCGGCCACGCGCACTCACCTACATCGATAGCCAGCGGGTCATCAACCACGCCATCGACGAACTGGGCAAAGGCTACAACCTGCGTCAGTTACTGGATTTAGCCCGGCTGCTGTTTCCCTGGGCGATCCTGCCCCGGCGTTGGCGCTCGGTGCTGTTTCAGCACAACGTACAGATGCCCACCAAAACCGTCTGTTCAACCGTCATCTCCGAAGCCTTTGGCAGTGTCAGTTTCCCGATTTTGCCCGTCGTTAAGCTGGATAGCGACTCCGGCATACGCCTGTTTCGTCGCGATCCGCGGCTGGCAGTACCTGCCGATTTTGACTACTCACCCTACTTTGACATCATCAAATACCCGCTGGTGCCCATCGACGAAAGCGGCTTCTATCGCAGCCTGCCGTGGAGCGAACCGAGTGAACCGGCAGATGAGGAAGAGGGCGCTACGGGCGATGATGAGGCCATCACCGATACCGAAACCCCTTCCGATACCGAAACTGATACCGATCCCGACATCCCCACCGAAAAGAAAACAGCGTCAGGAGTAGACGAATGATTGACCTCTATATATGGCCCACGCCCAACGCATTTAAAGTCACCATCCTGCTCGAAGAGCTGGAGATGGCCTACCAGACCCACGTGGTGAATATCGCCGAGGGTGATCAGTTCAAGCCCGAATTTCTGAAAATCAGCCCGAACAACAAAATGCCGGCCATGATCGACCAGGAAGGCCCCGGCGGAGTGCCAATTTCACTGTTTGAAAGCGGTGCCATCCTCATCTATCTGGCTGAGAAATGCGGCCGCTTTCTACCCACCGAGGCCCGCGCGCGGTACAACGTTTTGCAATGGCTAATGTTTCAGATGGCCAGCGTTGGGCCCATGTTTGGTCAGGCCCACCATTTCCGTGACTACGCCCCGGAGGCCATCGATTACGCCATCGACCGCTACACCAACGAAGCCGGCCGTATTTACCAGGTGCTCGATAAACAGCTACAAGGCCGAGATTTCGTCTGTGATCAATACTCCATCGCCGACATGGCCATCCTGCCCTGGACCCTGCATTATGAACGCCAGGGCCACGACATCGATTCCACCCCCAACGTCGCTAACTGGATCACGCGCCTTAAATCGCGACCAGCAGTAGCCCGAGGGCTGGAAGTCATGGCCGACCTGCGACCAGCCAAACCCGGCCCGCAAAATGAACAGCAGCGAGAAATCCTGTTCGGCAAAAAACAGTTTGAGAAACATTAGAACCGATCACTGCTTATGTAACGGAGGAGATAACCATGGCTAACCTGACCGCACTGCCCGAACCCGCTGACCTGGTCGATCTGTTTCAGCTTTATCCGGAGACTGCCCAGTTAGCCCTGCCGCTGGCGCAACATATCTTGCGCGGCGACTCACCACTCTCCGTCATGCAGCGAGAGCTTATTTTTGCGTTTGGCTCCGGCCTCAACGCCTGTCATTACTGCCACGGTGCCCACACAGCCGCCGCCGAAGCACTCGGCCTGGACGTAAACCTCATGGCCAGCCTGCTCGAAGACATCGACGCAACGCCCTTCGATGAAGCCTTCAAGCCGATACTGAAATACGTCAAAAAACTCACCGAAACCCCCAGCAAAATAACCCGCGCCGACGCCGACGCAGTCCGCGCAGCAGGCTGGAGCGACGACGCTCTGCACAGCGCCATCAGCGTCTGCGCACTCAATAACTTCTTCAACCGCTGGGTAGATGGCAGCGGCGTGGACGGCAGCGATGCTTACGTGGCAAGCCGCGGTGAGTTCCTCGCCCATAACGGCTACCTGCCGAATAATGCTGAGCGGGATTGATTTGGGTGGCCGGGAAATGGGTTGCGCCAGTTGTTTTAGACGATCTGCAGCGTGCCACCAAATCATGGCCGCGAAGTTGTTAGGTGATTTTCGATAAAGTCGGGGAAAGCAGAATGGATTCAACATACGTGATTACAAGGCCTGACCCCGGGATTCATGCCTAACACGGATAGACGGCGCGATAATTAGAATAAGGGTATTTGCATGCGACTTATAAAAATAACGCTAAAAAACTTCAGATGCTACCAATCTGAACAAGACTTCTTTATCGAAGATTTGACCGCCATAATCGGAAAAAATGATATTGGGAAATCAGCCATCCTGGAAGCCATTGATGGTTTCTTTAACGACTCTGTTGATCAGAGTGATTTATCCAATAACGCTGAAGGAAACTCAATAGAAATTACCTGCTGTTTTGACAATATTCCCGATGAAGTGATTTTAGATACTTCAGTAGCATCTCCGCCAGTAGACGAGGGTATATTAAATGCTAATAACCAATTAGAAATAAAAAAGATATTCACCTTCGGCGGCCGAAAGACTACAGCCATATATCTAATTGCAAACCACCCATCAGACCCTCGACTAACAAACCTTCTAAGCATGAAAAATACGCCGCTTAAGGCTGCGGCCGAAGAACTTAATGTAGATCTAGATGGAGTCAATAAAAGGAAGAATCCTCCAATAAGGGCTGCAATAAGAGATCAAATTGGTGGAGAGAGAACACTTAAAGAACTAAAAGTAGATGGTAACGTCGACAATGAAGATAACTTGAAAGCTGTCTGGAGTGCTCTTAAAAAATTACTTCCTATCTTCTCGCTCTTTAAATCAGATAAAACATTTGATGATAAAGATGGTGATATAAAAGACCCTCTACAGTCAGCAATTAATGAAGCGCTTGCGCTACCAGAGGTTCAGGTTCTTTTAGAAAATATAGAAGAAAAGGTAAAAGAATATTCAACAGATATAGCAGATCGAACTATAGAGAAGCTTAAACAGTTCGACGAAGATATATCTGAACGACTTAAATCTGACTTCAACAAAGACCCTAGCTACAGCAAGGTTTTTGACTTAACGTTGCTGAACGAAAACAACATACCTCTAAACAAGAGAGGAAGCGGGATTAGAAGGCTTGTAGTATTAAGCTTTTTCCAAGCTCAAGCTGAAAAGAGAAAAGCTGAAAAGAACGCTCCTTCAATAATATACGCTATTGAAGAGCCTGAAACATCCCAACATCCTAATCATCAAACCATGATTATTGATGCCCTGTCTGAGTTAAGCCAGCAAGACGATGTCCAAGTTATTTTCACTACTCATAGTGCCAATCTTGTCAGAGAAATTCCGATTGAGTCGTTAAGATTTATATCAACCGATAATGAGAACAAAATAAAAATAGACTATGGCGTCAATCCAATTAGTGGTGAAGATAACGAGGACGTAATATCAAAAGTTATATCTACTCTTGGAATTCTTCCAAACCCATCAGAACGCATCAAAGTCTTGCTGTACGTAGAGGGTAATCACGACGTAAATGCTCTCAAAAGATATAGCCAAATCATAAACAAAGATGATTCGAATTTTATCGATTTAATGAGTTCTAATGAGGTTGGCTATGTCATAACAGGCGGTTCAGCATTAAAGCACTATATAGAGCAGAAGCATCTTGATGGACTTGGCAAGCCCGAGGTGCATATATATGACAACGATGTTGCAGAATACCGCACAGCAGTACAGCGAATAAATAAGGAAGGAAATAGCCAGAAAGTCGCCTTTAACACATCAAAGTTGGAGCTAGAAAACTATCTTCACCATGAAGCAATAATAGAAGCTTATGCAGAAAACGGTACAGTTATTCAGCTCGGGGAACTTGGCGATAACGATGACATCCCAATGCTGGTTGCTGAGGCAATTAACATAGCGGCAAATAATAATTGGAATGAGTTGACCGCCGAAAAGAAAAAGGAACACAGTAGTAACAAGAAAAAATCGCTAAATACTCAAGCCATTGAAAAAATGACTGTAGAAAGAATTAAGGTTCGGGGTGGCTATGAGGATTTAGCTACCTGGTTTAGTGAAATTAAAAGGCTTATAGCATGAGCGGGGAACGGCATATAACAAAACGCACTATCGGGACAATGCGCTGCGCTCTTCGCCCCGTCGCTTGGCGTCGGGGTTCAAATTAGTCAATGTTTCCAGATCCACCTGATATACCTCAAGCTGATATCGACCGTTGCCGAGAAACAGGTGACTACCGCCCAGTTCTATTTGAGTGGTACAAGTACGTGGCGATGGTTTGCGTTTCCCTCGCTTGTCTGGGTATTGAGTCTCCAGCCTTAAAGAAAATAAAAGATGAGGACTACTTTATTCTTGTTGGTCTTATAAACCGCTGTGGGCGATTGATGCATTCTAATGTGGCGCTTTCCCATGAAGGGAAATTTGGCGAAACGACTTCAATCTTGGACCGCTGTATTTTTGAGTCTTGCGTAATTCTAGGCTGGCTGTGCAGAACGTCTAACGACGATCGTTTCAACCGCTATATTGCTAATGGGCTACGAACAGAGATTGAGTTTAAAGCGGAGATCGAGAAAAACATCGAAACTAGGGACAAGAATCAACTAAAAATAGAAAAACGAATGCTTTCCTCGATTGACCGCTGCATTAATGACTCAGGCCTATCTGAAGAGGAAATATCGGGCACAAAGAAATTGCCCGACCTAGCCTCAATGATTAATGCTACAGGCAAACCTCGCCTTCAATACCTTGTAGGCCAGCGTATCGGTTCACACCACGTGCATGGCAGTTGGGTCAGTCTCGGTGTTCACTATTTGGAAAGAGATGACTCAGGAATCAAGGGCCCACGTGACCATGATTGCGACACACACGTAAACCAGTACGTCTATATACCGCTCGTGGTTTTGGATGCCATGTCAGCTTTTTGTTTGTTTGTTTTCGAAGATTCTGCCGACAGCAAGGTACTGACGGATATGCTTGAATCTATTGCAGATGAAATATTCAAAATTAATAGCGAAGTAATCGGCGATGATTTTGCTGGTGCGTAGAACCCTAGCCAGCGCATTAAGCACTCCCTTCGGTCGCTGGACCGACCTGTCTGCCGGCCGCTTATACGGGCGTTATCTATCATTTGAGAACTAAAACTGTAATACCCGATGAATAATCTGACCATCGCCATGGTAGGTTCCGGCGGCACCGGCGTGGTGACTGCGGGGGAGATGCTGCTCAGAGCAGCGGCAAAGCTGGGTTTATACGGCGTGTTGCGTAAGACCTTTGGGCCGCAGATACGCGGAGGCGAGTCAGCCGCGATTGTCCGTCTGGGCTCCGAAATCGTGACTAACCTCAGCGGCAGCGTAGACTTATTGCTAGTGCTGGACTGGAGCAATTTTCAGCGTTTTGCCGATGAGATTCCGGTTACTGAATCAACGATTTTAATTGAGGATAAAGCCGCAGGAAAATATCCGGCAAACCTACCTCAACCGCAACAAACGCTCACTCTGGATTTTCTCGGCCTCGCTAAAACCCTGGGATCAGGCCACAGCAATCTGGCTTTGTTGGGTTATGTGACTGGCTGGCTCGGCTGCACTGCAGAGATCACCGAACTAGCCATACGCCACCGGTTACAGAAGCACCCGCAAGAGACCATCGAACTGGCAATAACGGTGGCCCTTGGGGGTACGCAATTACAACTTGAACAGCCGATACCGCTTAAGCCTGTTTTACCGCTGCCCACTCACGCTAGCGGCGTTAATAATGAACAGAACTTGTGGGTAGCTAATGGCAACCAGTTGACCGGCCTGGGCGCGTTAGAGGCCGGCATTCGTTTTGTCGCGGCCTATCCCATTACTCCGGCCTCGGACGTGCTGGAATGGATCGCTGGGGAGATTGAATCGGTCGGCGGCCACCTGGTGCAGGCTGAAGACGAGTTAGCGGCGGTGAATATGGCGATTGGCGCGGGCTTTGGTGGGGTGCCGGCGATGACTGCTACTTCCGGTCCGGGCATGGCCCTGATGAGCGAAGCGATGGGTCTGGCGGTGGCCAGTGAGACGCCTCTGGTAGTGGTGGATGTTATGCGGGGCGGGCCGTCCACGGGCATTCCCACCAAGAACGAGCAGAGTGACTTTAACCTGGCGGTTTATGGTTTACATGGTGATGCGCCTCACGTGGTGTTGAGCTCATTATCGATCAGCGATTGTCATTTTACGGCGGGCTGGGCGGCCGAAATTGCCAGCGAACGGCAAAGCCTGGTTATCGTGTTGTCGGATCAATTTCTCGGCCAGTCCTCTCAAATTATGCCGCCTACGGCGAGCACGGGTTTCAGCGCAAACACGGAGCAGGCCATACTGGCTCAAGGTGAGGCGGGAGAACCAGCGCCCTATTTTCGCTACCTCGACACTGATTCGGGCATATCACCCCTTGCCTTACCAGGACAGCCCGACGGAATGTTTACCGCTGATGGCCTGGAGCACAATGCGGCGGCGATTCCCTCACCCAAAGCGGCGGATCACCAACAACAGCTGGCCAAACGCCTGCGCAAACTGGACAGTTTGGTCGAGTCCCCGCACTGGGCCGAAGTACATGGCCAGGGCTCCCTACTGTTAATTTGTTGGGGGTCGTTGTATCAGGTCTCGTTAGAGGCCCAGACCCAACTGCGGGCAAAAGGCATCGACATCAGTGTGATGGGCATTCGTCTGCTTTCGCCTTTACCCCTGGAGAAAATTAAGCAGGCCATGGGACAAGCAAGGCAAACGCTGGTGATAGAGCAAAACCAGCAGGGGCAATTTGCTCATTACTTAGGGTCTTTCGATTCGCAGGGTTTGGGCCCTGATCAGCTATCTTTCCACCAGTACTGTCGCCCCGGCCCTGCTCTGTTTAGCCCGGTTGAAATTGTCGCCCAGGTAGAGAAGCTTATCGATACAGGCATGAGTTCATGTTGAGCGCTAAACAATACAAATCTGGCGTCAAGCCAATCTGGTGCCCCGGTTGCGGACACTTCGCCGTACTCAATGCCATCACCAAGGCTTTTGCCGCCCTCGAACAGGCGCCCGAAGATGCGGTGCTGGTTTCGGGTATTGGCTGCTCGTCGCGGCTACCCGCTTACATCAACAGCTACGGATTTCACGGCGTTCACGGCCGGGCATTACCGGTGGCAGCAGGCTTAAAGGTAGCCCGCCCGGATCTAAACGTGATCGCCATGGGCGGTGATGGCGATGGCTTTTCTATTGGCGGTAACCATTTTCTGCATGCCAGTCGGCGCAACGTCGATATTGTCTACATTGTTATGGATAACGAGGTGTACGGCATGACCAAAGGCCAGGCTTCGCCGACCACGCCAGCGAGTTGGGAGCACAGCAAGCTCACGCCTCACGGCCCTGAAGTCAGACCCTTTCAACCTTGCGCCATCGCTTTAGCCTCCGGTGCCAGTTTTATTGCCCGTGGCTATTCCGGGGACCCTAACGGTTTGGCGCATATGTTATTTGAAGCCGTACAACACCCAGGGTTTGCCTTTATCCAGGTCTTGAGTCAGTGCCCGACCTTTTGTCCCGAACAAAAGCAGTGGAAAGAAACGGTTCACCTTGAAGAGGTGTGCACTGATGATCCGGTAAAAGCCGCCGCTTTTTTACACGGTGATGATGGCCTCTCAAAAGGTATTTTTTATCGCCAGCCAAGGCCAACATGGCCAGTCGAACACCCAGACACGCAGCCGACTAATCTACGCAAGAGCTTTGAAATATGAGCGCGGGTGCCGATAAAAAAGACTCGCCGCTTTGGCTGGACAGGGCTGTATTTCTAGCCCACAGCGTTGCCCTGGAACAGGAGGCGGCCGACCGCATGCATGAACTGGCTGAAACCATGGCCGTGCACAACAATCCCGCTTTACATGAATTATTAAGCTCACTGGCGGCCCACAGCGATAGCCATGCGCTTGATATGAAGGCCTTATGCAGGAACGAAACCTTGCCACGCTTCAAGGCATGGGAATATTCGTGGCCCGACGATGAGTCCCCTGAAATATTCCACTACTCAAGCGTGCACTATCTGATGAGTGCCGAGGACGCCCTGCAGAGCGCCCTTGAAGTCGAGCAAAGTGCGGAAACCTTTTACCGAGATATTGCCGACAACGCCACCAACCCAGCGATCAAACAACTGGCCGAACAGTTCGCAACAGAGGAGCAGGAACACGCGAGATCGATAGCCAACCGCCTCAGTGCGTTAAAAGCAGGGTTTCAAAATGATTTATCTAAAGACCCGGACCAAACGGATTTCGACCCACCGCATACACCGGAATAACGCTGCTTTTGAGGCAGTCGGTTTTTTGGACGATAACTACAGGGTCATAAAAAATCAATCAGGCGACGGCTGATTGAGGCGATAGAGGGCTATGCACTACGAGGAACCGAAACAAAACGACTCTTTCGAGTTGCCGGAAGAATGGATCGCCGAAGCCGGACTGAAATCCTTCAAACCAGAAAGCGAATCCTTTGATGTGGAACCAAACAAAAACTACCCTGTAACCGAAGTGCTAATTAGCGATGTACTAGCGCCAAAAAGAAACCCCGGTGTTAAAGGTCTCGACCATGCGCGTTCGGTGTCAATTCTGATCGCTAAAGACGTCTTGGATAGCTCACGTAAAAGAGCTGAATGGTCTGAAACCTAGGAAAGCGCCGAACCGAATATCCTCGCAGAAACGCGCGATTCCTTGCCCACCAGATGTCCGGCCGATCATTGAGGATTCAATGAGACGGTTTAAGATGCTTCCCTGAAAGGCAGCTGCGTAATTGGGGGCAGACCACAGCTTTAAGCCCTCAGCGGAATCAGGGCCGCGAAGCTGTTTCAACAGCAGCCAGTGAAACTAAGCTCTGATCAGGAACTCAGCTCCCGCGTATAGGCCAGTACCTGCTGAATATCGTATTCCTCTTCGACCTCGGTTTGCGGATTCCAGATGCTACGCCCCGGCCGCTCCACCAGGTCACCGCCATAAACGTGCAGCGCGGCGTTGAATTCACCCAGCGGGTTGTGGATGGCGTGAATCAGGTCATCGGGCATCACATAAATATCCGCCTTCCGCAGGATTTTGGTCTCCTGCTGCTCCAGGCCGTTGGCGCCGCGCTTGTAGAGAAAATTATCTTCCTGCCCCGCATAGACGCCAATCACTCCCCACATGCAGTGGTTGTGAATCGGGCTGGTTGAACCCGGTGCGGTGGACATATTAGCCACGGTCAGCTCGGGGGAACGGAAAAGGGGCTGAAATACGGCATCAGCACCACCGCCGAGCGCCTCGGCAACGCCCTCGACATCGGCCATGGCCTCACGCAGCAGCCGCTCAACCACCCGTTTTGGCTCTGGCGCCGACAGCGCGGCCTGACATTCGGTGACAAACAGATCAACATCAAACATTTAAAACCCCTCCCTATATTCAATTCGTATCCACGGCTAACATGGTACGCTCCAACCGCCTTCACCACACGGTATTAAACTATAAGGAATCGCTGAAGACTGCGGAATTTGTAACTGCCCCTCTCAGGGCATCCATCTTCTGTATCCAGTGTTTTTTCAGCGTTACCTTAACCAGTCTCGCTTCCGTCGGATCATTCCGAAAACGTCCGGGTGCTGGATCGGCGTATCGGAACAACCCTCTTAACTTTATTCCTGTTTATGGAGAATTTGATGCAACCAAGAATGATGTTTGCTGCAACCCTTTTAACCGCTTTTTCCTGTTCTGCCAGTTTCGCAGCCGGTGCAGACATTGATCTCAGCAGCGAACGTGCCCAGTTCAGCTATGCCATCGGCCAGCGCATTGCCAACGGCCTGATCCGCGACCAGCTCGACATTGATATGGGAATTGTAGCTACGGCACTGCGCGATGCCGCCGCCGGCACTGCACAACTGCCAATCGAACAGCAGATGAGCGCCATGCAACGTTATCGCGATAAGCAGCTTAACCAGACTAGTCAGGCGGCGATCAAAAACGAAAAAGCTGGCCAGGATTATCTGGCTAAAAACCGCGTCACCGAAGGGGTTACGGAAACCTCATCCGGATTGCAATATTCGGTGGTCACTTCTGTCAAAGAGGGTGCTCACCCTACCGATGTGGCGGATGTCACTGTCCACTACCGGGGAACCCTGATCGACGGCACCCAGTTTGATAGCTCCTATGACCGCGGCGAACCCGCCACCTTTAACGTGGCGCAGGTGATCCCGGGCTGGCAGGAAGCGCTGCAGCTGATGAAGCCGGGCGAAACCTTCCGCCTGACCATTCCGGCGGCCCTCGCCTATGGCGAAAACGCTCCGCCTTCCATCGGCCCCAACCAGGTGCTGCTGTTTGATGTCGAATTAATCCTGTCTCTTATACACATCTCCGAGCCCACGAGACCTCTCTACATCTC